>NZ_AZFO01000099.1 GCF_001436305.1 Lactobacillus ultunensis DSM 16047 | reverse complement strand
AGAGTAATGGCTATTGTGTTGGGCACTGTTAAAAATTTCACCTCGATTGCTTTGATATTGATTAGCCCATTCTCTTACTTGATGGCCTCCAGACTTAACTGGCATATTTAGATTTTGAGCTATTTCCGTAGCGCTCATATTGCTATTTAAGTATTGTTTGACTGCCCATAGCTTTTGTTCAAATAAATGTTTGCTTTTTCTAGACATAAAAAATCCCACCTTCGTGAATAATTG
>NZ_AZFO01000098.1 GCF_001436305.1 Lactobacillus ultunensis DSM 16047 | reverse complement strand
CAATTATTCACGAAGGTGGGATTTTATTATGCCTAGAAAAAGCAAATACTCATTTGAACAAAAGCTATGGGCAGTTAAACAATACTTGAATGGCAATATGAGTGCTATCGAAATAGCTAAAACTCTAAATATGACAGTTAAGTCTGGAGACCATCGAGTCAGAGAATGGGCTTACCAATATCAAAGCAATCGAGGCAAATTCTTTAACAATGCCCAACACAATAGCCATTACTCT
>NZ_AZFO01000097.1 GCF_001436305.1 Lactobacillus ultunensis DSM 16047 | reverse complement strand
ATTTGACACACGATGTTTATGGCGGCACAACAATGCCAGAGGCCAAGGAGCAGATCAGCAATAACAGCACGTTAAGCAGATACTTTGGCAACGGCATTACTTATAGCTGGTACAAGAACGCAGCCGCAACTGACGCAATGACAGCAGCCGACTTCAATACTGCGGTAACGGCAGGCAGCAGCGATAATGCCTGGATCAAGGTTGACTATGGCGACGGCAGCACGCCGCAAGTAGTAGG
>NZ_AZFO01000096.1 GCF_001436305.1 Lactobacillus ultunensis DSM 16047 | reverse complement strand
AAGGACGTCTTGTACATCACTAAAGACGGTAAGATTGTAAAACGCACCAGAATCACGGGTAGCGTAAGCAAGCTCGCTAAGAGCAAGCTGCCAAAGGGCTACAAGATTACCGGCATCGACCGCGTACATAATCACTACAACGTATGGATTAAGAAAGCGGGAAAGTAATAGCAAGATAGAGCCGAAGAAAACCGAATAGAAACCAGAAAGCATCAGACCGAGAAGGTCTGGTGCTTTTTTGGCGTGGAGGGAA
>NZ_AZFO01000095.1 GCF_001436305.1 Lactobacillus ultunensis DSM 16047 | reverse complement strand
TCGCTTGTCAGCTGATCATAGAAACGGCTCAGTGAATTAAGCTGCTTATAAATTGGGGATTGAAGCTGATTGACCGGATGATGATGAAGCCTTTGAATCAAGGCTAAATGATAGGCATCAGTTTTATCAGTCTTGTTGTGTCTCAAGCCGAGGTCCATTTCCTTTTTAGCTTTAAGCGGATTAAGAATGACATACTCATAGCCATAATCTTCAAGAAAGGCTTGCAGTCTGCGCGAGTAGACTCCTGTAGCTTCAAAGATTATTTGCGGATGCTTA
>NZ_AZFO01000094.1 GCF_001436305.1 Lactobacillus ultunensis DSM 16047 | reverse complement strand
AAAATAATAAAGCCAAACACCTAGTGATGCTTGACTTTACGTAGAAAAAAAGCGCGCGATATCAAGTGTTAGTAAAATTCGCGTACTTTCGTGTTCTTTATTTTTGGACTGATTGCAAAGCCTTTCATCAGCCAGTCGACTTGTTCAGAAGATAAGGCTTGAACTTCATTTTGGTTTCGCGACCAGTTCATCTTCCCGTTTTCAAATCTTTTATAGAGCAGCCAAAAGCCCTGACCGTCCCAATAAAGGGCCTTGAAGCGATCCTTGCTTCCACCGCAGAAGAGAAAAACTTTGCCACTAAAAGGATCAAGCTCAAA
>NZ_AZFO01000093.1 GCF_001436305.1 Lactobacillus ultunensis DSM 16047 | reverse complement strand
TTTAACTAGCACCACGCGTACTATTATATCTTTAGAAAAGAAAAAAGCGATTCAAACTAATGAATCGCTTTATAAAAAGATAGCGGTGATCGGGGTCGAACCGATACGTCCGTAATGGACACCAGATTTTGAGTCTGACGCGTCTGCCAATTCCGCCACACCGCCATAATATTAAATTTAAATAATCAACTTATTCGGTTGATAAGGCGGAGGTCGGATTCGGACCGACGATTAAGGTTTTGCAGACCTCTGCCTTACCACTTGGCTACACCGCCATAAGTTATAAAATTACTTAGATTGGGATAGCTGGATTCGAACCAGCGCATGTTAGAGTCAAAGTCTAATGCCTTACCACTTGGCTATATCCCAATACTA
>NZ_AZFO01000092.1 GCF_001436305.1 Lactobacillus ultunensis DSM 16047 | reverse complement strand
AATAAAAGCGTTGATTTTATTGGGATTACTAAATCTACGTAAATCGCCTAATTCTGCTAAGACTCTGACTGCTGTAATTTGGGCAAAGCCAGGAATGCTTTCCAGGTTTTCTAGGTCATGATTAGGCAAAGATGTTGCTAGTTTGACCATTCGCTCAATTATCTGTTCTCTTTGTTTACTTAAACTGAGCAGTCTTTGAGCATAGTATTGCGCCTGTTCGACTTCTACGCTGTCGCATGAGACAACAGGATAAGCTTTATTAGCCAAGTCAATTAGCTTATCTGCAGTCTTTTGTGCATGCTTAAAGGCAATGCTTTTTACCATCTTTTTCTACTAAATCACAGTGAGGATAACGGAGGATTATTTGCCAATAGTTCTTGCCTTTGGCAGAGCAAA
>NZ_AZFO01000091.1 GCF_001436305.1 Lactobacillus ultunensis DSM 16047 | reverse complement strand
AAACGATTTAACTAGCACCACGCGTGTTTAATTATCTCTTCTAACTTACTAAAACCAATATCACGAATATTTTTACCTAAATATTTACTATACTTCGATTTCTTTTTGGGCCACCACTCAGGTTTTAAATATACTTCTGCATAATTATATTCCATCATTGCAAAAATTATTCTAGTAACACCTTTAGCAAAATCAGGCAAATAGGATTTATCACACCAATCTTGATAGCCATCATAAAAAGAAGCTTCATTGTTAATATTTTTAGGTACGGTACTTAAATAATAATAGGTGGTATTTTCAAACAAAAAACCTATTATTTCTTCCATTTTTTCGACTTCTTTTAATACTTTCTTTCGTTTCTTTTTCTTGTTCACAAAGTTTTCCTTTACAATATTTTTCAAAATTATATCAAATAAGAATTTTAAGCACAAAACATTCTAAGCTAAATAG
>NZ_AZFO01000090.1 GCF_001436305.1 Lactobacillus ultunensis DSM 16047 | reverse complement strand
GTGGTTGATAACAGCAGACCTAGTGATAATAATAACAATACAAGTAATAATGAAATTCCTGCTGGACCAAATAGTGATTACGGTAGTGTAACTATTATTCCTAATAATACAGGTACTATTTCAACTGAATCGAACAACACTCCAGTTGTTACTACTGTTAACGATAATATTGAGCCAGAAGCCCCTGAAATTCCAAGAGTTCATCAAATGTTAGTTTTATACATCGGTAAAGGTGGCAGAATTATTAAGAGAGCTCATATTACGGTAGCTAAAGGTGAAACAGATTTTAAGGTATTGAGCAAATTAGCGACAGCTAAAAAGAAGTTACCAAAAGGTTACAAAGTAACCGGTAAAGTAAAGAAGGTAGCTAAGCACTTAGATGTCTGGGTAAGCAAGAAAGGCCAGCCAGCCAACAAGCGCGCTCCAAGAACTAAGGACGTCTTGTACATCACTAAAG
>NZ_AZFO01000009.1 GCF_001436305.1 Lactobacillus ultunensis DSM 16047 | reverse complement strand
TCTACTTGACAGGGAATGTATCATTCCTAGCGTCTTTTTTGTTTAGAAATTATTTTTTGAAGTTCGTGGTGTAACTTTATCCCAAATTGTATCAACTAGACCAACCCACATTGCACCGAGTGCAGTAGATCCGCAAACGTCTGATGGGAAGTGAGCATAGACATATACTCTAGAAATCATTACTAGTACTAACCAAATGATTAAAAGTATATACAGCCAAACTCTAGCTGTACTGCTTTTTACCAAAACAGGAATCATAATTAAAATCAACCAAAAAACAATGATTGACATTCCTAAGGTATGTCCACTAGGAAAGCTAAAACCATCGTCGACAGCTAAGTGAGCTGTAGGACGTGGACGTTGAATAACGTGCTTGACAACCCAACCAAATGCATCAGCAGTAATTAAAGTAATCACGATGCTAAGTGAGAGAGGACGTTGTTTTTTTATCCATAGAATAATTGCAATTAATAGCATCCAAACTAAATCAACTTTAGTGTCGGCTAAGAAAGTGATCTTCAGCATCAGACTTTGTAAACCAGGAATAGTGTGTACTAGATGCTCGAAAAAGTTATCAAAGCCATTAATCCAACTGGCATGTAACATAATAGAAACTGCCAAAATCAGAAAGACTGGCAAACCTATGCCAATAGCGATAATATTCTTCTTTTTCATTTTCTCCTCGATAAATCTTATTTTCTACAACATTAAGAGTGTATCACACAATAGTTTAGAAAATACAGTTTTCTTATAAGACTATTTGATTTTGGTGTCGAAAAATAAGAAAATATGGATATAATCACAGTACCAAATTATTAATTTTTAGAGAGCAGATATATATGGAAGAAAATACGAAAAATATGCTGGCAGGGAAACCATATCGTCCTGATACAAAAGAATTAGGCGAGTTTTCTTCTTTAGCACATAGATTGTCTAGAGATTACAACATGACAACAGATGAGGATAAACTTGAAAGAAAAGCAATCATTGATCGACTTTTCCCAGATCATGGAGAAGGAGTTTATTTGCAAGGTCCGATTGAAGTAGATTATGGTCGATTTACTAAGTTGGGTGACAATTTTTACTCTAACTTTAACTTGACTATTCTTGATACCTGTCCCATTACTATTGGAAATAATGTAATGTTTGGACCCAATATTACGCTTGCTACGCCTTTGCATCCCTTGTTGGCAGATCAAAGAAATGCACGCTTACAAAATGATGGCAAGGTTGCAGACATTGAATATGGCGCACCCATCACCATTGGTGATAATTGCTGGCTAGCAAGCAATGTTACTGTTTGTGCCGGTGTAACTATCGGAAATAATTGTGTTATTGGTGCTGGGTCGGTTGTTACTCGTGATATTCCTGATAATTCATTAGCAGTAGGTGTTCCAGCTAAGGTTATTAGAAAACTTTCCGAAAAAGATCGTTTGGAAAATTATCCTTATTAAAGAGGCAAGATTCATTTTTTATTGATTCTGTAACTTCATTGAAAAAATTAAATGCTAATATGATGGAGTGAAAAAATATAACATTTTTGGAGGGCTTTAAAACGAAACGTATTAATTTGAAAAAAACGTTAATGAAAGCGGCAGTTTCATTAATTGTAGTATCATCTTTTCCAGTAGACATTGCTGCTACTTCACAAACAGCACATGCTGCGTATAACCAAACTGAAATGCGGAGTTTTGTAAGAAAAACTATAGCTAATTATTATGCTCGTGGGACAACAGTAATTGTTAAAGACGGCCATGCTCAACAAATCAGTTACGGTTATGGCTATTATGGTCGTCGGTTAGGAGCAGGCAATAGAAAAGTAGTCTATCCTGTTTGTTCTTTGCAAAAAGTTATTACAGCTGCTATTATTACACAGCTGATATATGAAGGTAAATTTAATCAAGATACTAAGATATCTGATTGGTATCCAAACTTGAAAGGTTCATCTAATATTACTGTCGGAAATCTGATGACCCATACTTCTGGTTTAAAAGCAGCTAACACTGAAGTTAACCGTGGTCGTATTTATTCAGAAGATGCTGCGATTAATTGGGTAGTTAATAAATTAAACTCAAGTAATCAGAATCAACCAGGTAAGTTTTTATATAACAATACTAATTATATTTTACTTGCAGGTATTATTCGTAAAGTAACAGGACAATCTTACAAGCAAAATGTCCAATCACGTATTATTAATCCGTTAGGCTTAAAGAGAACCTATTTCTTAGAAGATATTCCAGCAGGCATGACTGACGGTATTTCATACACTTGGAATATTAAAAACTATCAATGGGCTCAATATGTTAAAAAACAACAAGCATCACAATTAGTTGGTGCGGGTAATTTATTCTCAACACCGATGGATTACTACAAGATTCAATGTGGCTTGACTAATGGCAAAATTTTAAATAAAGCTGAGTATAATTATATGACACATTTGAGTGCCACTAGTCCAAATGGTTACTCTGGTGGTTTATACATCAATGGTAATTTAAAATCTGCCTACGGAAATCTTTACAATACTCACTTTGGTAACTGGGTACAGATGACTAGTGATAATAAGAATGGTTTGATCATGTTCTTGAATCAAACCCAAAATGATGAAGATAGAAATAAGGCTATCGGTTATCAAATTTTGAATCACATCCAACCAAATACTTTTAGTGCAAAGTAAAATAATATTTTAATCCTGATATTAACTTATGATAAGCTAATATCAGGATTTTTGATTGGAGTGAAAAAATGATTAATGGTGGAGTACTAATCAGTCAAGATCTCTCATGTGCAGGACAAGTTTCCATGTCCGTTGCTTTACCGATTTTAGGAGCTTGTGGCTTGCAACCATCTGTTTTACCAACGGCTATTTTATCGACGCATACTGGTTTTACAAAAAATAGTTTTTGCGACATGAGTGCTGAAATGCCAAAGATTATTGAACATTGGAAGAAGGAAAGTTTCTATTTTGATGCACTTTATTTAGGGTATCTTGGTAATCATGCTTTGGATTTCTGGCTTAAAAATATTGATCAGATAAGCTATCAAAGAGAAAAAGTTTTGATTGATCCAGCAATGGCCGATAACGGCAAAATGTATCGTGGTTTGAACAAGGATTACGTCATCAAGATGAGAAAACTTATTTCAAAAGCGACGATTTTGACACCCAATATGACTGAAGCTGCCTTGTTTTTAGGTGAAAAGATTACAGAAGTTTCTTTGTCTTCCGCAAAATACTTGGCAGAAGCTTTGGCTAATCGTTTTTCTATTCCTAATGTGATCATTACAGGCATCCCTTTAGAACAAGAAAAAATTGCTGAAGTTGGTGTGACTCGACAAAAAAGTTGGTCACTGGTTCAGAAAAAGCTTCCTGGGTCTTTCTTTGGTACAGGTGATATTTTTGCTAGCAGCTTTTTAGCCGCATATTTGCATAATAATGAGTTAAAACAAAGCTGTTCAATAGCTGCTAATTTTGTTGCAAAGGCAATTAATGCTACTACTAACCAAAATGCTAGATTGGGTCCAAATTATGCTGCTGGGCTTAGTTGGTTAATAAATCAATTGAAAGAGTGATGAAGATAATGAGAAAAGAAGAAAATTCGCTGCAATCTTTAGTTTTAACTGGTCTTTTTGCTGCCATTATTTATATCGGAATTTGGGTATTAAGAATCCCTGTTCCTGCTATGGTTGGACGACCTTTTATTCATTTTGGCAATACTTTAACTGCTGTAGCTATTCTTTATTTAGGTTGTCGTAATGGTATGATTGCTGGGATTATTGGCTTAGGAGGCTTTGATCTGCTTAATGGTTATGCAGCTACATCCTGGTTAACTATGCTAGAAGTGATTGTTGTAGCCTCAATTTTGACGCTTGTCTTTAAAAGCATGCATTATCAAGATAGTAAGAAAAATATTATTATTTTGGGGATTGTTGCTGGAGTAACTAAAATTTTTACCACTTATTGTGTCTCCATAGTTGAAGCTTTGATGATAGGCACTAGTTTGAAAGTTGCATGTATAGGTGCATTTATTAGTTTGCCAGCTACAGTGATTAACTCAATCTCTACGGCAATATGTACGCCACTTCTTTATTTTGCATTGAGGGATGCAGCCAGAGTTGTTATGAAGAAACGTAAATAATTCAGACAGCAGATTTTACACCAATAATATAGGGTGCTATATTAAAACTATTGGCTTACAAGATAAAGGTTGAATAAGATGAACGAAGAACTTAGAAAAAAGAATAAACGCAATAACATCATTTTATTGGTCATCGGTTTGGTTATTATAGTAGCTATTCTTGCTGGCTTTGGTATTCATAGTTATAATGAGGCTACTCGTACTGCTGCAGAGAAATTTGCCCAAACGCATTTTAACCCTAACGTTAAGATTGATGGTGTAAAGGTGGGTAAACTTACAGTGGCGAAAGCAACTGATAAAGTTAATAAAAATGCTAAAAACCAAATAGAATTAAAAAATAATAAACTGGAGTATAGCTACAGTACTACTATTCAAACAATCGATGAAGCAGAAACAAGAAGTTTGTTTAAAAAACAACAAACTAAGATGCCAAGTAATAAAAGCTATAGTTTTACAACCAAAGATTTGGCTACTGCAAAAAAGAAGCTTAGTGATCTTAAAAATGCAACAATTAAATACCAAATTAATGGTGAGAGTTATGATTTAAAAGCTAAAGAACTTGTAGACAACGTTACTTATCGAGATGGCAAATACCAATTTGGTGATACTGCTAAATTGACTGACAAGCTTAATCAGATTGATAAAGAGGTTTCATCTCTCCATAAGAGTTACAAGTTTACTGTACCTAAGGGTGACAAAGTTAAAGGTAAAACAATTACTGTTAAGAATAAAACCTGGGGCTGGGGCGTGTATGTTAAAAAAGCGCGTCGTTTGCTCTTGGAAGCACTGGAACAAGGTAAGACCACTTTTAACGGAGCCGATGCGATCTATGGTGTAGGCTATAGTACATATGCTCATGGTTATGGCAAATCTAACCATGAAATTGGCAAAACTTATGCTGTTGTTTCATTAAAGAAACAAGAAGTTTGGCTAGTTAGAAATGGTAAACTGAAAGTTCATCTAAGAGACGTTGTGACAGGTACTATGGAAGGCAGTAAGGGTGATCAGACTCCAAGAGGTGTTTGGTATATTCATTACAAACAATCACCAAGCACATTGCGTGGGACTAACGATGATGGTTCTAGTTATGCATCGCCAGTTAAATACTGGATGCCATTCACTCTTAGTGGATGTGGTTTTCACGACGCTAGTTGGAGAACAGACTGGAGTAAGACCGCTTACTTAAGGGGTGGCTCTCATGGCTGTGTCAATGTAAAACCTAGTGAAATTAGAAGTGTTTGGAACAATATTTCTAAGAATGAACCAGTTATTATTTATGAATAGAAAGTTAAAGAGCTGATTTAAGCTCTTTTTTTCTATTTAAAATAAAAAACGGCAAAAAAATCAGCTTTTGGAATAAATATTTGTTTACAAATGATCAATAAAACATTTATTATTATATTAAAGGCATAAATTAAGAAGGATATAGCAATTAAAAAAAGTCATTTGCTGAAGCAATATGCCAATAAGTTGCCTTTGATATTTAATGAATATCAGATAGGTAATTATAACAAAGCTGTTGAAGGAATAGGTTCTATTCTTAATCAAGTTGTTATCGATATTTTAACTGTTGAAGGTGTTGATGAAATACACCAAGAAACGGTTAAGAACTTGGAATATCTGGAGAAAGCTAAGATTTATCCTGAAGCTATTACCAACGATATTGCCATGATTATTCATGGCGCAGAAAGCGCTAGCAAAGATAACACCATCACCGAACAAGATTTTCTTACCCAACTTGAAAGCCTACATGATGTATTAGCCTTTTTGACTAATATTTATGAAAATGCCCACGTCAAATATTGGGATGTCCAACTTGCTTATAAGAGTAGTGCTGATAAGGATAATTTGTTCAAGCAACGGGATATTAAGAATAAGTTACCTGAATCTAAAGATAAGATTAACGACAATTTAGACTTAGACTTTAATAGTAAAGTAGTTAAAAAGGCAAAACCGGCTCCAGTAAAAGCGACTAAAGAAAAAGTGGAAGAGCATAAGAAAGCTCCGAAGCCAAAATTGAAAGAGGAAAAGGCTAAAAAACAGGTACAACCTATTGAAAAAACTAAGGTTATTACTAAACCTAAAGTTGAAAAGAAGCCTGTTATAAAAAAGCCGAAGAAAAAAGTCGTTTCAATTAAAGCTGATTCACGAACTGCAAGAAAAAAGGCAAGATCAAAGAAGAAAAGAAATAGACTTCTTACAATGGTAGCTGTTGCAGCAGTAGTGATCGCTGGTGGAATTGGAATAGGTCATGCTATAAATGCTAATACACAGTCCAAGACCGTTGTTTCTGATATGAAACCTAATAAAAAAGCTAAGAAGCGAAGCAAGGCCGAGGTTGCTAAAAAGCTCAAAGATAAAAAACTTAAGCTCAAAAAAGATAAGGAATTAAAACTTAAAAAAGAAAAAGAGCTTAAGAAAAAGCAGATGATCAAGAGTAATTGGTTAGCTGGTAAGATTTATCAATTAAGCATTGCTACCAAAGAAATTACTGGGACTGTTAATAATTCGAGTGAACAAAGTCTTGCTTTACCAAATCCGCGCTTAAGCAAACCTACTTATATTGTGTTTAATCCAGATGCAAGTCAAAGGACTTTTGTTAAGGTAAATAGTCTGCAACTTGCTAAAAAGGCAACAAGGCAGAAAGCATTTGATTCTCTTGACGCGAAGCAAAGAAATGCTAATTTTGAATTAAAGAATAATACTTTGACTGCCGAGTTGCCAAATCTTGATTGGGCTTATCCATTAAGTCCTTATAATGCAATTCAATTAAGCAAACAGGGTAGAAAAACGATTAATTCAATTTTTAGTAATGTTTTGACAAATATTAAATTGAACAAGAAATCTGGTCAAAATAACTTTAAGCTTAATAAGAAATTGAAAGGCAAAGATTTCACTAATACAACTGGTGATATTTATCATGCAAACTACCAAATTCAAGTTCAATTTAAGAAAGTTAAATAGTAGAAAAGAGCAATCTCATTTTGAGGTTGCTCTTTTGTTGTCTTTTTTATTTTTGATTTAGATTAAGGCTCTTCTTAAACATTAGATAACCGATTAGCCAAGTTAAAATATCGCTAATAGCTTGAGACCAGATAATTCCGTGATAACCGCATATAAGTTTTAATATCTCAAGAACGATAAAGTAGATGACTCCTTGTCGAGTAATTGCCATCACGAAGGCACCCCAGGCATTACCGATTGACTGGAAAACGGTAGTATAAACTAAAATCATTCCCACAAAAGGCGTTGTAATAATAGTAGCAATCAACATGTAACTGCCGGCATTAATGATTGTAGCTTGATTCATGAATAGCGCGGTGACAGGTCTAGCAAAAATAATCAAAAGCCCACCAGCAACTATTGCGTATGATACTAAAACTAAAGAATCGAATCTAAGAATGGCTTTTAGACGCTGCCAATTTTTAGCCCCGTAGTTGTAACCAATCAGTGGCTGAGCTCCAAAGGCAAAGCCGACTATTACTAAAACAACAATATTATAGATCTTTTGGGTAATTCCCATGGCAGCAATTTTGTTTGCTCCATAAAGGGCTAATGAAGAATTCAATAATGCCATACCAAAGCTTTGAGCAAAATTGGTGATTGAACCAGGAATACCTATAGCAATGATATCTTTAATGTCTTTGCCTGAAATTTTCATTAATCTAGGATTCAAAACAATGTAATGTGCTTTCTTTAAAGTGAAGTAGATTAATAAAATATCTGTCATCAAGTAACCAATAATATTAGCCAGTCCCACACCTGTAGCACCCCATTTTAAAACGAAAAGAAAAATAGGGTCTAAGATAATAGCTAAAATTGTTCCTATCATGGTACTAAGCATTGCTTCAAATGCAAGTCCTTCTGTTCGAATTAGGTTTTGTGGGACTAATGAAAAGATGATAAAAACAGATCCTAATGCAATGATTTTATAGAAATCATATGCATAGGAGAAGGTAGCAGTTGTGGCTCCAAGTAAGCTTAGAATTGGATTAGCAAAAAGAAGTAGTAAAATTGTCAGGATTACACCAATTAGGATTGATCCAAAAAGACAAAAACTACTGATTTTTTTACTAAGTTGGTAGCGTTTTTCGCCAAATAAGCGAGAAATCACGCTACTGCCACCTAATCCAAAAATGTCTGATACAGCAATCAAAAAATTAAATAAAGGCGCACCAATAGTAACGGCAGCTACTAAGTCAGTATTACCAGTCTTAGCGACAAACATAGTATCTGCTAAGTTGTATATCATAGTAGTAACCATCCCCAGCACCACAGGAAAGGCCAGTTTAAAATAAACTTTTTTAATAGGTGCTTTAGCAAATAATTCGTCCATTTTCTCACTCATTCTAAAAAATCGGGTTACCAATTTATTATATTCTTTTGTTGTTCGAAATATTTAACAAATTGTGGAAATAGAACTACCATAACAAGTGGCTGGACGAAATATCCTTCCTCCTTAGAAGCGATTACATAACCTATTTTCTTCATTAAAAATCTTGCTAAGTGCAGTAGTATCAAGACTTTGGTGCTACTGTGCTTTTTTGTTTATAAGATTTCGTTCCTTTCTTTTAATTAAAATTCGTTAATATTGGGAAATAATGTTATAGTGGACCTTGTAGGAAAGAGGATTTGATAAGATGATCGATATTTATAACGAAAAACTGGCAAAATTTGCTGATGGAGAACGTAGAATTTTTACTGCAACTTTTTTGCGTCCCGATGATCGTCAAGGAATATTTAAGGATCTTACAGTTGATAATGTAGATAATGAAGTTGTTAAACAAATTGCTTTAAGAATGACGAAAGCCTTCAAAGAATTGAATCTTCAAAAAGGCGATGTAATTCAATTTGAAGCAATCGTTAAGAAGAATAAGCGTGGAGAATACACTGTTGAACGTCCAACTCATGCCGAAAAGATCAGTTCTGCTGAAACTGAAGAAGATAGTGGTGTTCATACCGTCGGTGATGACTGGGATTGGTTTGAAAAGTAGAAATTAGTATTGAAAATGAGTAAAAGCATGTTGTGATCAGCAACATGCTTATTTTTTAGTGCAAATATTATAAAAGTCTGTATAATTTTAGAAAAGAAGTAAAGGGGGGATGAAATCATGGATGAGAAATTAAGTAAAGAGGAAAAGGGCGAGGCTCTTACTTTCATTAGTATTATTTTGCCAGTTGTTGGTATAATAATAGGAATATATTATTTGATTAGAAGAGAAAAACGCTTAGCTTTAAGATGTCTTTTATGGGCATTGGCTGGAATTGGTATTAATATGATTATTAAATTGATTTTTAATGGATTGGGCCAACAACGTCCTTTGATCGATCTTTCTATTATGGGAATTTATTCTCCTATAGTATTTAGTGCCATTTTTGCTTTTGTGTTCTATGATTTCATCGATTGGATAAAGTTGATCTGGCTAGGCTGGGGAGCTTTGGTGACTTCCGTTTTATATGTTTTGTTGCCGCTATTACAAATTAAACACATTGATGAATTGGTAGTATTACCTTTAGTCTCAGTCTTTGCTTTTGCTTGTAGTTTGTTTAATAAAACTAGGTTAAAGAATTGGCAAAGCATGTTAATAGCGCTAATTATTATGATTGTTTGGGGCATTCTTTTATTTGTATTAACAGGTTTGATTTGTGATCTTTAGAAAGAAAGGAGAAAAAATGAATAGCTTAACCGGTGGACAGTGGTTTGCACCAACTATTTTGTTGCTATTGCTTTTGACTGGATTATCTGCATTTGCTACCAAAAAGGGTGGTAATGAAAAACTGAAGTATTGGCTGAATCTTTTAATGTATAGCCTGATGATAGTCATACTCATAATGTTCTGGGTTTGGTATTTCTAAGGGGAGTTTGATTTCATCAATGCAGCACTTTATACAGTAGTTGTAGTTTATACAATACTTGATCAACTTACTAAAAAGTATAAAGATGTTTTAACCCAAAAATTAAGATCAAAATATCCATGGCTTAAACGGGGAATTATTGGTATTTATATACTGATTGTTGTTTTATTATTACTAATTGGTTCACATTTCTCTGTTGCTGGCTGGATTATTTCAGGAATAGTTTTAGTACTTCTAATTTTAGTTAGTGTAATATTTAATGAATAAAAAAGAGTAACTAGTTTTAAACGCTAGTTACTCTTTTGTTTATGGTCTTACTTTTGAAAAATCATATTTACGATACTTAAGGGCAGTGTTTTTATCTCTAAAGACTACACCGTTAACTGCTTTAGGATTTGTTCCATAACTCATGAAAAGACATGGATGCCCTTTAAAATTGCCAACTTTGTAAACCATGTCGACAGCATCCAGAAATCCCCGTTCTTTTAAAGAATTATCAGTAGTTGAGATCATAATTGCATTACCAGCATATTCTTTATTTTGCTTTTCAGAATTATGATCAAGTCTTAAATTGGCATCAACCTTGCGGTAAGTTACGGCTCCATTAATCGTGTGTTTGGTAATGATCAACTTTGTAGCCTTTTTATCATAAGGATTTCCCCGATACCAAGTTCCACGAAACTCTTCTGGGACGGTAGTTAATTTAAAGCCCTTGTATTTCTTATGCAAATCAATTTTAAAAGATTTTTTCTTAGAAATACTGGAAGTACTCTTTCTAATTTGTACGCTTTTTGAACTTGAATTAGCATGTTCTTCAGAGTGATGATTGCATGCTGAAAGGGACATCCCTATCAGTAAAATGAAGTTAGCTAAAATAAACTTTTTAAATTTCATAATTCAAATAGTCTACCATTCAGCATTAAAAACGTATTTATTCATTCGATCAAAAGCTTCTTCAATACGAGAGATAGGAGATGCCAGGTTAAGACGGATTGACGTTGGTCCCTGGAACAAATTTCCATCCTGCCAGCCAATACCATAATCCCAGCCTCGCTTAAGCAATTCAGCTTGAGTCTTATGGTGTTCTTTTAACCAAGCAGCACAATCGAGGAACATCATATATGTACCTTCAGTCTTAAAAGTTGAAACTCCAGCAAAATTGTTAGTGACATAGTCGTAAGCAAAGTTTACGTTTTGTGATAAGACTGGTAATAATTGACTGAGCCAATTATCACCTTCAGCACTGTAGGCTCCAATTAGTGCATGCTCTGAAAAGACGTTCATACTGTTATAAATTGTCTTTTCACCTACACTCTGAATGCGTTCACGAATGGGCTTATTATAGATAACGCTGTAACTACCAATTAAGCCAGCAATATTGAATGTCTTTGATGGGGCATAGAAAGCAGCTGTGTGTTGTTTTGCCCAATCACTAACTGACTGTGTTGCTGTATAATGATGACCATTCATCATTAAATCAGACCAAATTTCGTCAGAAATCACCCAAACGTTATTTCTTTCATAAACTTCCATGGCTTTGGCAATTTCGTCTTTAGTCCAAACACGACCAGTGGGGTTATGAGGATTACAGAAAATAGCAACGTGAATTTGATTTTCTTTGATCTTTTTGTCCATATCTTCATAATCCATGCGCCACGTTCCGTTATTATCTTTTACTAAAGGTGAGTGAACGATTTGATAACCATTGTTAAGAACGCAATTAGTAAATCCCATGTAGGTTGGTGAATGGAGCAATACTTTATCACCAGGTGCCGCAAAAACTTTTAGGGCTGAAACTACGCCACCAAGCACTCCATTTTCGTAGCCAATATGTTCTTTCTTAATGCCTGTAACGTTTTTACGCAGTTTATGCCAATTGATAATTGCTTGATAATATTCATTATTTGGTTGGAAATAGCCAAATAGGGGATGCTGAGCTCGTTTAATGATTTCGTCCTGGATAGATTTAGCAGTAGGAAAATTCATATCTGCAACCCACATTGGAATGGTATCAAAACCGTCTTTTGGCTTTGAGGGAGCAAAACCAGGTAATTTGCCGATACCATCTACAGCAATAGAATCTTTTCCGTGTCGATCGATTAATTCTTGAAAATTGTATTTCATATTTTGTCCTCCATATTTAATTACTAAATTAATTGTAACTAACCATAATATACTTTTTAAGAGTCAAAATAAAGGATCTCTTCAAACAAAGAGATCCTTTTAAGTTGATTAAATAAATTACTTTAGATCATTAACTTCAACAACTGCTTTAGAAACATCTTTTAATTTGCCAGATGTAAATTCCTCGACTTCACCTAATTTAAGTTCATGTGAGATTAAAGGTAAAACATCGACTTTTCCAGATTCAAGTAGGCCAATTGCATCTTCGAAACAATATGGATTAATGAATGAACCTTGAATAGTTAATTGTTTTTGATAAATTTCATATGAATTGATACTAAAGTGAGAATTAGGGTTGGCCACGCCAAACATTAATACTTGAGCTCCACGTCTGGTACTACGAATGGCTTCCTCTTGAGTTGCAGGATTACCTACGGCTTCAACGACAATATCATATGAGTTTTCAGGAACTTTGTCACCTTGTGCAGTATTGAAGGTCTTAACGCCAAAGTGATCATGGTTTAATTTTAGTTTTTCTTCTGAAATACCAGCTAGGTCAACTTGATGAACGCCCATTGCCATTAAAGTTTGAACAAAAAGCTCGCCCATGAAGCCGTCGCCAATGACTAATGCTTTTTGGTAGGGATGCAGTTTTAATAAATTAACGCCATGAAGTGCGCAAGATAAAGGCTCGGTTACGGCTGCTGCTTTTAAAGAAAGTGAATCTGAAATAGGGTAAACAACCTTAGCTGGAGCAGTGAAGTATTCCGCAAAACCACCATCTCGGGTAACACCTACAGCTGATAAATGTTCACATAATTCTGGCCGCGAAGTACGACAATAGTAACATTGCCCGCAATAAATATTAGGATCTACTGTAACTCTATCACCAGGTTTGACACTAGTTACATTTTTACCGACTTCCTTAACTATTCCGGAATTTTCATGTCCTAAGATGATAGGCGGATTAGCTTGAGCTGAGCCAGGTAATCCATTGTAAAGTTCACGATCGGTACCACAAATTCCAGCATAAGCTGTTTGAATTAGAACTTCATCATCTTTAGGAGAAGGAGTTGGAACATCTTTTTCTTTCAATTTTTTAATCGCAGTTAAAACTAATGCTTTCATGATTATTTCCTCGATTCTTGAATCTAGAGTATAATACTTTGAAGCAAAATGAAAGGGCTTTAATTATACATTTGAGAAATAAAAATACAGTAGAAAGGCAATTTCTACTGTATTTTCTATACTCATTATATTATTTGGTTCCTGGGCGTTGTTTCTTTTCAACTTTTTTACCCATAGTCATGTTATCGTTGTAACCCCATACCCAGGTTGCGATGAAAGCAACAATGATTGAAACTACGCTAGCAATTAAGAAAGTGTAGAAACTGTTCAATTGAGTAGGGTGAGCTGGATTGAAGAAACTTGAAAAACCAATCAAACCACCAGTGAAACCATACATAGTTCCGTGCATTAAGCCAGTTACTAAACCACCAAAGGCTGAACCGATACAACCTGATGCAAATACTTTCTTATACCTTAAGTTAATACCATAAATAGCTGGTTCAGTAACACCACAGAATGCTGAAATGGCGGCAGCGATACCTAATTCCTTCATGTCAGCTTTCTTTGACTTAACAGCAACGGCTAAAACTGCAGCGCCTTGAGCAACCATGGTTGAACAAATGATGGCATTCAATGAACTTTGACCAGTAGATGCAATTTGTTGGGCAACCAATGGAACAACACCCCAGTGAAGACCAAAGATGACAAGCAATTGATAGAATGCACCAATTACTAAACCACCGATCCAGCCTGATGCTGAAACTAACCAGTTAATGAAGACAGCAATACCATTGGCAGCACCTTGAATAACTGGACCAGTAATTACTAAAGTAATCGCAGAAACAACCAGAATAGTGATTAAAGGAACAAAAATCATTTGTAAGTAACTTGGCAATACTTTCTTCAACCAGTCTTCACATTTCTTTGCGAGCCAAGCTGCTAAGATCATTGGGAAAATTGAATAGCTGTAGTTCAAGAATTGGAAGTTCCAAGAACCTACGCTAAACATTCTCATCATGCTCTTACCCCAAGTAATCATTTGTGGGTAAGTTAAGAAACCACCAATTACAGCGGCAATCATAGGGTCACTGCCTAGACGTTTAGCAGCAGAGAAACCTACTAAAATTGGCAGGAAGAAGAATGCTGAATCAGCCATAGCTGAAACTGTTATGTAAACAGGGCTCTTAACATTTAATAAAGCTCCAAGTTGAGGCAAAGTTAAGAGTGCAAGCAGACCTTTGATAATACCTGATGCAGCAATTACACCGATTACTGGACTCATTGAACCGGTAATAAAGCCAATTAAGTTGCCAAATGCTCTTGATACAGGATTTCTGCCATCGTTTTCGTTGGTTTGTGGGGCAGGTTGATCACCTAAACCTGGTAATTGTTTCATTACAGCATCATAAACATTAGTTACTTCATTACCAATAACAACTTGGTATTGACCACCAGCGTGCATTACATCCAAAATGCCACGTTGATTCTTCAAAACATCATCGTTTGCCTTAGATTCATCTTTTAAGTAAAAACGTAAACGAGTAATACAGTGGATCAAATTATTGATGTTGTCTTTGCCGCCGACATTTTTAATAATGAAACTTGCGAGTTCATCGTATGATAATTTCTTATCTGAACCAGCATTTTCGTTAGCAGTTTTTAAATAAGCGTGGGCTACAGCATCACCTGTTTTGGCAGCCCCCTCTGGAAAGGAAACATCAAGACCATCGAGTTTATCGTTAGAATTAGTAATTAATACCATTATGGTGGTGTCAAGTTTCTTATCCTTAATGAATTTTAGATCCATTGTGGCAATGTCTTGACCTGCTTCAACGGTCTGATCGGATTTAACAAGGACTTCAAAAGGTTCACCTTTAAGTCCCACGGTGTCAACACCCATATGGACAAGGACTTCGAGTCCATCTTTTGTAGTAATTCCGATTGCATGCTTCGTGTCAGCAATCATTGTGATCTTACCACTAACAGGTGCAACAACTTCACCGTCAGAAGGAGTAAGACCAAAACCTTGTCCCATTGTCCCTTTACTAAAAATAGGATCGCTTGTCTTGCTCAATGCAATAACTTCACCGTTAGCAGGAGCAAGAATTGAAATTTCATTATTCTCTGTCATAGCTTTTCTCCTCTAAAACGCTTTCATTTGATTCAGCTATTATATTAAACTTGTCTATACAAGTTGTCAATACATTTTTTGAAAGAGATTACATTGTTAGCATAATAATATTTAAAAATACTCTTTACTTGTCTAGACAATTATGAATATAATAGGCGTGGAAAGAAAGGTGAGGTTAATGAAATCAAAATCAGATATTATAGCTCAAGATATTGCAGCTAAAATACAACATCATCAATTTAAGGCAGGCGAGTTGTTGCCCAGCGAGAGTCAATTAACCACTTTATATGGATCCTCTAGAGAGACGGTTCGAAAAGCGTTGAATCAATTAACTGAATTAGGCTTAATTCAGAAGATCCGTGGCAAGGGTTCGATAGTACTTGATTTAGAGAAGTTTTCTTTTCCTATATCAGGAATTACCAGTTTTGCTGAATTGAATAAATCTTTAAAGATGCATGCAGTGACTAGAGTAGTTACTTTAAAAAAGATGGCTGATCTACCTGAACTTTTTAAAGAAAAGTTTCCTGAACAGAAAAAGCAAGCTGGCATTTATGTAGAACGTCTTCGATTGATCGATGATGAACCCGCTGTACTCGATTGCGATTATTTGTTTTCGCCACCAATTGATCATTTGACCAAGAAAGTAGCTGAAAAGTCTATCTATGACTATATTGAAAATGAGTTAAAACTAGATATTTCATATGCAACGAAAGTTATTACAGTTGAAAAAATTGATGAAAAAATGCAAAAACTTCTGCAACTGGATGACAGATTAGCTGTATTAATAGCTAGTGAAAATTATCTAAGTGATACTACATTATTTCAATTAACCTTATCTTTTCATAATCCAAGTAAATTTAAATTCGTAGACTTTGCTAGAAGACAAAAAATAAAATTATAAATAGGAGAAGTTAAATGACAGATTTAGGCAAAAAAGTAATCTATCAAATCTATCCCAAGTCCTTTTATGATTCAAATGGCGATGGAGTTGGAGATATTCCTGGTATTATTGATAAGATCGACTACATCAAAAAACTAAATGTCGATATGATTTGGTTTAACCCATTTTTTGTTTCTCCACAGAGAGATAATGGCTATGACATAGCTGATTACTACAATATTGATCCACGTTTTGGCACTATGGCTGATTTTGAAAAATTAGTCAAAAAGTTAAAAGAAATTGGCGTAGGCGTCATGCTTGATATGGTGCTTAATCACTGCTCAACTGATAATATTTGGTTTAAAAAGGCTTTAGCAGGTGATGAAAAGTACCGTAAATTCTTTTACTTAAGAAAGGGTAAACCGGATGGTAGTTTGCCTAATAATTGGCAAAGTAAATTTGGTGGTCCTGCTTGGGCTAAGTTTGGCGATACTGATTATTACTATCTTCACCTCTATGATCCAACCCAAGCTGATCTGGATTGGCATAATCCAGAAGTGAGAAAAGAATTATTTAAGGTTATTAACTTCTGGCGCAGTAAGGGAGTTCATGGCTTCCGTTTTGACGTGATTAATGTAACTGGTAAAGCAGATAAGTTAGTTGATTCAACAGACCCGATAGAAGAGAAGAAGTTATATACTGATACTCCAATTGTTCATGAATATTTAAAAGAAATGAACGCAGCAACCTTTGGTCAAGATCCAGATAGCGTCACTGTGGGAGAAATGTCTTCAACAACTATTGCTAACTCAATTGAATATTCCAAACCAAGTGAGCATGAATTATCAATGGTTTTCACTTTCCATCATTTGAAAGTTGATTATCGAAATGGTGAAAAATGGTCAAAGATGCCTTTTGATTTCATGAAACTAAAGAAGTTATTTACTGACTGGCAAGAAAAGATGGACCAAGGAGGCGGTTGGAACGCACTGTTTTGGAATAACCACGACCAACCTTGGGCATTGAATCGTTTCGGTGATACTGGAAAATATCGTGCCAAATCCGCAGAAATGCTAGCAACAGCTACTCATTTTATGCGTGGTACGCCTTATATTTATATGGGTGAAGAAATTGGGATGATTGATCCAGACTACTCTTCTATGAAGGATTATGTTGATGTTGAAGCTAAGAATGCATTCAAAGAGTTAACCGGTAAAGGCTTGAGTGAAAAAGAAGCATTTGAGATCGTAAAGTCTAAGGCTCGTGATAATTCTCGTGTACCAATGCATTGGAATAACGAAAAATATGCTGGCTTTAGTGAACATCAACCATGGCTAAGACCAACTCATCAGGATCGCATTAATGTGGCAGATGAACTAGATCATGGTGAGATCTTCAATTACTATCAAAAATTAATTAAAGTGCGGAAGAGTGAAAAATTAATTTCTGATGGTCATATCAAGATGTTCTTGCAAAATGATCCACAAATTCTGGCATATGAACGTTATTTAGACGATAGTGATGAAAAACTTTTGGTATTTACTAACTTTTATGGCAAAAAATGTAGTGCAAAATTGCCTGAAAAGTATCAGAATAGAAAGTATCAGGTAATCTTGAGCAATTACAATGCAGTTGCTGGTCAATTAGAAGAAAAGATTTCTTTGGAGCCATACGAAGCATTAGCAATCAAGATTAAGTAAATCACTTCAAGGGGTAGTAAAAATGAAGAAAAAGCTTTTCTCATTATTGATGACAGTTTTGTTAATACTAGGTATCTTTAGTCTGCAGAATAGTAGCGTTAGTGCAGCTAAGAAAACGAAGTATCAACCTTATGGCGATCCGGTGACTATGCGTAAAGGCAGTTATTGGAACAAATCAAGTGAGGCTAAAGCTTATCCAAATCTACGCAAGATTAAAAAACTGAATTTGTGTGTATCAATTTTGGGTAATCGGACTTATGTAAGGTCCAATAAAAAGGTCGTTTATACCATGTATTCTTCCGCTGGCAGCATAATTCATGGCAGAAGTTTAACTCCAACTGGTACATATTATACTGACGGATATCATCCATATCGTTTTTCTGAAGCACTTTATCCAGTGGGCTGGATTGGTCAATTGTATCTGTTCCATTTCACGCCAACTTATAATTGGTCCAGTCGCTTTGATATGAAAGAAGCTAAGAAACTAGGTAAAAAGCCAAGCAGTCATGGTTGTATTCGTTTAACTGTCAAGGATGCTAAATGGCTTCATGATCATGTACCTTATCATACTAAGGTGATTATCAAATATAGATAAAAATGAAGAGTATCTCGCAACTTTTGGGGTTGCGAGATATTTTTTTGGCTTGAGTATTATAATAAGTAAGAAAGTGTTAAGTGGGGAGAATTTAATGAATGAAAAAGTAGGAAGACATTTTAATAATTCGCCGCCGAGGGATGCGTAGTCAAAAAAGTTTTCATCATAGGGAGGATAAAATTTGGATTCTTTTGATACTACGCATAAGCGTAAATTGATTTCTTGGCCTGTTTTGGCTTTGATGGATTTTGTCACCGTCATTGGTTTCGATGACATTATCTATAACTTTAAAAACCAAGGTTTAGCTACTATTTCTGAATGGATTATTATGCTGGCCTTGTATGTTGTGCCTTACGAAATGATGGTTGGCCAATTAGGAGCAACTTTCTCACATACAACAGGTGGCTTAACTTCTTGGATTCGCCACACATCAGGTGATAAGATGGGCTACTTCATGGCTTGGTCTGGTTGGGTTTGTGGCTTGCCATACTTGGTCGATGTTGCTAACTCGACAGTTGTTTCTTTTGGTTGGCTGTTTGCTGGTAATAACTCGTACGAAGATAAGATGAACAACTGGACTTTTGCTTTATTTACAGCAATAATCTTCATCATCTTTATCTTTTTCCAACACCGGTTTGCTAATTCATTACAGATTTTGTCTGTAATTGGTGGTGGGGCGATGTTTATTGTTACGGTTCTTTATATCATTATGACTTTTGCCTACTTGGGCAAAGGTGGTCATATTGGAACCCAACCATTTAATTTGCGGTCAATTTTTCCAACTTTTGATACGAAGTTCTTTACATCACTTGGTTTGTTCATCTTCGCAATGGATGGGGCAGAATTCGTAGCACCATATGTTACCGAGATGAAGAATGGTGCCCGTGATTTCCCTAAGGCGATGATTATGTTAGCTATTATGACTGGCTTCTTAACGGTCTTTGGTTCATTTGCTTTAGGCGTCTTCTTCAATGCGCATCATTTACCAAATGATTTAAAGATGAACGGTTCATATTATGCTTTTGAAGCAATGGGTAAGGACTTTGGCTTGGGCAAGTTCTTCCTCTATCTGTTTATTGTCACACAAGCAATTTACATGATTGCTCAGTTGGCAATGTTAGTTGATGGGATGTCACGTGAATTCTTATCAGATACGGCGAAGAAGTATTTGCCAAAGGGCTTGACTAAGAAGGATAAAAACGGATTGCCAATTCATGGATATTGGCTAACGACCTTGCTTTGTTCTTTCATCATGTTCTCTTCAGCAACGTTGCCTAACATTAATTCTATTTTTAATCAGTTGTTAAACTTGAACGGTATTATCGACCCATTTACTACTTCATTTATTTTCTGGGCTTTCATTAAGATTAGGGAAGATCAGAAGAAATATCCATCAAGTTATGTCTATATTAAAAATAGACGCAAGGCATTGGTCATGGGTTGGTGGTGCTTCTTACTAACCTTGGTAGCCGCATTTGGTTCAATTTTCCAGGTCGATGCTCCAACCGGATCGGCTGAGTATTATCAGACAATTTTCTTGAATGTCTTTGAATCCTTTGTCTTATTAGGATTAGGTTTGCTTTTGCCAGTGATTGCTAAATGGCAAAGAAAACATGATAAGGCTTAAATAATTAGTTAAATAAATAAGAAAATCACGTCTAAAAAACGTGATTTTTTTATTGTCAAAATACTTGTATTTACCCCTCATTGTGCTATTATATAGTTCCGCTGATTAATATCAGCGAAGCAGAATTATAAATAAAAATAGAGATAGGAATATAGAATCCATTAATTTGGAAAAAATAGGGTATTAATCAAAGAATTAATACCGATATGGAGAGAAAAGAAATAGGAAGTATTTGAAAGGAAATTCTGCACACAAATTTGGAATGACTAATTTTCCAAGGGTGTAGTGTATCCAATTTCAGGCTTCCGGCTCTCATGTATTCCTATCTCTATTTTTGTCTATAATTCTGCTCTTTTTTATACACTTAAGGTGGTGATTTTATGTAGTAAAAGTCGTGTCGTTGGTCGTTGTTGTGCAGTAGCTAGAAAGAAGATTTTCCTATGCAAAAAATTGGTTTTAGCAATCATTCTCGTTCAAACGAAACTGAATCAAAGGCCTCATGGCAAAACAAGTATAGTCGCCAAGCCACGATCTTTGGCAAGAAGACTTTTCTACCACTAGACCTAGAACGGGCTTTGAACGACAACACATTAGTTATCGGAACTAGTGGGACAGGCAAAACTTATTCTTTCCTGGAACCTAACTTGCTTCAGGCAAACAGCAATTATGTGATCGCTGATGCCAAAGGCAGCATCCTTTCTGAAATTGGATCTAGTCTAAAGCAGATGGGGTATAATCTGCAGGTGTTGAATTTGGTTAACTTGGATCATTCGATGACCTTTAATCCGTTAACTAACCTGCATTCTGATCAAGATGTAGTAAAATTTGCGGAACAGGTAATGACTACTGATGTGGCTGGTCGTACCAATACTGGCCAAGAGATTGATGTCTTTTGGAAGAATGCGGCTGAAGCATTATTTGAGGCGATAATCTTTTTCATTAGAGATGAATTGCCTGAAGAAGAGCAAACGATGGCTACAGTTAATAGACTTTTTAAGATCGTAACGCTGAAGCCAGATCGAATTGATACAGCCTTTTCAATTTTGAATTCTAAAGAAAGTGACTATTATTTTGATGATTATACTACTGACTCAGATGATAACCGCTTAATTGGCGATTACTTATTTGACTGGGTACGCGAAAATGATCCGGATTCAACTTCAATTAGGATGTGGGATCAAGTCAGAGGTATGGCTGGTTCGCCGAGAACTTGGAGTAGCGTCGTCGGTATTTTAGGTTCGGACATGGCTGCTTATAATTTACGCGATGTTGAAAATCTTCTTTCTGGTAATCAGATTCAATTTGCCAAGTTATTAGAACCAAAGAATGCTTTATTTGTTCTTTATGATGATGCAGATAGCTCTAAGAACTTTTTGTCAAATATCTTATATGCTCAATTGATTAAATTTCTGTATCACGAATCACGCAAGTATAAGCATCAAGCATTACCGGAAAAAGTGCGTTTCTTCTTGGATGACTTCAAAAATGTCAATATTCCAGGCTTTGAAGACATCTTGGCCACTGCAAGAAGTCGTAACATTTCGATTTGTATGTTGTTGCAAGATGAATCACAACTGCGGGCTAAGTTCGGACCGGCCACGCCAAGTGTAATTGGCAACTGTTCCGCATATTTGCTTACAGGAACAACGGATCTGACTATGGCACAAACTGCATCGCAGCGTTTTGACCTATCCACTACGAGTATTCGCAGGATGGCACGCGAAAACTTCTTATTGGATGTTAGTGGTTATACTGCGATAACTAAACGATACGACTATCATGATCATCCTAACTATAAAGGTGGTTATTATGATTTTGAAAAAGAATTGGTTACTCCGCAGGATCAGGCTGAGAATGAAGGGCTTGAAAAGATCATGATGTATTTGCCGCATGAACAAAATCGTGTGGACGATGCCGAAAATCTTTTTGGCAACGATTACGATTCGGATGACGACGATTTATTTACTATTATTGGTAATTCGGACAATTAAATGACTTTTTGGTATGAAGCGGTTATGAAAACTAGAAAAGGTTTGGTTCAAATTAATGAACTAAACCTTTTTGCTTTACCTTAAAATTAATTTTTCTAAATTGCCTATAGCAGTTTTTGCAGATCTAGCCACGCTCAAAGTCTTACTATATTTACGGTATTCTTGGCGCATTTTTATTAATTTTTGGGGATGCTCAAACCAATAGTCAATTCTTTGTGCAAGAATTTTACTATCATTTGCTGGAAAACGATTATTTGGAGTTAAAGCATAACTAACGGTAGAAGAAAGTGGACTATCCGCAATTACAGGAACACAGCCGCTAGCGAATGCTTCCATGCAAGCCATTCCTTCGATTTCAACGTCTGCACAATGTACAACTAGATCTGCTTGAGACATAATTTTTCTTAATTTAGCTGGTGGGTAATATTGCATATCTGGTTTTTGAGGAAGTTAGCTAGCCAGCTTTTCGTATTCTTTTTTAAGAGGTCCTTGCCCCGCAAAAATGAGTCGAATTTCTGATGAATGCTTAGCCAATTGCATTGCTTTGAATAAGGTATCTTGTTTTTTCTCATGTGAGAATCTGCCGATACATAAAATAGTGAAGGGATGCCCAACCTTGTCTTTATGAGAATTATTAATAAATTTGTCGCTAATACCATTGGACACGACGAAAAGTTTTTGCTTAAAGTGGTGCTGGTTTAACCACTTAGCCACTTTTGCTGTAGGTACTTGCAATGCATCACAGTTTTTAAAAGATTTTTCTCTAAAGAAAAGCATAAAGCACCAATTACCTAATCGATTATTGAGGAATGGTACTGAAGCTGTAACATTTTGCGGATAAATATGAAAAGTTCCGATTACCGGTTTACCTTGTTTTTTTGCTAATTTGGCAGCTCGCCAAGAAACTGGAAAGGGCGTTTCAATTTGGATAATATCAGCCCAAGTAACTGCTTTTATTAGAGTTTTTCTAATTGGTTTGGCAAAATGAAAACCTTGTTTAGCAATCAGTCCATGGATAAAAGGAATATTTATTTTTAATTCTGGAACAGGATAGTCAGCTTTTTCACCTGTTGAAAGAACTCGGACTTCTTGTCCCATTTTTTTATATTCATGGACAAACCGTTGGGTTGAAATGCACATTCCGTTGCTTTGATTGAAGTAATCATCAATTACAATTAAGATTCTCATAATTCTCCCTTGATGTGTTGATAGAAAAAGTTCGTTATAATGTAACCATAGATTTGGAGATAAAATATGATCTTTGGTTTTCATCGACGACAAGTTATAAATAATATTAAGAAAAATGTAGCTAAAAAGCAATTTGATGCTAAAGCCGAACTACATGACCCTGTTTTAAATAATAAAGAAACTAACAAGATAGTAAGCAAATACTGGCAGTATACCAAAACTATCAGTTATCGATTATTTAATCCGCTTGTTCGCGCCGTTTTTAATATAGCATCTCAGATTTTGACTGGACGTTGCAGTATTGATGGAATAGAAAACTTACCTGATAGTCCCACTGCATTTATTACGGGTAATCATTACAATCAATTTGATGTGTTGCTAATAGGAAAATTAGTGTTAAAGAAACGTCAGCGTCTTTTTATTGTGGTTGAGGCAAGCAATTTAGCTATGCCACATCTGATCGGCTGGGCTGTGCGAAATTTTAATTTACTGCCGATTGATCATGATTTTCATTACTTAAGTCGTATTTTTCCTAAAAAGCTGGCTAAAGTGCTAAGTAAACCTAGCTGGATATTGATCTATCCTGAAGAAGAATTATGGTTTAACTATCGCAAGCCTCGTCCTCTGAAAAAAGGTGCTTATTACTATGCTGCTAAGTTTAACCAACCTATCATTTCAACCTTTACGGAAATTCAAGCAACATCTAAACGTGAATTATTCCAACGAGATTTTTATAAGACAAAGAAAATTCTCCATATTTTGCCTACGATTTATCCTAATCCTGATTTGAAGATTAGAGAGAATATGCAAAGAATGGCAGAGATTGATTATCGTCAAAAGAAAGCGGCATATGAGAAATACTATCATCGCAAGCTAACAATTGATTTTAGCTATGAAGATATTGCTGGTTTTAGTCCGCAAAATCATTCATTTAATAAAAAGATTGATGATAGTTAGTGAAAAAATGTATCATTAAAAAGTAATATCAAATAGAAAGAGAAGTAAATATGTTAAAAGATCAAAAGAAGTTTGACCAACTGGGTGAAAAACTGTTTATGAAGGGTGTTTTGCAAAACTTTGAGCAAAAGCATGGTCCAATTAAAGGTAGAATGATGGTCACCGAAGGCAAGATCCCACCTGAAATGCTTATGAAATTACAACCTGAATTGATGAAAAATCCAAAATTCATTGTGGTTGAAGGTAGCTTTGACTTTTCAAATTACATGATCGGTATGATTATCGGTCTTAACCCTGTTCGTCCACTAGCTAATGGCTGGTTGATTCCACAATTGAACCATCCTGGTATTAAGCCTACTAAGAATTGGCAAGAATTCTTTATGGAAAAAGTCATGGAGAAAATTGATGATAATGGAAAGATCGATTTGCCTATCTATAGCTGGATTTCTGATAAAAGCGATTTAACTTTGAGCGATAAGGAAAAGTAAATTGCACTTGAAGTGAATAAAAATCTGATTTTTATTTTTAAAGAATGGCTTGGTTATAGGGATCTTTTAGTGTGTTCTCCACGTATGTGGAGGTAAATTCTTAATATATCAAGTAATCAACTAATCTACAGGATTTTGTCCTGTAGATTTTTTATATTTCATTTGACAATTAAAAATTTCGAGAGTAAGATAATTAACAAATAATTAAAAGATTTTGAAAAGCAGAGTAATCAATCAAATTTTATTACAGAGAATTGCTGTTAGATGAGAAGCATATAAATGAAATTGATGAACATGGGCTTGGATGTCAGTGTTAGTGATATTTAGCTAGCAACGGCGCTGTGAACCGTTATACGTCACAAACTATTATTGTAGTTAATGAGATCTGCTGTGTGAGCAGTAGATGAAGTAAAGGTGGCAACACGAAGCACTCGTCCTTTTGGGATGAGTGCTTTTTTGTTTTTATTAAAAAATGAGAAAGAAGTGGGTAGAATGAGTTTAATTGACGATGCTAAATCAGGAATTGTTTTAGATGGTGCAATGTCTGATGAATTGGAAAAACAAGGAGTAGAAACTGACAATAAGCTATGGACGGCAACTGCATTAGTTGATCAACTTAACAAAGTCTATAATGCTCATCAAGACTATTTTAGAGCAGGTGCGGAATTAGTAATTACTGATACTTACCAAGCAAATGTCCAAGCCTTTGAAGAAGCAGGTTATTCCGAAAAAGAAGCTGAAAAGTTTATTAAGAATGCTGTCAAGATTGCCAAAAAAGCTCGGGATGATTATCAAAAAGAAACCGGCAAACATAATTATGTAGCTGGAACAATTGGTTCTTATGGTGCCTTTTTGGCAGATGGAAATGAGTATCGAGGTGAATATAATCTTTCTGAAAAGGAATATCTAGACTTTCATTTACCTCGTCTAAAGCTAGTTTTGGAAGAGAAACCAGATTTAATTGCATTAGAAACGCAGCCTAAAATTACGGAACCAGTAGCTGTTTTGAACTGGCTACAAAAGAATCATTCTAATATACCTGTTTATGTCAGCTTTACTTTAAAAGATACGAAACATATTAGTGATGGAACTTCGATTGAGCAGGCTACTCAAGAAGTAAGCAAATATAAGCAAGTCTTTGCAATTGGCATTAATTGTGTAAGCCCAAAATTAGTTGATCAAGCTCTGAAAGAATTTGCTAAATATACAGCCAAGCCTTTAGTTGTATATCCAAATTTGGGTGCAACATATGATCCTAAGATAAAGAAATGGCGTTCCTTTAAGGAAAAATTTGATTTTGCGGAATTGACCCAGAAATGGTATGAAGACGGTGCTCGTCTAATCGGGGGATGCTGTACAACCGGTCCTAAAGAAATTAAGGAGATTAGACAGTCGATTGATAAATTAAGATAGGAGGAGAATAGTATGGCTTATAAAACACACTTAAAGAGAAAGATGGAAACACGTCATATCCGAATGATTTCTCTCGGTGGAGTCATTGGTACAGGATTATTTCTTAGTTCAGGATATACGATTCATGAAGCTGGACCATTGGGCACAGTTATTGCCTATTTAGTTGGCGCTTTGATTGTGTTTGCGGTCATGCTTTGTCTAGGAGAGCTTTCAGTGGCTATGCCTTATACAGGTGCTTTTCATGTTTATGCTAAAAAATATATTGGTCCGTCAACTGGGTTTGTGGTCGCGATTCTTTATTGGCTAACTTGGACAATAGCTCTAGGATCTGAATTTACAGCTGCTGGATTAATTATGCAGAAATGGTTTCCTCATGTGCCGGTGTGGATTTGGAGTTTAGCTTGTATGATTCTAATTTTTTTAAGCAACTTCTTTTCTGTTAAAGTTTTTGCCGAAAGTGAATTTTGGTTTGCGGCAATTAAAGTATTTGCAATTGTTGCCTTCATCATTCTTGGTGTTTTAGCAATTACGGGGATTTTGCCAGTTAAAGGCTTTAATCATGCACCTTGCTTAGTTAATTTCTATAAAAATGGTTGGTTTCCTAACGGTTTTAGTGGTGTATTCACAACAATGTTGACAGTTAATTTTGCCTTTTCTGGGACAGAATTAATTGGTATTACAGCGGGAGAAGCAGAAAATCCACAAAAAGCAATTCCCAGTGCAATCAAAACAACGCTTTGGCGATTGGTAATTTTCTTCATTGGCAGTATTGTGGTAATGGCTGCTTTAATTCCTTATAAAGTTGCTGGAGTTACTCAAAGTCCGTTTGTTTATGTCTTAGATTTAATTCATGTTCCTTTTGCTGCTAATATCATGAACTTTGTTGTCTTAACGGCAATTGTTTCGGCAGCTAACTCAGGTCTTTATGCTTCTACTAGAATGCTGTGGTCCTTAAGCAATGAAGGAACTATACCTAAAGTTTTTCAAAAGACTGGTAAAAATGGTGTGCCAACATTAGCACTAGTTGTTAGCATGCTAGGTGGAATTTTTGCATTGATTTCAAGTAAGGTAGCTGCTAGTACCGTATATTTAGTATTGGTTTCTATTTCAGGCTTAGCAGTGGTAATTGTTTGGATGGCGATTGCATGGGCAGAACTCAATTTTAGAAAACAATTTCTCAAAGATGGACATCATTTGAGTGAATTAAAATATAGAACACCTTGGTATCCTGTAGTTCCATATTTTGCTTTCTTTGCAAGTTTATTTTCTTGCATACTAATTTGGTTTGACCCAACACAACGAGTAGCGTTGTATTATACTATTCCGTTTGTGGCAATTTGCTATTTAGTACATTATTTATGGCGTAAGTTTGATAAAAATTTGAGATTAGCAGAAGAAGAAAAGTAAAACAAAAAGTTTAGCTCAAAATTAAAGCTAAACTTTTTTCTACCTATAAAATATTTATCTAACCAATCCTGGCATCTTCATGTTTCTTAATAGCTGGTAAAATTAAACCTAATGCCGTTAAAACAATAGGTGTCAAAATGTTAAGCAACAAAGTCATTGGATCAGTTGAGTAGATGCCCATCAGACAACAAATTGCAGTGACGAAGAAACACCAGATACCTGCGGTGTAGGCTAACCATTGATGTTTCGTCATCTTATAAAAACTCTTGAATTGTTTCTGATGTTTTCTCAAAGCTACATAGGCAGCGAATACCCAAAGGTAACGGAGTGGCATAGTAGTTGAGTTAAGTTTTACCAATTGAGCCATCACTGCTTGAGCATTTGGCAATAAAGCTTGAGCAACGATCAAGCCACCGGAAAGGATGACGACCATCCAAATACCATTGATATAGGCGCCATGTTTGTTTAGTTTCAAGAGCTTCTTTGGAACATAAAGTTTTGCTTCACGGCTACCTAGCAACATTCTTAACGGAGCATCGATGCTTAAAACCAAAGTTGAGAATTGACCGATGACGTTGCACCAAGCATAGATTTTCATAAACAAACCACCAACGTGGTAGTACTTTCCAAGTCGATCAAAGGCCATATAAGTACCGTTTGATACATATTCATTAAAGTGAGCGTTAATAACTTTAGGATCGAACATTAATGCTAATGCAAAAGTTCCTAGAATAGCTGATACCATAACCATTGCAGCTAAGGCAAACATTGATTTAGGGAAGTTCCGGAAAGGATCTTTCAATCTATTAACATATGGTGAAATCTTTTCGCATCCGCCGACACTAAATACTAGAATAGACAGTGAGGTTAAGTATTTTAAATTGAAGTTAGGAAGTAAGTTCTTCCAGTTTAAGTTAATACTGTAAAAACTAGCATGTGGGTTAATTGCAGGAGCTGCATACATCATTAGAATAAAAAGAATTGACATAATGAAGGTTGAAGTACCGGCAATTGTTGCTAGAGTCTTTAAAACAGGTACACCACGGCTAGTTACCCAGCAAAAGAATAGGAAGATAACCAAAGTAGCAAATTGTGTAGTGACTGTTGGTAAACTATCGTACCATTGAGTATTACCAGCGATGCCCCATGACATAGCTCTTAATCCACCTGTACCTTTACTAGAAATATAAACAACGTGGCAAGCCCAATAGGTCCAACCTGCATAGTAGGCCCATTTAACACCCATGGTTTCGTTAACCCAGGATGAAACACCACCTTCGGAGTCTTTAAACGTAGCACCAAGTTCCCCAACCATTAATGCATAGGGGATAAAGTAGAGCAGAAACATAAGGGCCCAACTGAAAATTATCTTGGTACCATCGAAGTAGACATAACCATTAACAACGTTACCAAATCCCCAAACTGTGGAGAAAGCCATCATTGCCAATGTTATCCAAAGCATTTTCTTAGCTTGTTTCTTTTGCTGCGCTTCAACCATCATGATCATCTCCTTATTCTTGAGATGACTAAAATAAGCAGACATTAATAATATTATTAATGTATCCGCTTACATTATAACATGATTTGCTATATGAAATTGACAAAATTAACAGAAAATATTAATGAATATATTATATATTACTAATAAAATATATAAAGAAAGCACCAATAACTATACTTGAGATAGCTATTGGTGCTTAAATTTTTGTGATCATAGATTATTTAACTTTGAGGATATCTTCTTTGGCGTGGATTAATCTAGTAATGAATGCACAGTATGGTGTAGGCACACTATGTTTTAATCCTTTGCGCCAAACAGCTCCATCAATGTAATCGATCTCTGTCGGGCGGTTATTTTGTACCAGGTCTTGGTACATTGAAGGATAGTGAGGCGTATCAAATAAACTTTCAACATGTTGAATGACTTCGCTGCGATCTAAGTTTACGCCTTCATATTGAGCAACATCTGCAAATTCTTGCACAATATTTCTGGTTAGTTCGTCAGCTTCCTTAGTATGACCGAACTCTTTGCAGTTTGCACCAAGCAGAGCACATAGTGCATTAACCACACCGTTTACGCAAGCTTTACGCCAAATTGAATACATTACATTTTCGCTGTAGCAGGCGTTAAGCTCAGCATCACTCAGAATTTTGACGATTTCTTTAGTCTCGTCTTTACCTTTAGGATCAAGACATTGAATTTCCACATTACCGTTTTCATTGGCAAAAGTAATGTGACCTGGAGCGGTCATCATGGAAGCCCACATTGTAACACCCATAATGATATGATCCCGAGTCACAAATTTTGCTAGTACATCTTCATGACCAAGTCCATTGAGCAAGCAAAGTACATAGGTATCTTTACTAATGATTGGCTTTAAACTGTTCAGCATGTTTTCCAGTTGCATGGACTTAGTGAATACGATGAGTAAATCAACATTTTCTTTTTGTTCATCAATTTCTGATGGACTATAAATTGGCATTTTTTCTGCGATTTCTTCATTTTTGACTCTAGCTACTACGCCGTTTTCTCGCACAGCAGCAATATTTCTGTCCCAAGTATCGATTAAGATAACGTCATTGCCAGCTTTCTTTAAATGCCAGCCGAACTTTGAGCCCATAGCTCCAGCTCCAGCAATTGCAATTTTCATAAATTTAGCCTCCTAAATAAATTAGTAATCGCTTTCAGCATAAGATAAAATGGATAAATTAGCAATTGAAAAGAATGCTATAAATAAGTTATTATGGAAGTATGTAAACGGTATCATGCTTTGGAGGCTTATTATGGCTATTATTAATAATGATTTTCATGATGTTTTAACTGGAAGACATTCTGTACGTAGATTTGATCCGTCAGTAAAAATTAGTCATGAAGAAATGACAGAAATGCTTAAGGAAACAATTACTGCACCATCTGCATGTAATTTACAGGCGTGGAAATTTGTGGTTGTTGATACTGACGAAGGAAGAGAAAAGCTGCATAAATATTTTATGAAGTTCAACTTTCCACAGATTGATAAAAGTTCAGCAATTGTTCTATTCTTTGGCAATACTTTAGCTTTTAAAAAGTATAGTAAATTATGGCATAGCATGTATGAAGCTAAGAAAGTTACTAAAGAAGCTATGGATGCTGCTTTAAATACTTTCATGCCATTATATGAAAAGGCACCAAGAGAAATGTTAGTTGCTGATTCAATGGTTGATACTTCACTTGCTGCAATGCAGTTTATGTTGATAGCTCGTGAGCATGGTTACGATACTAATGCAATGGCTGGATACGATTCAACTAAAGCTGCAACTACAATGGGGCTTGATCCTAAGCAGTATGTTCCAGTGATGGCAATTGCTATTGGTAAACATGATCCCAAGGCAGAAGCCGAGATTGCTACGACTAGATATCCAATTTCAGATTTAGTTGATTTTGAATAGTTGCTTATTTATATAGAAATAGTTTATAATTATAGATGAAAAAACTAATAATAGGAGGGATCTATTATGAGGAAGAGATATTTGTTTTTGATGTCATTAGTTGCATTTTTTAGCATTTTCTTTGTAGGGATGCAAAGTCAAAATGTTCATGCAGCTAGTCAATATGGTATTACTCGTAAATATACAACACCTAAGGCAACTCAGGGAACTTGGTACTATCGTGAAACTGACAAGTTCAGTAGTGATAAAAAGACCATTCATACTTTGAAGATTACTACTCACACTGCTGACAAGAATAAGTTGTATGTACCTTCACAAAAATTCTTTAAGAAGAATGTATATAATGTTTCTTCAAAGAAGCGTAATGCTTTTATCAAGAAAGTTATGAAGAAGAACATTTATGCAGCTTACAACTTTAAGAAGGGCTTTAACGTTAACAACTGGGTTAACTTGGCTGGTGACGGTGTTTACTACATCCCTGTAACCAGAACTGTTAAAGGTAAGAAAGTAAAGGCTTTAAAGATTGCCACTGGTGCTGATCAACATGCTAGCGCTTATGCATTCAAGACCAAGGCTTTAGCTAAGGCTGCTAAGTAATAGAAATCTTATTTTAATGAATATTTTAAAAAGACATAGTTAGATATTACTCTAACTATGTCTTTTGGAGTACACGAGAAGTGGTAAAATGTCGTTGATTAGAAAGTCGAGGATGAAATGAAAAAGATTTGGAAAATATCAGTAATTTTACTAGCTGGTCTAGCTTTAGCCGGCTGCAGTCAAAAACCGAAGCAAAAAACTGCATCATCTAAAGGCAGTGCAACTATCAAAGTAACTAAGAATAAGAAACAGCCTACAAAGATGGGGCACTTATCAGATCAAGATCTAAGTCCACAAAAAACAGTGGCGGTTATAGTGGCATATGCTGGTGATCGCTATTCTGGCAGTTGGAACAAGGCTTTGCTTGATGGTAAGCAAAACGGTATTGAAGTCGATTTAAAGAATCAGTCAGATTATTCATATATGAACGAAGGCAGTGGCGTAGCCTATATGGTATCGGCAGATGCTGGATATACTCTTAAACAAGTGAATGGAGAAAATATTTATTATCTCTTTTCAAACGGTAAAAAGTTAGGATCCGTTACCATGAAGCAAATGGTTGATTATTTGAATAAACGTGACTCAGATAGTTTGGTAAATAATTTAGCTCAAAATGCTAAAGTGAACGATGAGCGTTCAGATTCAAGCGAGGATTCTTCAGCTTCTGCTGGTAAAAAATCAAACTTACCAGGAGACGACGGATTGTTTAATGTACCAACTGAATTTCAAGGTACTTGGTATACTTATATTGATGATAAAATGTCTATTATTAAAATAAGTCAAAACAAAATCAACGTTGATAATTACGTACAAGAATTGCATAAAGTCAAAGCTGGTTTTCTTGATAAATATACTTATGGTGATATGTCTGCATCATATCATAAAGCAACCAAAAATTGGGGAATGGCTGGTATGGGAAATCAAAGTGTTCATGGAATAAATTACATGAATGTCCGTGGTTGGATGCAGGAAGCAGGTGATGGAGACTTCTATGGCCTACATACTGAGAAAGGTCAATCTGTTTTAGTACTTGCTCAAGGAGCCGGTCCATGGGTAAGTGGCGTTGCCTGGAAGACGCCACAACTTGCTCAACAATATAAGCATAAGAAATTTAAGGATTTGTATTACCAAGATGACCAATAATATGAAAAGGATACCGTTAATCTTAATGCTAGGGCCACAAGCTTCAGGTAAATCCAGTTTCATTAAGATGAACGATTTACAAAACTATACTATCTCAGCCGATGAGATCAGAATTCGTTTAAATGGGATTAATTCAAATAATGGGCATCCCCAAATAAACTTTGTGGGTCAAACTGAAAAAATCGTGTGGCAAATTTTTAATCAAATACTGCAAACACGGTTACAAAATGGGTTACCAACTATTGTCGATAATACAAATTTAGGCGGGCATGGATTTAATCCAATTAATGATATCTTGAAAAGAGTACCGGATAATTACCAAGTGTATGTGATCGATTGTTTTAAGCCACTACTGGATGCCAATGATCCACTAAGTAAGGAATCATTAACCCATGCGTTAAAAATTCTAGACCAACGCAATCGAGATCGGGAATATTCAGTAAATATGGATATCATTCAACGTTTTGTTGATTATTATGCTCATTTCGAAATACCAAATGAAGTAAAAGTGATTAGCTCTGCTGATCTGCAGAAAGCACAGGATTTGATTGATCTTGTTTTAAATTTTAATAAGTAAAAGAATAAAAGGACCTGTTCCAGAATAATATTGGAATAGGTCCTTATTTTAATTTAAGAGAGCATTATTTAACTATTTTTTCTGTAGGTGACTAATATATTCTCTTATTACAAAATCTACAACATATCCTAATGGCAAGTAGGATCGAATATTTCTATGATTTGTGGGATTTTTTATTGGTGTAAGATAATAAAACAAATTATATGTAGCAAGATCTGACAACTCATTATCAGAAAAGCTAGTAAAACTAATAATTGGTACTTGTGATAGGTTTAAAATCTTTACAGCATCTATCAAAACCGGAGTCTTACCGGTGGTAGAAGCTATGATAAAGCATGAAGTCGATTTCGCAGTATATATAACTGATTGGAATTCACTTTGCCCAGATAGAAAAATAACGGGTACATTAACTAACGCCATTAAATTTCGTGATAATTCTCTCATATAATTATTCTGGCTATGGCCTGTTCCGTAAACGTAAATTGCGGTTGCAGTATCAAAAAGTTTATTAATCGGTTTAAAGTTCATTTGCAGGAGAAGACTATTAGTTTTTGCTATATCAATATTTTGATTCTTTAAAACGCCATATTCATTTGATTCTATCTTTTTAACTAGATCATTTTTTAAGTCTAGACGCATTGCAGCAAAACTATCGTATCCAATCTTCTTAACTAATTTGGAAATAAAAGAACTTGAAAAGTGTGTTTCTTTTGCTAATTCTGAAATAGTTTTTCGATTAATAGTATCTGCATTTTTATGTATGTATTGTAAGACGGTTAGTTCATTTGTTGTTAACTTATTTTTTGTCTTAACGACTTTTTCATCAAAACTATTGATTGCCATTACATTCACCTTCTTTAAATTTATTTTACTACTTAAGGAAAATATTTTCCTTAAAGGAAAATATATACAAAATTATGGAATGGAGTATAAACTAGTTGATTCTAATTTATTTAATTTAAAAGATGATACTATAAAGATGAATTGAAAATCCTAGTCTGATGGGAGGGATGACCTATGAATAAGAAGTTTACGACAAAGTTGCAATCAATAATGGGAAAATTTGCTTCTAATAAAGTACTTTCTTCAATATCAAATGGTATAATTCGATTATTACCTGTTACTATGGTAGGTTCCATTTGTGCTATTTTTCAAAATTTAGCTTTTAATGGCTATCAAACGTTTTTAAAGCAAAGTGGCATAGGTAATATTTTAAATGCTGGTGTTGCATTATCTACTAATCTTATTTCAATGTATGTTTTGATATCACTAGCTTACGAATATGCTGGTAAACTTAACGGAAATAAAATAAATGCTGTCATTATGGCAGTTATGTCATTCTTTATGTTAACCCCTATAGGTAATTTTACAGTTAAAAAAGCTGCAATTTCAGGTTTAGATCTATCATACTTAGGGGCTAAAGGTATGTTTGTGGCTATGGTAGTATCACTTTTAATTACTTACATTTATTGCAAGTTAGAAAAGAATAAGAAACTAACAATAAAAATGCCAGCGAGTGTTCCTCCTGCTGTATCTACTTCTTTTACAGCTTTAATTCCAGCTATTATTATTGGAGCCGGAGTTTTAGTAATAAGATTCTTATTTACTCTAACTCCATGGAATGATATTCATAATATGTTATATACCTTGATTCAAACGCCCCTTGAACATTTAGGAAGATCTATTTGGGCACTGTTATTCTTACTATTCTTATCAGAAGTATTATGGTTCTTTGGTATTCATGGTAGTATGGCAACTTCTGCTATAACTTATACTTTATATCAACCTCTAGAATTACAAAACCTAGCTGCCTTTTCTGCAGGTCATGCTTTACCAAACATCATTACTTTATCCTTTATTGATGTATTTAAAGGTTCACGACACTTAGCTCTTGCAGTACTTCTATTAATAATTTGTCATAGTAGGCATATGAAGTCTGTAGGTAAAGTTGCAGTAGTACCAGCCTTATTTGGAATTAGTGAACCAATGAAATTTGGTATTCCTATGATTTTAAACCCAGTTTTATTCATTCCGATGACGTTAACACCAGTTGTTAATGTAGCTATGGCATATTTTGCTACTTATTTCAATTTGATTCCTAGAATGACCGGTATTAGAATTCCTTGGAATTTCTTAATTGTCAGTGGATTCTTAGCTGGCGACTGGCGGACAGCAGTTTTACAAGTACTTCAATTTATAGTTGATTTAGCTATGTATTATCCATTTGTAAAATTCTTAGATAAACAAATGCAGAAACGTGAATTAGATGGTATTGCGGAGGTGGAAAGTAAATGATGGAAAAGCTCAAGATAAAGTCAGATCACCTCATTAAATTAAATGGTACCTTCAATACACGTGATCTGGGCGGATATTCAACCATTTCAGGAAAGATTATTAAGAGCAAGCGTTTGTTACGTTCTGATGATCTTTACAAACTGACTTCAAGCGATATTAATGTTTTGGTCGATGATTATCATCTTAACACTATCATTGACTTTAGAAATTCTAATGAACGTCAAAAACGACCTGACAAACTCATCCCCGGAGCAAATTATTATATTTTATCACCTGATGATGAAACGGCAGTTATTGCTAGTAGCAGTTTAAATGATGATAGAAGAAAGATAGATCATTTAATCTCCTTAAATAGACAAGGTAAATTAATCCTTGACAATGATGGTTTAAAAAAGGGAATGATAAATTTTGTTACCCAATCTTCCTCCCAAACTATTTATCGAAAAATGTTGGATTTATGTATAGCTCGACCAGATGCGGTAGTCTTAGAACATTGTCGTGGAGGCAAAGATAGAACAGGTTATGGTACTGCCTTGATTCTTTTTGCTTTAGGCGTTGATAGTCAAACAGTTATTAAAGATTATTTAATGACAGCACATTATAATAATCAAAGAAATAAGCGTAGGATGGATGAATATCGCAGATATACTAATGATAGAACTATTCTAGAGTATTTAGCTAGCGCAATGGCTACTAGAAGAGAAGTTATTCAAGCAGGTATTGATAAAATGACTGAGTTGGCTGGTTCACCAATCCAATATATTGAGACCGTGTTAGGCTTTGATAAAGAGCATATAAAAATTATGCGACAAATGTATTTAGAATAAAAATTCATATTTAATCCAATTAAAAATTCTCGAAAATGTCATTTAAAAGTAAAAGGAAATGATCTGAAAAGTATAATTAATACATTTCAGATCATTTTTTGCGTTAATTCAAATATTTCTTCTTATAGTCACTAGGGGAGATGCCATATTTTTTCTTAAAAAATCTAAAGAAGCTTTGATAACTCAAGAAGCCACAAGATAATGCCACATATTCCACTGTATTTTCTTTTGATTTAAGCATTTCACTAGCCTTATTTAACCTATAATTAGTAATAAACTCTTGTGGGTTAGTTTGACTATGTTTCTTAAAAATCCGAAATAGATAAGAACGATCGATATTCAAGTACCGTACTAAATCATGGACACTGATTTGCTCTTCATAGTTATTAGCAATATAACGTAAAGCACGATCATAGATATCACTAGTTGTCGTTACATTCTTGTGAGGATTCTCTTTAGGAAAATGAAGTTCTAAAGCATTCAAGATGGCAAACATCTTAGACTGATAATAAAAATCTTGTGGACCTGAATTTTGTGAATATTCAACGATGTCAATTACATCTTGAAAAACAGTAGGCAGGTCTTGCTGGGACATAATGGGATTCTTGTATGATAGATTGATTCTTTTCATGTATTTGGGTACTAGATTGCCTATAAATCTGACCCAGTAAAAAGTCCAAGGATCATTCTCATCTGCCTCCATATAAGTGGTTTTATGAGGCTGAATATAAAAGATGTCGCCTTTCTTTAAATGATAGACTTTCCCATCGCTTTTAAAAATTCCGTGACCACTGGTCACGCAATGAATCATATAACCAGATCTACCCATTGGACCGTAACTATGTTTAGGATGGGGCTTTTCAAAACCACCTGAAGAAATATAGAACTGTGCATTATAAGATTGATTGTTAAATCCCCAACGATAATATTTCATCTTGATCACCTATGCAACATTTTAACATATTCTATCAACAAAGTAATATTGTGAAACCGGTTGCACAAATATATGATATAGACAGTTAAAGAAATAAAACTTAACCAAAAGATTTACTCAAAAGGTTGATAGATAGGGGAAATTACAATGAGTAAAAATGAAGAGAAAGACTTTAAGCAGATCGCTGACGCAGTTGTTCCTGCAATTGGCGGTAAAGATAATGCGGTCGAAGCTTTTCACTGTGCAACTCGTTTACGCATCAATTTAAAAGATGTGTCCAAAGTTAACACAGATGGTTTAGCTGACTTGCCATTAGTTAAAGGTGTTAACCTAAACACCACAAGCAATCAGTTGCAATTGATTATCGGACCAGGATTGGTTGATCGTGCGACTGCTTACTTTGTAAAATATACTGGTATTCCAGCTCAATCAAATCAAGATGATACTGGTGATACGCCAGAAAAGGATAATCAAACAGGTAAGAAGCGGAATTGGTTCCAAGAATTCTTGGATGACTTAACTGGCGTGTTTACTGAGGTTCTGCCAGCTATCTTGGCCGGAGGTATTTTAATCGGTCTGAATAACTTGTTAACTCAAAGAATTTTCGGACCTGAAGCTCTGACCAAGATGTTCCCAGGAATATCTGGTATCAGTCAAATTATTGGTATTGGCGCCGGTGGAATCTTCGCAATGCTTCCATTAATCATTGCATATTCTGCTACTAAACGTTATGGTGGTCGTCCAGTTTTAGGTTTGGCTATTGGTACGGTTATGATGTCACAATCATTGCCTTCAATGTCTGATGTAGCAACCAAGGCTGCTAAACCAATGATTGCCAACGTCTTTGGCTGGCAAGTTTCAATGACTAGCTTTGGTGGTCAAATTATTGTTGCTTTGATCATGGGTTGGTTAGTTGCTAAGCTTGATAACTACTTCCAAAAGCATTTGCCAGGCGTTATCCAATTCGTTTTGGCTCCTATGTTAACCATTTTGATCTCATCACTCGCTTTATTCTTAATCGTTGGACCAATTGGTGTAACTCTTTCAAACTGGATTACTACTGGACTTCTTTGGGTTGCTAACACTCTTGGCGTATTTGGTTATGCAGCATTCTCAGGCGTACAACAATTAATCGTTATTACTGGTTTGCACAACATGTTTGGTGCTGTCGAAACACAATTGATTGCTACAACCGGTCATGACTTCTTGAACCCATTAATGTCAGTTGCTTTGATGGGCCAAGGTGGTGGCGTTATCGCTTACTTCATCTTGAACCGTAAAAACAAGAAGGCTAAGGAAATTTCAATTTCCGCATTCTTCTCAATTCTATTCGGTATTTCAGAACCTGCTATCTTTGGTATCAACTTAGTTAAGAAGTACCCATTAATTGGTGGCTGTATCGGTGGTGCCATCGCAGGTGCTTATGTTTACCTCACTAAATTAACTGCTGTTGCTTTTGGTACTACCGGTGTAACAGGTATTGCTATTGCAGCTCCACAGAATAATGGTTATGTAAACTACTTCATCGCTAACTTAATTGGATTGGTATTTGGTTGCATCTTCTCATTAGTAATGGCTAAATTCATTAATCCTGATAAGAACAAGTAAAAGGACACAAGAAAATGACGAATCGTAGAGCAAATTTTATTAATATGGTTAAACATCTCGCTGATGTGCCTGAAAAAAACGTTGAACGTGAAATAAATTTGACTAAAGAAAGTCCATATCGACAAGGCTATCACGTAGAAAGTGAAAGTGGCTCTTTGGGTGATCCTAATGGTTTCTCTTACTTCAATCATCAATATCATTTGTTCTACCAATGGTCGCCACTGGCTTTTAGTCAAACGCCACATTATACGCAACATGGCTGGAAGCATTTGGTTTCTAAAAACTTAGTAGATTGGCAAGATTTAGGCGCTGGCATTGAAAGTGACACTGTTTTAGACAAACATGGCACATATTCAGGCAGCGCCTTGCCTGTAGGTGATCAACTTTTCTTAATGTACACCGGTAACACCTGGACAAATACAGAAAGTGAAGATGATTGGCATCGGGTTCCATATCAAGTGGGAGCCATGATGGATAAGGATAACCATGTAGAGAAGTGGATGCAGCCTTTATTGACTGGTCCGCTTGAAGGATATACCGGTCACTTTCGTGATCCGAAGATTTTTAAAAAGAATGATGAATATTATGCAGTTCTTGGTATTCAACGTGAAAATCTAACAGGTAGTGCATTGCTGGTTAAGAGTTCAGACTTGCATGATTGGCAAATCGTTGGTGAAGTCAAAGCAAAGCATGAAGATTTTGGTTACATGTGGGAATGTCCTGACTATTATGAACTTGATAATCATGGTGTATTAGAGTTTTGCCCACAGGGACTTGAAAGTCAAGGCAATAAATTTAAAAACATTTATCAAAATGGCTACCTAATTGGTCAAAAAATGAATCTAAAATCTGGTGAATTCAATTGTGGTCATTTTCATGAACTTGATAAAGGTTTCGATTTTTATGCTATGCAAACAATGCGGGATACAAAAGGCCGTAAAATCTTAATGGCTTGGATGGGTTTGCCAGAAATTAAGTATCCAACTGAAAAGTATCACTATACTGGTTGTATGATTTTCCCACGCGAATTACATGTCAAAAATGGTTTAATTGTGCAAAAACCCGTAGATGAAATCAAAGATTTGTATCAAGAGGAGTATGACAGTGAACTTACTCTTGATGAAAAGTTGGTTGAGATTAAGGCAGAGGAGAATAATCGTCGTGACATCAAGTTGGAACTCGATTGTTCTCAGGCTTATGATACTGTGTTAGATTTGTTTGCTAATGAAGATAATACTCAACATTTGCGTCTGATTTTTAATCATAAAAAACAAGAATTCATCGTTAACCGTAGCAATTGTGGAATTGCAATTGCGGAAACTTACGGAGTTGAAAGAAGTTGTCATTTAAATTTAGATCAAAAAATTATAGTTAGAATCCTCCAAGACACTTCTTCAGCTGAAATCTTTTTGAATGATGGTCAAGATGTATTTTCAATGAGAGTATTTACAGCTAAAGATAACCATAGAATTTTTGCTAGCAGCCATAATGGCTCTGCCAAGTTGAGAGCTGAAATTCATCAGTTAAGAAATAGAAGGTAGCAGAAGATGATCGATTGTAATAATAACTTTTTCCATCTCTACAATGAAAAAATAAGTTATCTGTTCTATGTAATGCCCAATCATCAATTAGGCCATCTTTATTATGGTAAAAACTTGGGGCAACTAAGTCAGGGTGAGCTAGAATATTTAGCTGATCATTCTAATCGTGGTGCTGAAATCACTGAGTATGATCCGAAAATGAAGGATTTTTCTCTAGGTGATAGGATGCAAGAATATCCAGTCTTTGGTACTTCAGATTTTCGTGAGGGGGCATTGGATATTAAACTTGGGCAGGAACAGGTTTATCCAGATTTTAAATATGATCATTATGAGATTAGTCGTGGTAAGAAGAGAAATGAATCTTACCCTGCTTCATACGGTGATGATGCTGAGAATTTGATCATTTATTTAAAGGATGAAGATCATGGGCTCGACCTTAAATTGACTTATAGTATATTTTCTGATGTTGCTGCAGTAGTTAGAAAAGCTGAGATTCACAATTATAGTGATCAGCAGTATTTCATTGAAAATATGCAGAGTGGCGTCCTTGATTTACCTGAATCGAATTATGATTTTCTACAATTATCTGGTGCTTGGATTAAGGAACGACATATTAGAAGACGACCACTTGAACAAGGCATTACGAAAGTCGAATCTTTGCGCGGTGCAACAAGTCATCAAGCTAATCCTTTTGTAGCCTTAGTTGATAAGAATGTGTCTAATGATCACGGTGAAATTTTTGCCAGCAATTTGATTTATTCTGGTAACTTTGTCAGTCAAGTTCAGGTAGATGAATGGCATACTAGTCGTTTAATGACTGGTGTTAATCCGCAGTATTTTACGTGGCAGCTTGATAGTGGCGAAAATTTTGCTGTACCAGAAGCGGTACTTTTCTATACTCCAGCTGGTTATAATGGCTTGATGCAGGAAACGCATACTTTTGCAAAAAAGCATGTAATTGCGCAAAAATGGCTGCATGAAAAACGCCCGATTGTAATTAACAACTGGGAAGCAACATATTTTGACTTTGATGAAGAAAAGTTGATGCGCCTTGCTAGGAAGGCAAAAGAAGTTGGCATTGAATGCTTTGTCTTAGATGATGGCTGGTTTGGCAAGCGAGATAACGATCATAGTTCTTTAGGGAATTGGACTATTAATCGGAAAAAGTTTCCATTAGGATTGGAACATTTTAGTAAGCAGATTCATGAGCTGGGGATGCAATTTGGTTTATGGTTTGAACCAGAAATGGTTTCAGCTGATGCCCCAATTTATCAAAAACATCCCGAATGGGTGGTACGTCATCCATATCAACGAGCTTCAATTGGTAGAAATCAATATGTGCTTGATTTTGCTAACCCAGAAGTAGTCAATAATATTTTTAACCAGATGAAAACGGTAATTGAAAAGGCAAAAGTTGACTTCGTCAAGTGGGACATGAATCGTCATATTACGGAAGCCTATTCTGCTTACCTCGCTCAAAAGAAGCGTCCACAAGGTGAATTCTATTATCGCTATATTTTGGGCGTTTATGATTTGTATCATAAATTGTTAAATGCTTTTCCAGATTTATTAATTGAAGGCTGTGCCAGTGGCGGCGGTCGTTATGATCTTGGAATCATGTATTATAGTCCCCAGATCTGGCCGAGTGATGATAGTGATGCAGGCGAAAGATTAGATATTATGTCTGGTACTTTGCTAGCTTATCCTTTATCCACTTTCAGCAACCATGTTTCAGCAGTCCCCAATCATCAGACAGGAAGAAAAACTAGTTTGACCTTTAGGCAAAACTTTAATTCATTTGGCCCTTTAGGATATGAACTAGACCTTAATAAGCTCTCCGATGATGAGCTTACTGCGATTAAGAATCATATTACATGGTATAAAGAAAAACGTGATTTGCTAGTCAACGGACAATTTGATCAATTACTGCCAATAGGGGATGAGCACAACACTTATGCTTGGAGCGTAAGCAATGATGATGAACAGGTAGTTGGTTTTTATCGTAAATTAGCTAAGCCAAACGAAACTTTAGACCATTACTTGAAATTGAAGAATGTCGACTTCAAAGCAGATTATCAAATTAGAGATCATGTTTTAAAAGGTAAGTTCTTAGCAGAAGTTGGCTTGAGATTGCCTTATCAATTGAATGGTTGGAATCAGGCTATGGCGCAACTAGCAGGAGATTTCCAATCTTACATTTACGATGTTAAGAAGATTTAACTTAAACTGAAGAGTCAGCATACTATAGAATGCTATGGTATGCTGGCTTTTTGTTATAATAAATATAAGAAATACGTTAACAAGGAAGATAAAATGAAAACATTAACTTTACAGTATACAATTAGTCAAAAAGGTTGGACAGATGTAAGACAGAACGGCAAGATCAGCATTGATGAGCAATCATATTTGCTTAATGCGATTCGTACACAAGATCAATATTTCAAGAATATCTATCTTGAACAATATCTGTTGCAAAAGATTATTAAAGATACTTTACCAGAAGCAAAGAAGCCGATTTTGGCTAAAAAGATACCGATCTCTTGTACACCATTTCCAGAACATGTGACCGAAATGCCAGATGCCGGTGAAATTTTGTTGGAACTTGAAGTTCCAGAGAATGAGGTTGTATCAGTTGATTATCGTACTTGGCTTTATTTAGCTAGCGAAGTAAATAAGACAGTTGAAAAGTACAATAGCATGAAAGATATGAATACAATCTTGAAATTGCCTGAAAAGGAATTAAAGATTGATAAGATGATGCGAGTTCAATTGCTTGATGTGTTAAATCCAGCTAAGACAATGAACTTTATCCCTGAACTCAAGTTAGATCAAGTCAAGAAGGCTTATCAGACGGCTGATGGTCAACTTGAAGAACTTGAGGATTATTAAGCAGAAGAAGGTTAAAACTATGAAGAGGAGAGGCTATTTAATCGGTGCAGTAGTTGCTGGTGCATTGCTTTTTAGTTTAAACACTAACGTTCAAGCTGCAATAGTACCAATTTCTGGTAATGCAACTAGCTATGTGAGAAAAGGTAATCAGTACCGTTTCTATTTCAAGGCACCAACTAGATTAACTGTTACCACCAAGGCAAAATATAAGATCCTTAATACTTCAAACTGGAAATGCATCCCTTATAAGGGTAAAAACAAGAATACCAAGGTCTTCTATTTGCGTTCTGGTCATTACAATTTGACTACTAAATCTGGTAAAAATGTAAAGATTAAAACTAGCGCTACACGGATTACCAAGATCAGAAATAAGCTGGAGACTTTCTCTCATAAAACTTATCCAACTACAATCCGCTATCCGGAAGCTATCCCACTTAAAATGGGTCAGACAGTTACTGGTCTGAGCAACATGTATCATAGTGACAAGCTGAATACAACGAATATATATAAATTCACGCTGGATAAAGATCAAAAGGTAACAATGAATATGTCTGTCCAGCCAGTGTATGAGAATAGTCGGTCAAATATTTTTAACACTAATAATATTCAAATTGTGCAGGACACAGATTATGGTTATGCATTAAATCAGTGGGAAACAAAAGGAACCCTAAAGAATGGACAATATTCCTGGAATTTAGAGAAAGAAACTTATTATCTGGAAAAAGGTACTGCTCGTGGTCGTTTCAGCTTTAAGTTGTCTAGTGAAGATACTAATGCTCTTCCAAGTACGCCTAAGTTGACTAAGGTTAGCTCAACTGAAGATGGAATCAAAGTTGATTATACGAAGGCTGATAATGCGACCGGTTATGGGATTTATGGCTCTTCTGTAAGGCGGCATAAGTCAAAAGATCTTTTACTCGATGCTGCACCGATGATTGGGCATAGTAATTTCACTCCTGACAGTAAATATCCTGATGTTTTAACTCAGACAATTTCAAAGAATAGACTGATTAACGGTGAAACTTACGATATTGCTGTTCGTGCAGTGAATGATGAAGAAAGACTAAGCTTTAGCCCAGTTTCAGCAAATCAAAAGTTTACTTACTATATTCCTCTCAAGGGCAGTCATGAGAAACCAAAGACACCAACGCTTAAGGTTAGTTATTATGACGACCATGGTTCAGATGAACCGTATATTGACATTGAATGGGACGTTAACCCAGAAGCTGACAGCTATGAGATTCAATATAGTTTGAAAGGCAGCAATAAGTGGGCAACCTTCTTTAGCAAAGCTAGAAGCGGTGACATAGTAGACGATCCAACGAATGATTTTGGACAAGACTTTAAGAAGGATCAAGTTTACGAAGTTCGCGTTCGTACACTCCACAGTAATTTGATCAGTGACTGGTCCGAGGTTAAGACGGCTCGTGTTGATGTTACACCGAATAGGTAGAAAATAGGTAAAAATGTCTTTTGATTAGGTTATTTAACTTAGTCGAGAGACTTTTTTTATAGCAAAATAGAAAGCGCATACATAAATTATCCTCTTTAATAAAAGTAAACAGATTGAGTAGGAGGTAATAGCATGTCAGCTGAAACTAAAATTGTAACTTTGCAAGACGATTATCATGTATGGACCAGACGTGAAGGTCAAGGTCTAATTAAAATATTGCTTCTTCATGGTGGTCCTGGTATGACCCATGAATATTTGGAGCCATTTTCTGATTACATTAAGAAACATCCAGAAGTTGAGATTATTTATTATGACCAATTGGGATCCTATTTCTCAGATCAACCAGATGACCCAACGCTTTGGAATATTCCTCGTTTTATTGATGAAATTGAGGAAGTTCGTAAGGCTTGGCATTTGGAACAATTTTACTTATACGGTCAATCATTTGGAGGACTTTTTGCACTTGAATATGCTGCATCACAATATGGCAAGCATGTAAAAGCGTTGATTGATTCTAATATGGTTGATAGTTATCGGGACTATGCAAAATATATCAATAAATATCGTGACACGATGGCTCCTGATGACGTGGCTTATATGAAAAAGATAGAAGCTGCCGGAAAGTATGATGATCTTCATTATGGTGAATTATTGATGAAATTGTATCATCGTTGTATTTGTCGAATTCCGGAGTGGCCAGATGCTGTAAAACGTACATTTAATCATTTAAATGAGCAAGTCTATGTTACTTTGCAAGGACCAACTGAATTCAATATCACTGGTTCATGTAAGGACTGGACTATTCGGGATCGCTTGAAGAAAATATTAGTTCCAACTTTAGTTTTGGGTGCTAAATATGACAGTATGAACCCTGAAGAGATAAAAGCTGTAGCTAAGAGATTACCTAAAGGTGAAGCACATATCTGTCCTAATGGTAGTCACTTCTCAATCTTTGATGATCAGGAAGATTACTTTAATGCAATTACCTCCTTTATTGAAAAAGTTGAGGGAAGAAAAATTTAATACATTTCCATATCTGAGAGCTAGTGAGTTTAGTTCACTGGCTCTTTTTTTGACTAAAAAGTTATAAAATATAATCAAATATATTATAGAAAAGGTAAGAAATTGGAGATTCCTATTAAAATTAGTCAGTTTGCAAAAATGCCTAAACTTTTGCCTTCAAACAAGATAATTAGAAGCAGTGCTTTTACTGCTAAGCAATTAAGCACTACAGGTATGATATCCAAGGATGAGGAGACTATATCTGCAGGTAGTGTAGGAACAATGGTTGATTATTTGACTCGGTCAATCTTATTAGCAGATGATCATGCTTTTGATGTTGCTAATATTCAATTAAAAAAAGATTTTGATCAAGGACTCGTGTCACCAGATGATCTTGTAAAAGTCGTGGATGAAGAGGAACAATTGAAGGAAATAGCAAAAGCTACATCAGAAATTAATGACGTGCCTGATGAAGTATTTAAAATAGCTAGAGATGTTTGTGCTTGGGAAGAAGCATATCGTAGTGGTATGTATGTTAAACCTGAGACTTATCCCGATAGGATTACTATTTCTCATATTAGAGAGATGCTTAAGCGAGTAGAGCATTTTTTTGAAGAGTATGGTTGGCCTACTAAGGATGCATTTATTGCTTCAACTAAAAATAATTGTTTAGCAGGTGAAGGCGATTATCTTCTTAAAGATATTTTGGTAGATTTAAAAGTTTCAAATGCTCAAAGTATGCAAATATACTGGGTTAGACAACTCCTTGTTTACTACACTTTAGGTTTTTATAATCATTTTAACGATGAACAAATTAACTGTTTGATGATCTACAATGCTCGGACTGATACAGTATATTTTGTCAAGATTGCAGATATTGATAAAACTGTGTTTGATTTTATAAATGATACAGCGGAAAAGCAGAGTAAAGAGAATGAACGAGTGCTTAAGTGGTTGGGTATTGAAATTAAAGGCAAAGATAATAGCATGTAAGGCAAGAGCTGACCGAATTAGTTAAGAAATATCGGTTTCACATCTAGTTTTTATTATTGATACAAAAGTATAGAAAAATAGATTAGAGGATTGAGAATAATGAGTAAACATACGGCATGGATAATTATTTTAGTTTGTTAATTGTCATTTTGATAAACATACTACGTATGTTAGGTATTAGACCTTAAATAGAATTAAAAAAACAAAGTAAAGAGAATGAACGAGTACTTAAATTGGTGGGTCTTAAACTAAAGTAATAACGTCAGAGAGAGCTCTGGCGTTATTTGTATGCTCGAATATTTGTTCTTTACTCTGTAATTTTTACAGGTTAAAATATTAAATGAGGTCATCGTTGCTTTTGTATGGAAAGCAACGAAAATTTAGAGGGAATGTAATTTTTATGGCAAACAATACAACAAAAACAGAATTATCCAATGCTTTATTTAGTGCTGCGGATGCATTGCGTTCAAAAATGGATGCAAACGAATATAAGAACTACCTATTGGGAATTGTCTTTTATAAATACCTTTCAGACAAATTACTTTATCACGTTGGTGAAGTGCTTGAAAATAATCCCAATTTATCCTTAGATCAAGCTCAAAAATTATATGAAGATCAATACCGAGATCCAGACTTACAAGATGAATTAAAATATTCTCTTTCTTTTAGTTTAGAACCGAAACATACTTTTACTTATATTCTGAATGAGATTAATGGTGAAGCCAGAGATGAAAAGGGTATCAAAACATTTCAAATTTCAGATTTAGCTGATGCCTTTAATGATATTGAAAGTACAAGTAGTGATTTTGAAGGATTGTTCCAAGATGTTCAACTTTATTCACCAAGATTAGGTGCAAATGCGCAAAAACAAGCTGATACTATTGCAAATGTTATCAAGGCAATTGGAAATCTTGAAATTGTTCACGCACCTGGTGATGTTTTGGGTGATGCATATGAATATTTGATTGGACAATTTGCTTCTGAAACTGGTAAGAAAGCTGGAGAATTCTATACTCCACAAAAAGTGTCAGAATTATTAACTAAGTTGACTTTGGTTAATAAAAACTATCCAAATGGTATGACAGTATATGACCCTGCAATGGGATCAGGTTCCTTACTTTTGAATTTTAGAAAATACATTGAAGATGTAGGTGGCAAAGAAAATGAAGTGATTTATTATGGTCAAGAAATCAATATGTCAACCTTTAATTTGGCAAAAATGAACATGATTTTACACGGAGTTGATTCTTCAAATCAGCATCTTAGAAATGGGGATACATTAGATGAAGATTGGCCTCCACTTTCTCAGACTATGTTTGATTCTGTAGTAATGAATCCACCATATTCACAACATTGGTCCGCAAACAAGGGGTTCTTACAAGATCCTAGATTTAGTCCTTATGGGGTATTAGCACCAAAATCTAAGGCAGATTATGCCTTTTTATTGCATGGCTTGTATCATTTAAAGAACACGGGCACTATGGCTATTGTTCTTCCTCATGGGGTATTATTCCGTGGTGCAGCTGAAGGAAAAATTCGCAAGAAATTACTTGAAAATGGATCAATTGACGCTGTAATTGGATTACCCGCAAACCTGTTCTATAACACAAGCATTCCTACAGTAATTATTGTTCTTAAGAAGGACAAGGAAAATAGAAGTGTCATGTTCATTGATGCTTCAAAGGGATTTGAAAAGAAAAAGAATCAAAATGCACTTCGTGAAGAAGATATTCAAAAGATTTTAGATACCTATAGAAAACGTGAAGATCTCAAACGTTATGCTCATCTGGCTAAATATGATGAGATTGAAGAAAACGACTTCAATTTAAACATTCCACGTTACGTAGATACTTTCGTTCCTGAACCTCCAGTGGATTTAAAGAAAGTAGCATCAGATCTTCATGAGACAAATATTGAGATTGAACAGACTCAAAAAGAATTAGTGGGGATGCTGAAGGAACTTACTTCAGATGATAAAGACGTAATGGAAGGCCTTGAGGCAATCATTAAGGAACTTGGAGGTGAATTGCATGACTAATAATACCAATAGACAGGCGCCAGTTCTGCGTTTCAAAGGCTTTTCTGACGATTGGGAGCAACGAAAATTAAATGATATAGGTAATTTCTATTACGGGAAAAGCGCACCCAAATGGTCAGTGACAAATAATGGAGGTATACCATGTATAAGATATGGTGAACTTTATACTAAATATTCAACAAAAATTGATAAAATACTTTCCTTTACTTCTATCGATAAAGACAAACTGAAATTCAGTAGTGGTCATGAAGTTCTTATCCCACGTGTAGGCGAGGAACCTTTGGATTTTGCTAAACATGCAAGTTGGTTGTCAGTTCCAAATGTGGCTATTGGTGAAATGATTACAGTATTTAATACAAAAGAAGATCCACTCTTTATTGCAAATTACTTACGAGCAAAATATATTGTTAAATTTGCAAAATTTGTAGAAGGAGGCAATGTATCCAATTTATATTTTGATCGATATAAATATACTAATATATTTATTCCAACAAAAAAGGAAGAGAGATCAGTATCTAAGTTAATTTACAAAATTAATAAGCTTATTTCTCTTCAGCAACGAAAAATGAAGGAACTTAATTCTTTAAAACAATCAATCAGTAAGCTTATATTAGAAAATCAAAGTGATAAAATTAGATTTTGTAAATTTAAAGAATCAAATTGGAAAACCTACCAATTTGGGCAATTATATCAAAAGACCAATGATAAGAATAAAAATGTAAATGATAATTTTAAAATCATTTCAGTTGCCGGTATGGATTGGGGGCAGTCTGTTACGAAATCTTCTAAAGAATACATGAAACCATATAATATCACCAAATTAGGAGATATAGTATTTGAAGGACATAAGAATAAGCAACATGAATTCGGAAGATTTATAGAAAACACGTTGGGAACTGGGTTAGTCTCACATATTTTTGATGTGTATAGGCCTAAAAATGAAATCAGTGATTTAAATTTCTGGAAATTCTATATTAATTCAGAAAATATTATGAATAGAGTATTACGCATGTCTACTTCTAGTGCTCGAATGATGAATAATCTAAACAATAAAGACTTAAAGAAACAAAAAATAGTAATACCTGGATATGAAGAAATGAAGAAAATTGGAAATTTATTATTAACATTACAAGAAAATATTGGAAACTCTCAAACGAAATTAATGCTTCTGAGAAATATTGAGAAAGCGCTCCTTCAAGACTTATTTATTTAAAAAGACGATAGCTTTTTAATAAAGCTATCGTCTTTTCTTAGATTAATTGAGATAAGTGATGCAATATTTTATCATTATCTTTATTCTCAAGCTCACGTATAATGTGAATATATGTCTCTTGAGTTGTAGTTGTGTTTGTATGACCTAACCTTTTAGCTACGCTGGCGACAGAAACACCTTCATACAAAAGTAAGGAAGCATGAGTATGACGTAATCCATGAATAGAAATAATTGGTATTTCAGATTGCCTGCAATATGTAGCAAGTTTTTGATTTAGAGTAGAATTGTATATTCTCTGATTCTTCTCAAAAAAGATTGGTGATTTAGGATCTTTCCCATTGATCATAGTTTGAAACTGTTGCATTAGTTGCCAATCAACCATAACCGTTCTGTTAGACGAAGTATTCTTGGTAGGCTGAAAATGTCCTATTTTTTCTTTATAATTCCATGATTTGTTAATAACTAGACTTTGCTTTTCAAAATCAAAATCTTCAGGAGTTAAGGCTAGAGCCTCAGCAAAACGGAGACCTGTCTTTGAAATGAGATAAAAAAACCAATCCCAATTTAATTTGGAATCCAAGTTTAATGATCTTAGTAGAGTCTGAAGATCAAATAAATTTAAATACTTGGTTTTCTTTTCACTAGGTGAACAGCCTTTAATAATAGCTCTTCTAGTTGGATCACTTTTTAACAAGCCATCATCTACTGCATCAAATAAGCTTGCTTTTAAATGATGATGAAAATCTAGTGTAGTAGATTTTTCATGCTGTTTAGCATACAAATTTAATATTTTCTGGTAGCTTTGACGATCAAGTTCATTCATGTGCAAATTAGGTGCCAACTCTTCAAGTCTACGTTGCACAAGATAATACTTATTCAGTGTGACTTGCCTCACTGCATTATCCTTGTACAGATGAATCCAATCGAGATAATATTTGTAAAACAATTTTGTACTATATTTATTTGACATATAAAAACCTCCTTAAATTTAGTCACAGTAACTAATATTTAAGGAGATAATCTTTTTTTCAAGACTAAAAGAACATTTTTTGTAGAAGAAATTTCTTTACTAAATTAAGATATGCAATTTCTTTTCCTGTCTGTTTTACAATTAAACTTACTTTATTGAAAAGTTTGCTAACTCTAATCTGTTCTTTTTCATTTTCGGGAGTTAAAACTGTGATTCGTTTTAAAAGTGGAAATTTTAAATTCCAAGTATCTGATGTCAATCCTTGAGAATTTTTTTGAAAAATAAATTTCATTCTCTCATTTTTAAAATAATAGAAATAGAAGAGAGCATTTTCGTGTTCCTTAGCTCTTATTACAGTATAAGCTGGGCTAACAATGCCATCATATTTAGACACACCACATGCTCCCTGCCACATGCGCATAGAATTATAAGCAATATCACCTATCTTTACCACTTTGTAATTAGATTTATCCGATGAAGAATTGATCTCTCTCTTCATTGAATTAAAAGGAACTACACCTTTAGAAATAGAAACAGTAAGAAGATTTTCTTTACCGTCTCTGATATTTCTCTCTTCAAAAATATCTTTTATTTTTTTATGTTTCCATTTATTTTTATTGAAGATTAGTTTACGATTTTCATTATTATCCGGAAAAATATAATCTTCTAATGCCTGTTTAATTTGCTCCAAATCATTTAATTTTCGTTGCTGAAGAAGGATAAGTTTTTCAACATAAGATAGTAGTATTCCAATTTTTTCTTGTTCTTTTTTAGACGTTGATATTTTTAAAAGTGTATCGAAAAAATCATGTGGAGATATATTTAGCAGTCCATGATTTCTTGCTCCTTCTGCTGCTCTTTTATATATTTCCTTATACCATTTATCCGATTCATAATATATCTCTAAGAATTTCGAATTAATGCCATTAGGTTTAAATGCAATATATAATGATGAAATAACCCCCTTTGGATAACAATTTAAACGTTTTATAGCTCCGTAAGGTGAATCTTTTGAGTAACTTTTGTTGTAAGCAAAATCTCCCTTTCTTAGAAGAATATAATTTTTTAGATTTTTACTAGCAACTTGTTTATTAAAAAAACTATTCTGTTTTACTAAACCGTATTGAGCAGAAATTGTTAAAGGAAGTGTGGATTCCAAACTTTCGTTTTTTCTATTTATACGCATTACAATATCTTTTAATTTTCGTTGCTCCCAAAAAAGAATCCCTAAAAAATACTCACAAAATATGTGGAAAATGAGATAATTTATATAGAAATGTTAAATAAAGAGGAATAGAGAAGTGCAACAAGAATCTGTAATTGAAAATAGCTTAATTGAACAGCTTATCCATGGTAAATCACAATGGACCCTTCGTGAAGATTTAAAAAATGAGGATGATCTTTGGAGTAACTTCTTCAAGATTTTAACCCAGCATAATTTAAATGTATTGAAAGATGTGCCATTAACTGACAATGAAAAAGCAGTCATTAAATCAAAAATCATTCAACCAACATTCTATAAGAGTGCAGAATGGTTAGCTGGTGCCAATGGTGAAGTTAGAGTACAAATTCAAAGAGATAATACTAAATTAGGTATTGCCGATCTTTTAGTACTCAATAACAACGAAATTGCTGGTGGTAATTCTACTTATGAAGTTGTTCATCAAATTCAATTTCATAAACGCAGAGAAATAGATCGCAATCGTCGCTTTGATGTAACGCTTCTTATAAATGGACTTCCTATGATTCATATTGAGTTGAAGAATAGAGCTCACTCGACTAAGGAAGCATTTAATCAAATCCAAAAATACATTGACGAGCAAATGTTTAATGGAATCTTTTCAACTATTCAGATGTTTGTTGTTTCCAACGGAACTTACACCCAATACATTGCTGCAGGTCAACAATTAAGAGAGAAGTTCCTAACTAATTGGGTGGATGAAAATAATAAGCCTGTACAGAATTATCTTGATTTTGCTAAAGACGTATTATCGATTCCAGCTGCTCATCATATGGTCGCTGATTACATTGTTTTGGATAGCGTTCAACATAATATTATTGTTCTTCGTCCGTATCAGATTCATGCTATTCAAGCTATTGAAAGGGCATCTGTCGGTCTATTGGATGGTAAAGAAGTGGCGCCATATTCAGGCTTTGTGTGGCATACTACAGGTTCAGGCAAGACACTAACTTCATATAAAGTTGCTCACAATCTACTTAAAATCCCTTCAATTGAAAAAACAGTATTCTTGATTGATCGAACTGATCTAGATAATCAAACTTCTCAAGCTTTTGAAACTTATGCTCAAAATGATTCTATTGATGTAGAATCTACCGAAAATAGTTATGTTCTTGCTAGAAAACTTACTAGTGCGGACAAAAAGGTAATTGTTACTACTCGTCAGAAGATGCAGGCTCTGTTCAAGCGAATTAAAGAAGATCAGGAACAAAAGCGATTATATAGAAAACTAAAAAATATAAAATTGGCTTTCATCGTTGATGAATGTCATCGCGCGGTTTCTCCAGATCAGAAGAATGAAATTGATGCCTTTTTTGCTAAAGATCCTCTCTGGTACGGTTTCACAGGTACACCGATTTTTGCTGAAAATGCTAGAGAAGCTAAAGGTAGAAATGCTAGAACGACAGAACAGCAGTATGGCAAATGTCTGCATAAATACACCATTAAGGATGCCATTAGAGACAAAGCTGTTTTAGGTTTTCAAGTTGAAGAAACTAGGAACTATGCTCAAGATTCAGAAGATGAATCGGATGCTGATGCCAGAAATAAAGAATATCTTTCGACTTCTCATATGAGGGCTGTAGTAAAGCGAATTTTATCAGATTCTTATCGTAAATTAGGTATCTATAACAAAGAACGTCGTGGTTATAGTTATGATGCAATTTTTACCACTAGTTCAATTAAGCAAGCCCAAAGATATTACCGACTTTTCAGAGATATAGTCAATGGAAATGATAAAGAAATAAAGATTCCTAAACGAATCAAGCAAATTATGCCAGACTTTCCTAAGATTGCCATCACTTATTCTATTGGTGAAAATGGTGATGGGGATGAAGCAAATCAAAATGAAATGAAGCAATCTCTTGAAGATTACAATAAAATGTTTGGCACAAATTACACGATGGCAGAATTAGGATCTTATAATGCAAACGTTAATGATCGACTTGCTCGAAAGAAGAAAGAATTTCAACCTCGTTCTCAACAGTTAGATATAGTTATTGTCGTCGATCGTCTTTTAACCGGATTTGATGCACCTAGTCTTTCAACTTTATTTATTGATAGGCCCCCAATGCCTTATAAAGACTTGATTCAAGCATTTTCTAGAACGAATCGTATTTTTGATAAAGATAAAAGATATGGCCAAATTGTTACTTATCAGTATCCAGAAAAATATAAGGAGAGTATTAATGCTGCCTTGATGCTATATACAGAAGGTAGTAATAGTACTGTTTTAGCTCCTACTTGGCATGAATCAATCGTTAAGTTTGAAAATGCTGAAAAGAAGATTGTTAAATATAGAGATGGAAAAGGTTTGCCAATTACTGAAGCTCCAATTGAACAGCAGAAACAATTCTTAAAGGAATATCAGGATTTTGACAAAACATTAGGTGCTGTTAAAACCTATAATGAATTTAAAGATAGTGATCTAGAAGATAAATATGGCTTAGATACTATGTTTATTGAAGATCTTCACGCGACTTATGAAGTTGTAAAAGAGAATATTAAAAGTGCTTCTGGTGATAATGGGGACGGTGAAGATGCTAATGATGTTTATGATCCAGACTATGAATTGGAAAATGCTGGATCTCAAGAAATCAATTATGCTTATATCGTTCAATTAATTCAGGCTTATATTCCTTCAGACGATGAGGATGATTCTAAGAGAACTAAAACTGAAATTAAAGAAATTGATGATTACATTGATAATCTAGGCAAAAATAATAAGGCTTTAGCTAAGATCATGAATAACTTATGGTTCCAAATTAAAATGGATCCAGAAAAGTTTAGAAACAAACAAGTTAATGAACTCTTGCAAACCATGATTGATGATGCAAGGGAAGACCTTATTAAAAAATTTGCTGCTGAAAATGGTTTAGACATAGATGATCTTAAATTTGTAATCAGACACTATGATCCAGATGCAGATAATCGGCAACAGGCTGGTATCAATTCATTGTTGTCATTTAAGGTATTTAGTGATTTTAGAAAGACACATCCAGATATGAATATGCTTAGTTGGAAGAAAAAAGTTCGTGCTGGACTTCAAGATTTCTATCTAAATCAGATTTCTCCGTTGGATAATAGGGACTAGAAGTTTTAAATGTGAATGTTGAACTTTAGAGGGGATTAAAAAATGAAATATTTGAGAACATTGACCATATTAACTGTAGGAATTTGCTTAACTTCGGTAGTAAGTTTAGAAACTACTCAACCAGTACAAGCTATAAGTAAAAAAGCCGCCGTGAATAAACCTGGTTATAGAAAAGTTCGTATATTGAAGAAAACCTATGTAAGAAAAATTCACTGGAAAAATCCAACGTATAAAAGTACTTTAGGACCTAAGAGATATGTTTCGAAAAATGATGTTGTACGTATTATGAGAACTGGGACTGATTTTGGTTGGTATATGAAAGTGCCTGGCTATGGTGGTGAGTTTACTATTTTGAAACATATGAATGACTATTCTTGGTTTACTCTAAATACCAAGAAACCTAAATCTAAGAAGTATAAAGAGGGATGGAGCGGTAATACATACCAATCTTCTAATGGAACTACATTAAAAGTGAAAAATTTAAAGAGAATTTCTGTCTTCAATTATGACAATGAGACTTCCAAGCCTAATGAAACAGATTTAGTGCTTACTGTAACACTGAAAAATAATGGCAATAAAAAAATCACGCCTAGTCATTGGTTAGAAAGTAACCTTAATATTTATCCTTTGAATAAATCCGATGATAATATGCTGTTTGATGTAACTGATGATCAACTAATTACAGAAGATGATAATTATTCTGATAAGTTTGATGAACGAAAGGATAAATTACCTAAAAATTATTACACTACATTTTGTGTAATTTTAGATGGTGATAAAGATGATGCTAAAGCCAGCACATATACAATTTCAGATTTGGATGATCATAAGTTCAATGTACCCGTACAAATATAGTAAACTTTCCGTTGATGTTGAGTATTAATCAGATAGGATCAGAATGAGAGTAACTACTTATGTCAGATAAACGTTATAGTGTAGATCATGCGAATATTGGAATATTGCTTAATTGGATCGAAGAAAAGAAAATAGGGCTTCCCGAAATGCAAAGACCGTTTGTGTGGAAGTCTACTCAAGTCAGAGATTTAATCGATTCACTTTATCGAGGATATCCAATAGGTTTTATTGTCACCTGGCAGAATCCAGACGCAGATCTGAAAATGGGTGATAAAGGACAAAATAAAGAAATTATCATTGATGGTCAACAAAGAATTACAGCATTGAGTGCTGCATTGAAGGGTAACGAGGTTGTCGATGATAAATATTTAAAGAAACGTATTTATATTGCTTTTAATCCTACTACAGAAGAATTTGCTACTAGAAGTGCAGCAATTGCTAAGGATCCTAAATGGATTTCTGATATTTCGATTTTTAATAAACCTGGCTTAGATGAATTTGACTATGTTATTAATAACGCTGAAAGACTTGGTTTACCTCAAAACAAACTAAGTAAAAAGATTCAAAAATTAAAGGCAATCTCTGAATCGGAAATTGGTGTAATCAAGCTGGATAGTAAATTGCCTATAGATCAAGTAACTGATATTTTCAATCGTATCAATCAAAAGGGGACACGTTTATCATCTGCCGATTTTGCTATGTCTCGCTTGTCTTCTGATATTGTTCACCATGGTAATGATTTAAGAAAAGAGATTGAATACTTTATTCAGATCTATAAAGATAAAGCATTGGCTGCTAATATCAAAAAGATGGATAAAGAATTTGCTGAATCAGATTATTATCGTCATATTGCATGGGCTGAGAATGAAAGTACTAATATTTTTGAGCCCGATTTTGGCGATCTGTTGCATATTTGCTTAGGTATTGGATTTTTACGTGGTAAATTGTCCCAGCTGGTAAGTTTAATCTCTGGACGTGACTTCGAAAAACATACTTATACTGCTGATGCCATGTCTGATTCATATCGGAAGTTTGGGGATGCGGTACAATATGTTCTAAATGAGAGTAATTTTAAGCGATACATACTTTTATTGAAAAGTATGGGTATGGTCGATAAAAGTTATGCTAAGCTTCCAGACTCATATGTTAACTTTGGATATATCTTATACTTGTATTTGAAAAAGAATACTAATTTCAGCAATGATCAGATTGAAAAATATACTAAACAATGGATTTTGATGACTGCCTTAGTTAAACGTTATGTTTCAAGTCCCGAATCTGGTTTTGATAGGGATTTGCGATTGATTTCAGAAAACAATAAAACAAATAGACTGCCAGATTTCTTTGAAGAAACTATCTCTCAGAACTTAACTGACGAATTCTGGAATTTAACTTTGCCTAATAATTTAGTTGCTCAAACTACTCAGTTAACCAATTGGCATATTTTCCAAATGTCACAGATACATGCAAAATCTCATGCATGGCTTGAACGTGACAAATTTACTATGGACACAATCAATGAACAAGGAAATATTCATCATATTTTTCCTAAAGCTTATTTACGTAAGCATGGTTTTAAGCAGGGTGAATATAACCAAGTAGCCAACTATGTTTGGATCACTCAGCCTAGAAATCTGGAGATTGCTGATCGTGCCCCTAAAGATTACATGGCTGATAATGAGACGATCAAATATCATTCTGTTGAGAACGACAAAGAAAATGCTATTCCTACTACTCTAAAAGATTACGATTATCATCAATATTCTCAATTTTTGGACGAACGTAGAAAGTTGATGGCAAAGAATATTAGACAGTTGTTTGAAAGCTTATAAAAAAGCATCCCTCGAGAATCAATTTCTTCTCAGAGGGATGCTTTTCTTATCTAAAAATACCCACCCAAACTCAAAAGGACTTTATTGATGCAGTTTTTAGATGAGCACGAATATGAAATTATCAAGCTTAGGTAACATATAAGAACTAGAAGATATGCCTGTCACATAAACGTAAACTTAGGTGCAAATAATCATATGCTCTTGTAAATAAACTCTAAAATTGTATATTGATTATACGCGTGGTGCTAGTTAAAT
>NZ_AZFO01000089.1 GCF_001436305.1 Lactobacillus ultunensis DSM 16047 | reverse complement strand
TGATACATTCCCTGTCAAGTAGACAGTAGAATTACATAAAGCTTTTAGTCCTCAGTTGATTATTAATCAACTGAGGATTTTTTTAGCTTCTTTGATTTTCTTTTCATGTATCTCTTGCCAATACTTTTCAATTCGATGATTTGGCGCAATAGGACAATTCTTGATATTGCCTTTCATTGCTTCTTGGCGCATTTCACCAGCGGTTAAACCATTAAAACGCTTTTGTGGATCTTGATTAATGTAATAATCGATGGTCTTGCAAATAGATTCATTAAGCTCATCATAACTAGCGACTTGAGAATGAAGGACAACCCGCATTTCTTTGATGAGGCCTTGCCAGCCTTCCATCGGGCCATTGTCAATACAACAGCCCACCCGAGACATTGATTGCATCATGCCTTGCTTCTTCAACTGATTCTGGAAAGGCGCACGAGTGAACTGAAAGCCGCGATCGCTATGAAAGAGCGGATGAGCAGTCGGATAGGCTTGGA
>NZ_AZFO01000088.1 GCF_001436305.1 Lactobacillus ultunensis DSM 16047 | reverse complement strand
GGTTCGATCCCCTGGCCACCCATAACTGTAAGAGATAAGATTTCGATCTTATCTCTTTTTTTATTTTTAAAATTAGTCTTTGTAAATGTTTTCTTGGTAAAATGAAAGAAAAGAATATATCAAGGGGGCTTTACAATGAACGAAGCTGTATTTTTCAATCCTGGGGATGCAATTGCATCTTCACATGACTTTAAAGAGGCACGGCGCAGTGCACAAATTATTAAAGCAGAACGCCCTACTGGTCGACAAATTGTAATTGCAGAAAATGATAAGAACGGCGTTTATGCTGTCTACTATGCCGATAGTGCTAATCAAGATCATAGTGGAATTGCTCACCATATTAAGGGAAAGATTTAACAAAAAGTCACTTTACGTGACTTTTTTTATTTTTTTCAAAAAAATACTTGTCAAAAGCAAATTCAACTGGTAATATATTTAACTGTCAGCACGAGAGCTGATGAACAAATATGGGTGGCTAGCTCAGCTGGCAGA
>NZ_AZFO01000087.1 GCF_001436305.1 Lactobacillus ultunensis DSM 16047 | reverse complement strand
ACCAATAATGTTTTAAACCGTCAGGATAAATACTTATTTGATCAAAACAATTTTTCCGGATATCTTTTAAAATTTCGACATAGTCACTGCGAACCTCATCAACAAATTTTCCGGTTTGAATTGAATGAACCGGCAAGTATTCTTCATCAATATCTAAATCGATTACCTTACCATTAATATTGTTTTTAATAATTACGATTTGAGCTTGAAATTTGTTGTTGAAAAAATTCTTCTGGTAATAAAATTTATTATTCTTCTTAAGGAAGCCATAATCGATCAATTTCTGGTTATCGGGTTGATATTTTTTAAAAACAGTATCTTCTAATTGCATATTCACACCTCGTTTTGTCTAACTTTATTGTAAGACATCACCTGCGCGTCATAGTTCAAAAAATTAAAAATTATCGTTGACTGTAACGTTTGGGTACAGATTATAGTTGTTTTTGAAAGATGAAGTTAACAAAGGAGAAATCAAAATGACAGAAAAAATGAATGCGGTAGTACTTACCAAGCCATGTAAGGCTGATGAATTAAAAGTTAGTCAAGT
>NZ_AZFO01000086.1 GCF_001436305.1 Lactobacillus ultunensis DSM 16047 | reverse complement strand
TTTAACTAGCACCACGCGTATATAATAAACAATATAATGCAGATCGCATAAAGTAAGTACTGTGGACAAAATAGAAAAAGGTAAATAAACAGCGAAACTTGGTTTAAAAAGGCAAAGAAAATCTATGCCTACAGATAATCCTCCAAATATAAAGAAAAATACAATGCACCATTTTTGATTTACTGTAAGATCTTGTATTTTTTCTTCACTTTGTTTCTCCTTACTTTTTTTATTTTTCATATATTTCTTTGTTATTTTATGCTTTGTAAATTTTTTCATTCTATTCCTCTCACATGATCCATACAAATTGAATAATATACATACATTACTTGCTAAGCCAGCAGTCAAAACCGTTTGAAAATAAGACACTATATTCATTATGGTACCTACAAACTCTTATTAAATCTACATCACTATTTGCCACTATATCCACGAAGTTATTATAGTTTTCTTTAAAATAAAAATCTATTCTCTTCCTATTCTAATATCCGCTATAATAGAACCTAGCAATAAAAATCACGGAGGAAAACAATGAGTAAAATAAAAGTAATGACTGTCTTTGGCACGCGGCCAGAAGCTATTAAGATGGCTTCGCTTGTCTTAAAATTAAAAAAAGA
>NZ_AZFO01000085.1 GCF_001436305.1 Lactobacillus ultunensis DSM 16047 | reverse complement strand
CACTTTAGTGGGATTGTATCAAATTATCTAGCGCTTTTATTTTGCTTTAAAATAAAAGTCGAAATTAAGCATTTAATGCGTCGGCTTTTTGAACACTTGATGTCGTAAAATAAACGTGCAACTTCACCGTGCTTTGCAGTCTACTTTTACGCAAATCGTCAATCTGTTTCCGCATGCCAAATTTGTCTTAAACAGCACTTACGATCAAGTCGTGACTCAATTGGCTAAAATTAAAGGCATTGGACGTGCAAAAGCTAGTACATTAACCTGCAGCCTGCAAACAAATGCCAAGCGTACTTGTTATTACGATGACTGTGATAGTATCACCATTGAATTGGTTAAGTATTGTATTGAACGATTACGTGATATTGAGCAAAGACGCAAGCATATTTTGGAATACATTCTAATCCTAGAGATATCCAGCTTTATGCCACTATTCCAGGAATAGCTGATACGACTGCGTTAAGAATCTACACAGAGTTGGGAGATTTACGCAGGTTTAACAATCCTAATAAAATCGATACCTTTATTGGAATTGATCCAGGCAGATCACAATCAGGAGATGTCGACAAACATTTATCAATTACAAAACATGGCAACGCTATTGCCCGAAAGGTCTTATATCGAACCATTGGGCAAATGGAAACCGTTAAGTCTACACAGCCTTGCCATATCACGGATTACTACGATCACAAAAAACAGCTTTCTGAAACCAGAAGCTACAAGAAAGCTGCCATCGCATCAGTCCACAAACTGAT
>NZ_AZFO01000084.1 GCF_001436305.1 Lactobacillus ultunensis DSM 16047 | reverse complement strand
ATAATTTGTCGCTGTTTGTACAAACTTTATGCCCCAGATGCATTAAAGCAAAGACGGAATATCAATCGATGTAAAATATCTGACAGTTCTATTCTGGCCTTGCTTATTTGGCAGGCTTCATTGGGCGTTGAATCTCAAAGAAGATTTTGTGAAAAGCTTGTTAATTTATCTCACTCTCGCTTTAATCGCAGAGCACGCATGCTTTTGCCATTGATCTATTTAATTCGACATGGCCTTAATGAGGAAGTAGATCTGTCAGGCGACATTTTGATTATTGATAGCTTTCCTGTGCCAGTCTGTCAGCCAATTCGCAATCGTCGAGCAAAGATCTTTCGCGGCTATGCCGATATTGGCTATAAGGCAACCAGAAAAATCTATTATTATGGTTTTAAGGTTCACGCTATTGTTAGCGACGACGGCTACTTGCTAGATTATATCGTAACCAAGGCCTCAGTTCATGATGCTAAGGAAACAGTAGAACTGATTACTAATGCTCATCCTGACAATCGTTACCTTTTGGGCGATGAAGGATATTTGGGCAAAAACCTGCATCAACGCTTAGAGCAAATGGGTTATACGCTTTGGACACCATATCGTAAAAACATGAAGAATGCTCAAAAGCACAATAAGCACTATTTAATGGCACTCAGAAGGACCATCGAGAGTGATTTTTCGCTTTTGTCTTACTACAACGCTGAAAATAATCGAGCTAGAAGTTTAGCAGGTTTTCAAGAGAGACTCGAAGTTGCCATTTTAGCTTATAATATGGCATATTGTCTAGAAC
>NZ_AZFO01000083.1 GCF_001436305.1 Lactobacillus ultunensis DSM 16047 | reverse complement strand
GAACTGCCTTAAGCTTAAGCGTTTTGCTCATCATTTACAAGTTAGTTTTGCTCGTTTGAACATTATTTGCCGTTCTTGGTACAAGCTGTATGCCCCGGATTCCCTCAAGCATCGCCGAAATGTTCATCAGACTAAGCTGTCGGATAGCTCAATCCTAGCTATGCTTATTTGGCAAGCGGAACTAGGGATTGAGTCGCAGAGAAGATTTTGCAGGTTCTTTGCAGGCTTATCTCATTCCCGCTTTAATCGCAGAGCTCGCCAGCTTTTGCCTTTAATCTATCTGATTCGTCATGTTTTGAACCAAGAAGTGGATCTTTCAGGCAAGATTCTGATTATTGACAGTTTCCCAGTTCCAGTCTGCCAGCCTATTCGTAATTATCGCATGAAAATCTTTCATGATATTGCTGATATTGGCTATAAGGCGACTAAAAAAGTCTACTATTATGGGTTTAAGGTTCACGCAATAGTGAGCGATGATGGCTATCTGCTTGATTACGCAGTCACCAAAGCATCAGTGCATGATGCTAAAGAAGCGGTCGAGCTGATCGCCAATACTCATCCTGCCAATCATTATCTTTTGGGTGATGAAGGCTATCTAGGCAAGGACTTAGCCGCTGAGCTAAAGCACATGGGGTATGTGCTTTGGACGCCTTATCGTAAAAATATGCAAGGTGCTAGAAAACATAACAATCATCAACTGATGGCGGTCAGACGGACAATTGAGAGTGACTTTGCTTTGCTTAGCTATTACAATGCCGAAAATAATCGAGCCAGAAGTTTAACGGGCTTTCAAGAACGGTTAGAGATTGCAGTTTTAGCCTATAATATGGCATATTG
>NZ_AZFO01000082.1 GCF_001436305.1 Lactobacillus ultunensis DSM 16047 | reverse complement strand
TGAAGCTATAAATTTAATTGCTATATAAGCATATTAATAATAAAAAACTGTAATAAATTGAATGTTTTTTACTAATTTTAATTGTTATTTAATCTTCTTCTATCCTAATAGCTTATTTCTTGTTCAAATACTCACATATATTCTATATAAAATCTGATAATGGTAGTATTTATGTGATATACTATATTTGTATAGCAATAAGATTGTAGACAACAAGCGCATGCCGGCTGTTTATTTCTTGTCATCGTTTATGACAACTTGTGAATTTGATTATAAAACATAATTTATTTTTTGGAAAAACGTGGTATAGTAAGTAAATGAGGAAAGTACCTCTATATTTGCAATTGTTATTAAATTTACGAGTTTAAATAGGCATTAAAGAAAGAGAAAAGACAGATAATCTATAAAGCTGGGATTAGTAGGTCATTTCCTCTTTTGTTTATTGTTTTATTTCGTATAAATTGGAGGAAGAAATATGCTCGGAAAAAATAATTTTAAAGAGCGTTTACGCAAGATGGAGAATCAGGACAAGCACGACAGATTCTCTATTCGTAAATTAAGTATTGGTGCAGCCAGTGTCTTAATCGGCTTCGCCTTCATGACAGGAGTAGGCGGTCATACTGCTTTGGCTGACCCTCTTACTGGCAGTCAAGAGCCAGCTGGTGTTGTAGAAGGCACTGATGGCAACCAAGACCAAAATTCTACTGCTGATACTAATAGTACTGAAGGCCAAGCTACTGGCCAAGAAAGCCAACCAGCAAACAGTGACCAACACCAAAGCTCAGCAGAGGGAGCACAACATAATGTTGGTACTGAGCGCAGTGCTGGCAATCAAGCAGGCGAACAGCATGAAGCA
>NZ_AZFO01000081.1 GCF_001436305.1 Lactobacillus ultunensis DSM 16047 | reverse complement strand
CCAGACTGCTCCATCCCGCGATAATTATTAAAAACTTAATGGACCTTGTAGGACTCGAACCTACGACAGGACGGTTATGAGCCGTCTGCTCTAACCAACTGAGCTAAAGGTCCAAGCTCACAATATAGCGGCGGGGGGGATCGAACCCTCGACCTCCCGGGTATGAACCGGACGCTCTAGCCAGCTGAGCTACACCGCCAAAATGTAACCAATTACCATTAGATTACAATCGGGAAAACAGGATTCGAACCTGCGACCCCCTGGTCCCAAACCAGGTGCTCTACCAAACTGAGCCATTTCCCGTTAAATGCGCCCTGAAGGATTTGAACCTTCAACCTTCTGATTCGTAGTCAGACACTCTATCCAGTTGCGCTAAGGGCGCATCATCAATGCCGGGGATCGGAGTCGAACCGATACGGTTGAAACTAACCGCGGGATTTTAAGTCCCGTGCGTCTACCAATTCCGCCACTCCGGCATATTGATGAAAGCGGAAGACGGGATTCGAACCCGCGACCCCCACCATGGCAAGGTGATGTTCTACCACTGAACTACTTCCGCAAAATATAAATGCCGATTATACGACTTGAACGTACGACCCCCTGTTTACAAGACAGATGCTCTACCAACTGAGCTAAATCGGCAAATTGTCAATATGTGGTTGGCAATACGGGTGGTGGGACTTGAACCCACACGTCCGAAAACACTAGAACCTAAATCTAGCGCGTCTGCCAATTCCGCCACACCCGCAAATTAGGGTCATGAGCCGTGAGGGACTTGAACCCTCGACCCACGGATTAAAAGTCCGTTGCTCTACCAACTGAGCTAACGACTCGATATGGAGGATACAGGGCTCGAACC
>NZ_AZFO01000080.1 GCF_001436305.1 Lactobacillus ultunensis DSM 16047 | reverse complement strand
GTACCGGCCTTAACGCCTTCTGGTCGTTCAGTTGTATCTCTAAGTACAAGTACCGGTTTACCCAAACTAGGTGCCTCTTCCTGGACACCGCCAGAATCAGTCATGATAAAGTAGCTTCTCTTAGCTAAATTATGGAAATCTACCACATCTAATGGCTCGATCAAGTGAATCCGTGGATCGCCACCTAAAACTTCATTAGCAACCTTTTGTACTCTTGGTGATAAGTGAACTGGATAAATGATTTCTACATCGGGATGCGAGTCAATTACCTGGCGCATGACCTTGAAGACGCGGCGCATTGGCTCACCCTGATTTTCACGCCGGTGCATAGTTACCAAAATCACTTTGTTGCCTGGCGTAATATCATCCATTACCGCATGGTGATAATCTTTTTGTACAGTTTGTTCCAAAGCATCAATAGCAGTATTACCCGTAACAAAAATATTGTCTGCCTTGTGATTTTCCTTAAGCAAATTTTTCTTAGATAATTCAGTTGGTGCAAAATACAAATCAGTCAAATCATCCGTCATCTGCCGGTTCATTTCTTCTGGATATGGCGAATACTTATTCCAGGTACGCAGTCCTGCCTCAACATGACCCAGCGTAGTCTGTTGATAAAATGTGGCTAAAGCTGCCGCAAAACTAGTTGTGGTATCGCCATGAACCAAAACGATATCCGGCTTTTCTTCTTTGATTACCTTGGACAAATCAATCATAACTTTAGAAGTAATCTCTTCCAAAGTTTGATTTTTGTGCATAATATTAAAATCATAATCAGGTTTAATCTTAAAAATATCCAACACCTGATCCAGCATTTCTCTGTGCTGAGCTGAAACGACGGTTACTTCATCGAAGCGATCGTCTTTTTTTAATTTTAAGACAAGCG
>NZ_AZFO01000008.1 GCF_001436305.1 Lactobacillus ultunensis DSM 16047 | reverse complement strand
ATGAGCGTTTCTGCTAATGCTCACACAGTTCAAGCGGCAGATACCAATGTCACTAACAAAATGATTATGCACACTTCTATTGCTTATAACAAAGATGGCAATAGTACTGGCACAAAATATAATGCATACAGCTATGCTAAATTAGTATCTAGTCCTGTAAAAATTGATGGTACTATTTACTATAAAGTTGCTGACAAAGATCAATATCTAAAGGCTACCAATATTGACGGTGTAACTAGAAAAATTACGCACAATACTTATATCTACAGAACCTCTACTCGTCGCACTAGTTATCAAAACAAGTGGAAGTTATACAAAGGTCAAACAATCACTACTTACGGTGGTTCTTACAGATTCAAGAACGGCAAGCACTATTTTAGAGTAGGTGGACCAGCTAAGCAATATGTTAAATCATACAACTTAGGGCCAGTTATCAAGGCTAATACAGTAATGGCACCAGGTAGTGATAATAATACTTCATCAAATACCACTACCAACAAACCAGCCAATAATACTCAACCGGTAGGTAACGAAGAAACTACTGTAACGGTAAATGACAGTCTTGGTACACCAATTATTACCTTTAGCCAAAACGGTAATGTTGTTCAAGTTAGAAATGCAAAGAACGGTGAAAAGTTCACAGTCGATTACTTAGAAAAAGGTTCTCGTGCTGATAAAGTTGCCGGTTATATTGGTCAATTTGGTGGAGACCAAGCTATTTACCGCATTAAAGGTACAAATAATTGGATTTACTCTATGGGAGTTAAAGTCGCTAAGAAGATCACTGCTCATGATTATGATCTTGAAAACTTTTCACTCATTAGATTCCCTCAAGCTGCTGATTTATACAATGAGAATGGTGCATCTTTGAATGCAAAAATGAAGAAAAACTATAAGTGGTGGCAAGTTGATAAGTTAGTTCACATTTGGGTTCCAAGTGAAAACAAAGCGGAAGAATTTTATCACCTTACACCATTTACTATTGGTGATGAAATAAGTTATATAGAGTATGCAACACATGAAATAGCTGCAAGTACAAATATTTATGATAAAGGTGCATATGTCAAAGTTAATGATGTGCAACGAGTTGAAAATAGTGTTAAATTAACTCCATCCAACACACCAGAAGAAGCACAAGCTGCTGCAAACAAATAAAATCAATTTTTCAATATAACCATATAAAAAGACTGACTTTTCAAAGAAGCCAGTCTTTTTTAATTAGACATTCTATTTTCTACTACAAGTTAAGCAGCTACTGTTTCACTTTTACTTTTTTTTACTCTATTTTTCTTCATCTTCACAACCATTACGACTGTAGTAACTAAGGTCATAGCTTCGATTGCAACTAAGATAGTCAAAGCCACGCCAACACCAGTTGCACCAGAAACAGTCGTCATCAAGGTAGTCATTGCCGGACCGGCTACTGTTAAAATTGTGTTTAACAAACCAGCAGTTGAAGCCAAAATCTTGTGTTCCACTGAAGTAACAAGCCATTGCTCTAATTTGATAGAAGTTACGCCAACTGTAGCTGCTAATAAGAAGAATGTAACCAAAACCACGTAAATGTTAGCGGTGAATAATGCGGCAGTGGCTACTACGCTTAAGCTGCATGCAGCAATTGTTAATGCGAAAACTGAAACTTTTTTAAGCAATTGTGGTCCAAACATTGAGCCTAATGCCATTCCTGCGCCTGAGATTACGCCAAACAAAGCTAAGGTAAAACTGTAAGTACCAATGATCATAGTTGAACGGTGAGCTGCCATCACGATTGTGTTCAATGGTTCGATAGTCATTAATGAACCATTGAGCAACGCAATTACTAAAACGATTGTCAATAAGCCTTGTTGTTTCTTAACTTGGCTAAAAGATGACTTCATAGTCGCAAAGAATTTTTGGTCATTTACTTCTTTGCTTTCAAGTGGCTTTTCATCTCTCTTATGCTTCAAACCAACACTTGCAAACAACAAACCTGCTAATAAGAAAGTTGCTGCATTCAAAAATGCTAAATTTGAGTATGACATTACCAACAAAAGTGCTGAACCAACGAATTGGGCACTCATACTGATAACTTGACTAACACCGCTAGTGAAGCCGGCTGCTTCGCCGTAATCCTTTTTACCAACAATATCAACAATTAATGGTGTCACTAAGCCACCTGAGTATGAACCAATCGTGTCTGATAAAAAGTTAACGATCACAATGATAATTACCAAATTCCATTGTGAAACCTTGCTGATAAAAAGCAGTCCTACTAAACCGTAGAGAACAAAACGAACAACAGCTGCTAAGAAGATGTTTTGGAACTTTTTCTTAGTTCTATCAGCTAAGTAGCCGCCAAAGATTTCAAATAATCTTGGTACTGATTCAGAAATTGCAATTAATGAAAGTGCTAAGGAGTAATTCTTTAACTTACTTGCGTAAGTCATGAATGCCAAGTAAAAAAGAATATCACCTGCGCTGGAAAGAAAACTTGCTACTGAAAATCTTCTGTAATCACTATTTTTAAGAAATACGTTCATAATGTCTAACCTCTTTTTCTTTATTTCGTTTCTTGTTGAAATTATAATAATATGAAAATGAGGTTAAAATTCAAAAATGGCGTATATGACATTTTTAGGAGAAAAACATGACTATTGGTGAACTACTCAAAGAAAAACGATTAGCTGAAAACAAAACCCAGAAGGAATGGGCTGGCAACATTATTAGTACTTCCTATTATGCAAAAGTTGAAAAAAATCAGCATCGCATTGCCGCGGAAGATTTACTCGCTCTGCTTAAACATAATGACATCTCGACCACCGATTTTTTCAAAGAATTAGAGGATAAAAAGGATGATTTTCATAAAGAATTAAATTCTTTAACCAAAATATCAATCGATGCCGTATATCATTCTGATATCGGTCGAATTAAAGAAGTTATTCGCACTATTGAAAAATTGGACGTGCCGCTCAAACAAAAAGAAGCTTTCATTTTAGTACATAAAGGTTTTATTGAATTAGTAAAAGAAGATTTAAACGACAACTATCAACCAGATAAAAATGTTATCCGAGCTTTAAAAGATAAAATTTTTAGCATTCCAAATTTCACTAGATTCAAATTAGAACTTTATACCAACTTTATGACATTCTATGATTACAAAACTAATATCATGCTGACTAACCAAATAATTCACAAAATCGATCAGTTTAACAATGATAAAGAGCTATTGGCGATTACTGGAATTTTAAGTAATTTACTTTCACAACTACTTGAAGAAAAACATTATAAAGAAGCTTTACCTTTCTTAAAAATTGCTGATAAATTACCTGCGATACCAGATTTATATTTACCCAAAACATATATTGCTTTGCAAAAATATCTTATTGACTATCATTTTAATAAAAAACAGGAAGATCTGGATAAAGCCAAAACAATTATTAAGACCTATCAAATTACTGGTCTTGAAGATTTTGGCAAAAGTGCATAGAAATTTATAGATAAAGCAAAAAAGGACTAACAGTTAGCCCTCTTTTTATCATTAAATAAATCCCATGCCGTTATAGCACATGTGCACAAGCATTGAGTATCGGATATCCTTCGTCTGCATATAAACCCAGGCTAAGATGATCCCTAACACCCAATAAACCAAAATAAATTTGCTAAAAGTTGGATCATGCATATAAGCAAACAAAAAGCCACTAGCTGCAATTCCCAACCATTTATTTATCTTCGTTGGCTTAGTAAAGAAGATGTTGAAGAACATCCCTCTAAAAATCAATTCCTCACAAAACGGCGCAATGAATACCACCATAATTCTAAACAGGCCTTCATTGTGCTCTGCTATTTTATTCAAACTTTCTTGATTTTCAGAAACACCGCCACCTACAAATTTAAGCATCATAGCAGAACTTACTATAATCAAGACAAAGCCGATCAAAGCAGTCAAAACTCTACTTGAATCCCAGTGTGGACTTTCATTGAATCCCCAGAGATTATTTTCCTTTAATTGCCCGCGATACAGATACGCAATCACAAACAAAATAATTACCGTTACTAAAGCCGTAACGAACACACGCATATTCCCTAAGTGAATTCTTTGCGGCGTAAAATAAAATAGCTGCAGTGTAATATACAATGCAAAAGCTAAAATTGCACCGGCAATATTCCCCAGGTAATGTCCTATTTTCCTCATTTTTTCATTCACACCTTGATTCTTTAAGCTTTTATGTATTATTTCCATTATAATGGAAATAATTAAAAAAGCCTAAGGAGGACTACATATGTTGAATGAGATCATCGCTTTTTTGGGGAGACGCGGTGAATTTTTTTATATATCAGTTTTCATGCTACTGATCTTTTTAGTGTTTTTAATATCATGGCTAGTTGAGCCACGACGCCTCATCAATGGTGTTTTATTCACCATCTTCTTAATTTCAATGGTATCGTGGATCACCGTGATGGTTCATAAAAGCACGAGTCATGGCCTGCAACGAGCTTATGACTTCTTTGTTCTAGCTGTCTTCTTCTGTATAACCATGCTATTAATTTTTGCTTGGCTCTTCCTATTCTGGAATGCCTATTTCGTTTGGAAATACGAAAGTCATACTCTGCCCAATTTGCTAACCTTGATTTCCGGGGTGATTGCCTTAGTCCTCAGCATTATCTTTCTCTTTGGACCAGGACAATATCTGCCACACTGGCTTAGCGCTTTGCTCGCTTCCATTCCAGCGATTGCTATTTATCTGGGATTGGTTTTATACAACTTCCTACTTAACTTACTCTTGTACCAGATCTATCCACGCCGTTACAAGCAAGATTATCTGATCGTTCTTGGAGCCGGCTTAATCAATGGCGATCAAGTTTCCAAATTGCTGGCAGCCTGCATTAACCGTGCTATTCAATATTCCAACCGTCAATACCAAAAAGGCAGAAAACGGCCAATTCTCATTATGTCTGGCGGACAAGGTCCTGATGAAAAAATCTCTGAGGGCTTGGCAATGGCCCGTTTTGCTCACCACCGTGGCGTTTCACCTGATCAAATTCTGATTGAGGATCAATCAAAAAATACTTACCAAAACATGCTTTTCTCTAAACGCTTAGCCATTAAAGATTTTGGCAGCAACAAGTTTAGAGCTACCTTCTTTAGTAACAATTATCATATTTTCAGAGCAGGCCTTTTGGCAAAAGAAGTAGGCTTGAAAGCCAATGGTGTTGGGGCTTTTACCCGTTTTTACTACTTGCCTAATGCCGTAATTCGAGAATTTGCCGGTGTGTTTGTCATGCATAAACGCCGCCATTTCGTTATCATGGGATTATTAGTTTTATTCTTCATCCTGCAAGCTATTTTAGCTGCAACGGGACTCGTTAAATTTAACGTCCTCTAAAACTAATTAGAAGGGAAAACGAAATGCTACAGTTAAAACATATTTTTAAATCATACAAAGTTGGTGACAATGTCACTCATGCCTTGGATGATGTTACCATTTCCTTCCGTGATCAAGAATTTGTTGCTATTTTAGGACCTAGTGGTTCTGGTAAAACAACTATGCTGAATGTAATCGGCGGACTTGATCGCTACGATAAAGGCGATTTAATTATCAATGGTAAATCAACTAAGAATTTTAAAGAAACTGACTGGGATGCTTATCGCAACAACACCGTCGGCTTTATTTTTCAAAACTACAATCTGATTCCCCACCTTTCAATTATTGCGAATGTTGAATTGGGAATGGATCTTTCTGGTGTTCCTGCAAAAAAGCGGCGAGAAAAGGCACTTAATGCTTTAACTCAAGTTGGTTTAAAAGAACACATTAATAAACGTCCCAACCAATTATCTGGTGGACAAATGCAGCGTGTAGCCATTGCACGAGCTTTAGCCAATGATCCTGATATTTTGCTTTGTGATGAACCAACGGGAGCCTTAGATACAGAGACCTCTGTCCAGATCATGAAGCTAATTAAAAAGCTTTCTAAGGATCGTCTGGTTATCATGGTTACGCACAATCCAGAACTAGCAGAGCAGTATGCGACCAGAATCGTTAACTTCCAAGATGGAAAGATTCGCCATGACTCTCAACCTTTTGAACCACAAGAAGAAAACGATCAATTTAATTTAAAGCGGACCAAAATGTCTTACTGGAACGCAATTAAGCTTAGTTTTACCAACATTATGACTAAAAAGGGTCGAACTATCTTAACTGCCTTTGCTTCCAGTATCGGCATTATCTCCATTGCGGTTGTTTTAGCCATCTCTAATGGTTTTCAAAAACAAATCAACACGACAATGAGCAAGGCACTTGCCAAGTACCCTATTTCCATCTCGCAAACTGCTACCGATATAACTACTGCCAATCAGCGGAAAGAATCTGACAAGAACGTCAAAAATCGGGGCTACATAACAGCACAAAAGGATCAGAATCAACAGGCGCAACATACCAATAAGATTACCGAAAAGTATGTTGATTATATTAAGAATATCAATCCTAATTACGCCAATAATATTTCCTACCAACGAGGCGTGAATCTGAACTTGCTATCTAAAGTTAATGGCAAGATTGAACGCGTACAGTTCTCAAACGCGGATCCAGATCAAAGCGCATCTATCGTGCAAATGCGTGCGCAAGCTATGAGTACTATGGGTATTGGTACCTCTGTTTTTCCAACTACTTTGAACAAAAACAAAGGCTCATTCCTAAAGCAAAACTATCAATTGCTATCAGGTAGCTGGCCAACCAAAGCAACAGATCTTGTTTTAGTAACCGATAATAAAAATACCGTTAACATCAATTCTTTAAAAAATCTTGGTTTTGATGTCGACGATAATGATCAAGTTAAATTTGATAAATTAGTCGGCAAAACTTTTAGAGTTGTTTCTAACAATGACTACTATCAAGAATTGCCTACAGGAATGTTTATCCCTAAGAAGATTAGCCAATCCATGTTTGATAATGCAAAAACTAAGTTGCGTTTGGCTGGTGTAATTCGTCCCAAGAATTCAGACTCAATGGCTTTATTATCAACGGGAATTGCGTACAGCGATCAGCTTTCAAAACAAGTTATCGATGACAATATGAATTCAGCTATTGTTAAAGCACAAAAGAAGAGCAACCGCAGCGTTTTAACCAATCAAAAACTAAACGCTAATGAGAAAAAAGCTACTATGCAAACTCTCGGCGGTTCAAGCATCCCTACTGGCATCATGATTTATCCCAACAACTTTGACGATAAAGATAAAGTTCTTGATTATCTTGATAAATGGAACAAGGGCAAAAAGAAAGCCGACAAGATCGTTTACACCGATATGTCGAGTGCTGTAACCTCAATGACTGGTGGTCTGCTAAGCGGAATTACTACCATCTTGGTTGCTTTTGCTGCCATTTCATTGATTACCTCAATGATCATGATTGGTATCTTGACCTACACTTCAGTTCTTGAGAGAACTAAAGAAATTGGTGTATTAAAGGCTTTAGGTGCTCGTAAGAAAGATATTACACGTGTATTTGACGCTGAAACGTTTATCCTTGGCGTCTTTTCTGGCGTGTTAGGTATCTTTATCGCCTACCTGCTCACCTTCCCAATCAACAGCATCATCTACAAGCTGACCGATTTAGCAAATGTAGCACAGCTAGATCCGATGGCTGCATTGATTTTAATCATTGTATCAACCGTACTCACCCTGCTGGGTGGTCATATCCCTGCCAGAATGGCAGCCAAAAAAGATGCCGCAATTGCTTTACGAAGTGAATAAGCTCAATAGAAAAAGAGACGCGTTGCGTCTCTTTTTTTCTATGCTCTTTTCATTACTAAATTCAGCGGTGTAACAATAATTGGGACAACTACTGCAGTAAATATAGCTTCAAATATGCCATTAACTCCTAACGCCATAATTAATATCAGAATTAATGGCGTACTTGAACTATAGTTGCCCAGATAATGTACTAAGCTAGCTGGGTCATGCATAAAGAATAAGCTGGTTAGCACAATCACCATAATGGTATTAGTCAACGAAGTTACCGCTCCGCTTAAAATATAACCTAATTTTGCATATTTTGTTTGATTTAAATACTTAGCAATTAATCCAGGAAAGTATCCTGCCAAAATGCTAGGCACTAACGAAATTACTGGATTTTGGAAAAGCATTAGGCTAACCATATCGCCCGGCTGCGTATAAGCGACAATCAAGCGGGTAATTCCCCAGAAAAGGCCAAAAATAAATCCTGCTTTTGGTCCCATTAATGTCCCATAAACTGCAATTGTTAGCGGAATAGTGGTAATTGCAGGAAGTGCTGGGATAATTCTAATGTAGCCAATGTTAGGTACAAAAGTTTGCATGATTAATATTGCAGCAAATACCGCTGTAATTGCCATGCGCTTCGTTTCTTCTCTTCTCATTATTTCTCTCCAATTCACAAAAAGTTACTTAAAAATTAAAACATGAATAGGGAATTTTTGCAGTAAATATACTTGCTTTCCTGTACAATTAACTAAAAAAGGGAATTATTATGAAGTTTAAAAAAGCAATTTTATTGATCTTATTAACTGCGACTACACTGACAGGCTGTGCTAATCAAAATAAAGCAGAAAATTCTAGTTCAAAATCGATCGCTCTAATCACGGACGGCAGCGGTATTAATGACCATTCTTTCAACCAATCCGCATGGGAAGGTTTCAAGGATTACGGTCAAGAATATAAGTTAAACCAAGGGAGAAATGGCTATCAATACTTCCAATCTAAAAACTCTGGTGACTTTTCAAAAAACATCGCTAAAGCTGTTAAAACTAAATATCAAACAATTTTTGGCATTGGCTATAAATTAAAAGATGATATCTCAACTGCAGCTAAACGTTATCCTAATAAAAACTTTGTGATCATCGACGATGTCATTAAGAATCACAAAAATGTAGCCTCTGTCACTTTTAGAAAAGATGAGGGTGCTTATTTAGCTGGTGTTGTTGCTGCTAGTGAATGCAAGACTGGTCGAGTTGGTTTTATCGGTGGTTCCAAAAGTGGCATTATTAACTCATTCAGTTCAGGTTTCACCCAGGGCGTACAAGATCAAGCTAAAAAGATGCATAAAAAGATCACTGTTTTTCATCAATATGTAGGCAATTTTACTGATACAAATAAAGCTAAAAGCATCGCCAGCGGGATGTACGGCAAGGGCGCTGATATTATTTTTCATGCAGCAGGCGGTGCTGGTAACGGATTATTTAAAGAAGCAAAATTCATTAATCAAGCTCGCCCCGCCAAAGATAAAGTTTGGGTAATTGGCGTTGATGCAGATCAATCTGACCTGGGTAATTATTTCGCCAAAGGTGGTCAAGAAGCCAACTTTGTTTTAACTTCTGTAATTACCGGTGTTAATGTAGCGACTAAAGATATTGCGAGTCAGGCTTATCAAGATAACTTTCCTGCCGGTAAAAAGCTAGTATACGGTCTGCGTAGTGGTGCCGTTTCACTCCTCCCTGGTCAAATAGACCCGAACGCCTGGAAGAACGCACAAATCGCAAAGCAAAAAATACTAGCTGGCAAAATCAAAATAAAAAATTAAAGAGCTGTTCCACATGGAACAACTCTTTTTTACACATATTCACAGACTTATCCACAAGATATAGTGACTATGCACTTGATTAAATACTATATCTTGATACTAAATTACTGCTAATGGTGTTTTCTCAGTTGGCATTGGAAAATCACTATTAATTAACCGCAATTCATCATCTGTTAATTTGATATTTTGTGCTTCAATATTTTCTTTCATATGCTTTACTTTGCCTGCTTTAGGAATTGAAAGGACATTGCCATTCCGCATCGTCCAAGCAAGCATAATCTGGTGTGGCGTAACGCCATGATCGCGCGCAACAATCTTCAAGTTTTGTGTGATTCGAATTGTGTTGCCTTTACCTGAATTAAATGGTGAGTAGCCAATAAAGCTGACGTGGTGCTTTTCCTGCCAGCCCTGCAAATCAAATTCAGTGCCTCGCTCACTTAAATTGTACAGATCCTCATTGGCAAAGCACTTTGTTCCACCAGGTACTGTAAACAGCTCTTCCATATCGCTGGTATCAAAGTTCGAAACGCCCCAGTGACGAATTAATCCTTCTTTTTGCAAAGCTTCTAAACCGCGAATCGTATCTGATAAACGGTGACTGCCACGCCAGTGCAGTAAGTATAAATCTAGATAGTCCGTACCTAATCTTTTCAAACTAGCTTCAAGGCTCTGACGCTCTAGTTCTGGCGTTGCATGATAGGGATAGAATTTTGAAATCAAAAACAGTTTGCTTCTATCATAGCCCTTGATTGCCTCACCTATCAGTTTTTCACTTTTTCCTTCGCCATACATCTCAGCTGTATCGATTATATTTAATCCATTATCTAGTCCATAACGCATAGCTGCTATTTCATCTTTTTTCTTCTTAGGATCTTCACCCAGATTCCAAGTTCCTATGCCTAAACCTGATAACTTTTCAAAATCCATCCTCGTTCACTTTCTCTATCCAAATTCTAACATAGTTAAGATTATTTCTTTCTATCAATTGACAAAATGGTCTATTCCATTTTATAATGGACTAGACCAGTAAGTAAGGAGGATTTATTATGAAAGTTATCGTTACAGAAAACAAAATTCAAGGTGGAGCAAGAGCTTTTGAAATCTTTGAAAAAGAAATCAGAAACGGAGCCAAGGTTTTAGGCTTAGCTACTGGTTCCACTCCTGAAACACTTTATCAAAGTTTCGTTGCCAGCGATCTTAACTGCGAAAATCTTATTAGCATCAACCTTGATGAATATGTTGGTTTAAAACCAGATAATCCTCAAAGTTACCACTACTTCATGCAAAAACACTTATTTGATAAAAAGCCTTTTAAGAAATCCTACATCCCCGATGGCATGACTAAAGACGTTGCTGCTACTTGCAAAGCATACGATCAAATAATCAAAGAACACCCTATTGATCTTCAATTATTAGGCATCGGCCGTAACGGTCATATTGCCTTCAATGAACCTGGTACTCCATTCGATATAGGAACTCACGAGGTTAAGTTAACTGAGAATACAATTAAGGCTAACTCTCGTTTCTTCGATAATGAAGATGAAGTACCAAAGAGCGCTATCTGCATGGGATCTGCTAATATTATGCAAGCTAAGAAGATCATTTTAATGGCCTTTGGTGAAAAGAAAGCTAAAGCTATTAAAGAAATGATCGAAGGTCCAGTTACTGAAGACGTACCTGCTTCTATTTTGCAAAAGCACCCAGATGTAACTGTCATTCTTGATACGGCAGCTGCCCAAGAATTAGACGATAAGTATAAGAACTAAAACATATTTATTTTAAAGAAAAACGGTTAGGTAAAATTATACCTAGCCGTTTTTGTTGTCTAATAACCAATCAACCACATTTACAATTGGGATACCTTCAATTCTAGTATTTTCAGGTATTTCCTCGGTAATTACCATTCTCTTAAAACCTGTTTTCAACTTCAGAAGGTTATCTGTTTCATGCGTGTTTTCTGGAATCTGCCGAGTTACTTGAATATATTCAACATCATCGACTTTTCTAGCAATAAAGTCAATTTCGACATCGTCCAATTTACCTACGCTAACATCATAACCACGTCTTTTTAACTCTAAATACACAATATTCTCTAGTTGATTTCCATAATTGCCTGCTCGTCTACCTATCGCTTGACGTCTAAGCCCTGTATCTACAATAAAGTATTTGCCATTATTAGATAAGAACTTTTTACCACGTAGATCATACTGGTCCACTTTATAAAAAAGAAAAGCGTCTTCCAGTAAGTCCATGTATCTTTGAACGGTATGGACATTTGTTTTTATTTGATTACTGGTTAATGTGTTAGCAATCTTAGTTGGCTTAATGAGTTGCCCTACGTCATCTGCCAAAAAGCCCACAATGTCACGTAGCACCGAAATGTCACGTAAGTTTCCTCTTGCGGCTACATCATTCAAGATTACTGCATCGTAGATTCCTGATAAAATAGTATCTTTAATATTCTCTTTAGCAAGTACTACAGCTGGGAAGCCACCATAATTACGATATTCACGAAAAGCTTTGATCAGACGATCAGAATCTTCGCTAATTCCTTTAACTTGCAAGAATTCTTTGAATGAAAATGGATAAATTGGAATTTGAACATATCGACCACTAAGCATAGTTGCAAGCTCACCTGAAAGCATCTTAGCGTTAGAGCCAGTGACTGTAATATCGCAGTCAAAAGATACACGAACGCCATTGATCACTCTTTGCCAGCCATCCACATTCTGAATTTCATCAAGTAGTAGATAAAAATGATGGTTTTTCGGCATTAATGGATCTAATACTTTATGAAGAGTAGCTTCATCTCTAACCATACTCATTTCATAACTTTCCATATTAAGATAAATAATATCTTCCGGTGGAACGTCATTTTCTTTTAGATAATCACGATACTGCATTAATAAAACGGACTTGCCGCTTCTTCTAACTCCAGTAATAACTTTTACAAAATCATTATTGGTCAAATCTTTTAATTGATTTAAATAGTAGGTTCTTTTTAACATAGTGAATCATACTTCATTTCTAACAAAAAATATTGCCTAATTGAATTATACTTCATTTTAACAGTATTTTTTGTTTAAAATGAAACATATTTCACTTTTTACCTATTTTTTACACAAAGTGAAGTATATTTCATTTCTATCCGATTTTTTTGTAAAACATCATTTATTCTATTGACTTTTCACCCATTTAGCTAATTGAAAAAGTCCTTGCGTGACTACCAGATATTGACTAAACTATTAAAGCAACCCTATATCTGGTAGAAAGAATGTGATTCAAGTTATTGTTTTAAGTGGGCCAATTGGAGCCGGAAAATCCAGTTTAACTAGTATTTTAGCTGAGCATTTAGGTACACAAGCTTTTTATGAAGGTGTTGATAGCAATCCAGTTTTGCCTTTGTATTACAAAGATATGAAGCGTTACACTTTTTTGCTTAATACCTACTTGCTCAACCACCGTTTAGCACAGATTAATCAAGCTATTCAAGAGAAAAATAGTGTTTCTGACCGTTCTATCTATGAAGATGCTTTGTTCTTCAAGATGAACGCTGACAGCAAAGTAGCTGATCCAACCGAGTTCAAAATCTATGATGATCTGCTTGAAAATATGATGGAAGATACGCCAGGCAATCCAAGCAAGAAGCCTGATCTATTAATCTACATCCATGTTTCGCTTGATACCATGCTTGCAAGAATTAAGAAGCGTGGTCGAGCTTTTGAACAAATCAGCTCTGATCCAGGATTGAAAGATTATTATGCTAGACTTTTGAAATACTACGAACCATGGTACAAGAATTACGATGCATCCCCTAAGATGATGATCAACGGTAACAAACTCGACTTCGTTACTAACATGGATGCTCAACGTGAAGTACTCAAAGAAATTGACGAGAAGTTGCACCAAATCGGCAACTTATAGATATAGATAAAAAGAAGGAACGTGATGACAGTTATTGTTTTAAGCGGGCCAATTGGAGCCGGAAAATCCAGTTTAACAGGTATTTTATCCAAATATTTGGGAACCAAGCCATTCTACGAAAGTGTTGACGACAATCCAGTCTTGCCACTTTTTTACGCTGATCCTAAAAAATACGCATTCTTATTGCAAGTATATTTCTTGAATACACGCTTTCACAGCATTAAAGATGCTCTTACTCAAGATAATAACGTTTTAGACCGTTCTATCTACGAAGACGCTCTTTTCTTCCAAATGAATGCAGACATCGGTCGTGCTACTTCTGAAGAAGTGGACACCTACTATGAACTCTTGCACAACATGATGGGCGAATTGAAGAGAATGCCTAAGAAGAATCCTGATCTGCTTGTTCATATCAATGTCTCATATGATACGATGATCAAACGGATTAAGAAGCGTGGTCGTCCATACGAGCAGCTGAGCTATGATTCAAGTTTGGAAGATTACTACAAGAGATTGCTTCGTTACTATAAGCCATGGTATGAAAACTATGATTATTCACCTAAGATGGAAATTGATGGTGACAAGCTTGATTTCATGGCTAATCCAGAAGATAAGCAAACAGTACTTGAACAAATTACAGCTAAATTAAAAGAAATGGGTAAATTGCCAGAAGATTGGGATAAATCTACTGACATTCAAATCGAGGCATAATTCCCCAGGAAATAATAAACGCGTTAGGATGTTTTCCTAACGCATTTTTATTTTATTCCAAATCATCTAGTACCTGTGCAATGCCATCATGATTATTATCTAGGGTTATATGATCGCTGCCGAATTTCTTCTGCAAATCTACTGGAGCGTTGCCCATCAAATACGGATGCCCTACTTCTTCCAACATTTCTTCATCGTTGTAGTTATCACCAAAGGCAATACAATCTTTTAGCGGTACCTTATATTCTTGTGCCAGAATCTTAACTGCACTAGCTTTGCTTACGCCCTTTAATACTACCTCAAGCAAAATTTTCGAAGATCTAACAAAACTCAAATCTGGAAATTTAGCAATCAATTCTTTTTGCATACGATCCAAATCTTCTGGCTCACCCATAATTAAAGCCTTGTGTACGCCCTGCAATTTCACTATTTTTTCAATTGAAGCAGGGGTTGCTTTCACATCAACGATTTTCTCTTCATGCTCTACTCTGGGACTCTTTTTTTCGGCACAGTACCACACATAGCCGCTATAAATGTTCCACGCGGAACTATTATCTTGTTCATCGACATAGCGGCAAATTTCTGCCGCTTTTTTTGCATCAAAGAAACGAGTAACTAAAGCTCGACCAGTTTCATCCAATGCCAATGCACCGTTATATGCAATTAACGGGCAAACCTTCAGAATCTGACCAACAGCAGTCATCATCCCCTTAGGAAGCCGTGCGGATGTTGGTACAAAAATATTGCCTTTGATAATCTGCTTGCGAATTGCATCCCGCGTCTTAGGCGTTACCTGCAGATCATCATTAATTAACGTGTCATCAATATCTGAAAAAATAAGTTTTGCGGACATCTTTTCACCTTTATTCTAAATTAACAAAGTTCTTCTTATATTTAAGAATAATGCTAAAAGAATGGGAATGAAAGCCAATTCAATCCGATTCGCTTTGTTTTAAACAAGGGTATTTTATCCTAAAGTTTCTCTTATAATTCGTATTTACAAATTTATTTTTGAATGATAAAGTATAAGAGTTGCTTCTCAGAAGTAAAAACACGAACAATTCTTTGGAGAGAGAATAATGAATTTTATCAAAAACTATTTTCAATTAGATAAGTACAAGACCAACATTAAAGTAGAATTTATTGCTGGTTTAACTACTTTCATTAGTATGTCGTACATTTTATTCGTTAACCCTAGCGTTTTAGGTGCCTCAGGCATGAATACCGGTGCCGTATTTACCGCTACAGCTTTAGCAAGTGCCCTTGGTACGGCGATCATGGGGATCGTTGCCAATTATCCTATTGGTGAAGCACCTGCATTAGGAATCAACGCATTCTTTGCATATACCGTATGTATTGGGATGCACGTTAAGTGGCAAACAGCTTTAGCTAGTGTCTTTGTTGCTTCAATCATTTTCATCTTAATTACTTTATTTAAATTAAGAGAAAAGATCATTGACTCTATTCCAGCCGACTTAAAGTTTGCCATTTCTTCAGGTATTGGTTTATTCATTGCCTTTTTAGGTTTGCAAAATGGTAAATTAATCGTTGCTAACAAATCAACATTGGTTGGCTTAGGTTCACTTCATGACCCACTCGTTTGGGTAACTATTTTCGGTTTATTAGTAACTGTTATTTTGATGATTTTGCAAGTTCCTGGTGCTATTTTCATCGGTATGGTTTTGGCTGCCGTATTTGGTATCTGCACCGGTCAAATTGCTTTACCACACAAAATCATTTCTACCGCACCTAGCTTGGCACCAACTTTTGGTCAAGCTATATTCCACATTAAAGACATTAATACCGTTCAAATGTGGGTTGTTGTTTTAACCTTCTTGCTCGTTACTTTCTTCGATACTGCTGGTACTTTAATCGGCTTGGCTCAACAAGCTGGTTTCATGAAGAACAACAAGATGCCACGTGTTGGTAAGGCCTTAGCTGCCGACTCAAGTGCGATGGCTGTTGGTTCTATTCTTGGTACGTCACCAGTTGGTGCATTCGTTGAATCAAGTGCCGGTATTGCCGTTGGTGGTCGTACTGGTTTAACCGCCGTATTTGTAGCTATCTTCTTCTTGATTTCAATGATCTTCAGTCCACTTTTGGGCGTGTTCACTAGTCAAGTAACTGCTCCTGCCTTGATCATCGTTGGTGTTTTAATGGCACAAAATACAGCACATATCCATTGGAACAAGTTGGAAATTGCCGTTCCTGCATTCTTAATCATTTTAGGGATGCCATTGACTTACTCAATTTCAGATGGTTTGTCATGGGGTATGATTACTTACCCAATCTGCATGATTTCTGCTAAGCGTGGTAAAGAAATCAGCCCGATGATGTGGGTACTATTCGTAGTATTCCTGATCTTCTTGTGGGTACTGAATTTCTAAAGTAAAAACAATAGATAAAGAAAGGACTAAGTTCGAATTTGAGCTTGGTCCTTTTTTGCTTGTACTTATTTTATTTTTCCAACAAGAAGTCAATAATATTCTGGTGGATAATCCCATTACGGCTCATGTCAAATCTATCCATCGAAAGCACATACTTAGGATAGTTATCAGCAACATCAGCATATGCACCGAATTCACGGTCAATCGTTGCCTGACTACCCAACATATAAGTCACTTGGTAGTACCGCTTATCACTGCCTTTTTGAGCCACAAAATCAATCTCTTTTTTATCATTTAGTCCTACAGAAATATGGTATCCACGACGCAAAAGCTCAATAAAGACAATATTTTCAAGAATCTGATCAATATTTTGCTGATTATTGCCAACAATAGTTTGCCGCAAACCATGATCTGTAATGTAATATTTATCATTAATGCGTAAATTCTCTTTGCCACGCAGATCCGTTCGAGGAACACGCGTAAATAAGTACGCATCGCAAGTATATGAAATATAATCAAGAATCGTATCTGCAGAACTTCCCCTGTGTTCACTTTTAAGGAATTTAGCAATACCTGTTGCCGAGATAGGATGCCCTATTTCACTGCTTAAATAGCTGATTATTCTTCTAAGTAGATCTACATTTCTAATTGCATGACGATCAACAATATCCTTTAGAACTACAGAACTATAAATATCCTGCAGGTACGTATCACATGCTTGCTGATCAGAATAGATCAGTGACAAGAAAGGCATTCCACCTATTTCTACATAAGTAGCAAAATCACGATCTAAGTTTTGCCGATCAGAATTAATTGCTTCCAAAAACTCACTGAATGAAAAAGGATAAACCTTAATTTCAACATATCGACCAGCAATTTCAGTTGCTAATTCTCCTGATAACAGTTGAGAATTCGATCCAGTAATATAAATATCGCAATTATAAGTTACACGTAAAGAATTAATTGTTTTTTCCCAGGATTTAACTCTTTGAATTTCATCAAGGAAAAGGTAAGCTTTGCCATCAATCTGGTTAATTCGTTTAATTAATTCTTGGTTAAGTGCTTGATAATTGAGCAGGAATTCATATTGTAAATCTTCAAAGTTAATGTAAATGAAATTAGCTCTATCTTTCCCACGTTGTACCAATTCATCTTGAATCTGTTGCAACAAAACTGATTTTCCACTACGGCGAATGCCTGTAATTACTTTAATAATATCTTTATCAATAAATGGACTAATTCGATTTAAATATGTAGTTCGTTTAATCATGCGTTCACCTCATTTATATCGATTATAATCGATATAAATGCTAAAATCATTAATCTTATCGATTATACTCGATAAGATTATAAAAAAAGAGCCTTTTATCGAGTATATTCGATAAAGGCTTCTTATATTTCCCAGGAAAATTATCGGGTAATCTCTAAACAATATGCCTTGTGATGACAATGCGGACATTCTAATTTCCTAAATTTAGGCGTATGCGCTGAAAAGATAAATGTTTTCAAAGATGGTACAAACTTAGTACCACAGTTTGGGCAAACATATTTTACCTGGTTATAGTAATACTTAGTTAAAAAGGCAGTCGATCCAAATACTAAAACCAGCATAATCACGATGCTGATAATCATCGCAACTAATGAATTAATTTGCTTAAATTGGTAGGCACTAAAGATCCCGATTGCTTCAATTAGCAAAATACCTACGCTGAATAGCCACATCCGTTTCCTTAAATTAGTTAATCTAGTTTCTTTTTTCATAATTTGGGCAATGTCGACGAGATTATTTGAATCAATTTTCTGTGTAGCAATTGTCTTGCTTAACCGCCGCAACTGCTTTTGTTGCTGTTCTAAAGAATCAATTTTGCTTTCATTTTCCATAATCTGCTTCTGGAATAATAACTGCAGTGAATCAGAACCACTCTGGTCACTAAGCAATTCCTTAATCTGCTTAATAGAAAAATCTAGTTGTCTCAAATAATTAATCAGTTCTAATTTTTGAATTTGCTCTTCGCCATAGTAGCGATAGCTGTTTTCACCAATGAATTCTGGCTTAACCAAATTTTTCTGATCATAAAAGCGAATCGCACGTGGCGTCATTTTTAGTTTTTTTGCTACCTCGCCAATGGAATATTTTTGCGACATTGCTTTCACCTCCTGATTTAAATATACGGGTTTACGTAGGGTTAAGGTCAACAATTATCTTAAATGAATTCGCATTCATTGCAAAAACTGAACAAATAGCTTGAATTTTATTGAAATTATTAACTATTTAAGTATAATTAAAGTTGATTATTCGGTATCTACTATTTTTTATTCGCAATATCTTTAGTTTATAGAATAAAATCAGATATTTTGCGAACTTTTCTGGAGGAATTACATGAATTCTATCAGCAAATTTTTTCATTTAGATGAGAATCACACCTCATTTAAAACAGAATTGCTAGCTGGGTTGACTACTTTTGTAAGTATGTCCTATATTCTTTTCGTTAACCCTAATGTTTTAGGTGCCAGCGGTATGAATAAAGGAGCGCTGTTCACCGTTACTGCCTTATCGGCCGCTTTCACTTGTATCGTAATGGGTTTGGTTGCTAACTACCCCATTGCATCCGCACCAACATTGGGACTGAACGCATTTTTTACCTACACAGTATGTTTAGGGATGCACGTTAAATGGCAAACTGCTTTAGCTGCCGTTTTTGTTGCTTCGATCCTCTTCATTTTGCTTACTATTTTTAAAGTCCGTGAAATGATTATTGATGCCATTCCTGCTGATATCAAATATGCAATTTCAGCTGGTATCGGTTTGTTCATTGCTTTCATTGGTCTTCAAGGTGGTAAGCTTATTCAAAACAGTGACTCAACTTTAGTTACTATTGGTGGTCTTAACAATCCAACCGTTTGGATCACTATCTTTGGTTTGATCGTTACCATTTTCCTAATGATTGCACGCGTACCTGGTGCAATCTTCATCGGAATGATTGCTGCGGCTGTCTTCGGTGTAGTTATTGGTCAAATTCCAATGCCTAAGGGCGTGATTTCATCTGTCCCAAGCATCGCACCAACTTTTGGTCAAGCAGTCTTCCACATCAGTGATATTAATACCGTTCAAATGTGGGTTGTTGTCTTCACCTTCCTTTTAGTAACTTTCTTTGACACGACCGGTACTTTAATCGGTTTGGTTCAACAAGCCGGCTTAATGAAAGACAACAAGATGCCTCGTGCCGGTGAAGCTTTAGCCGCTGACTCTTCAGGTATGCTTGTTGGTTCAGTACTTGGTACTTCACCTGTCGGTGCCTTCGTTGAATCAAGTTCTGGTATCGCAGTTGGTGGTAGAACTGGTTTAACCGCAGTTTGGGTTGGTATTTTCTTCCTAATTTCTACTATCTTCAGCCCAATCTTAAGTGTCTTTACTACTCAAGTAACTGCACCTGCCTTAATCATCGTCGGAGTTTTAATGGCTGAAAACTTGGCTCATGTACACTGGACTAATCTCGAAATTGCCATTCCTTGTTTCCTCATTGCAATCGGAATGCCTCTTACTTACTCAATTTCAGACGGTTTAGGCTGGGGCTTAATCGTATACCCAGTTTCAATGATCGCAGCTAAGCGTTTCAAGGAAATCACACCAATGATGTGGATTCTGTTCGTAGTGTTCATTATCTACTACGTGGTTTTAAACGTAAAATAATTTCATTAATAAAATACCTTCATCTAAGCAAGCAGTTAATAGCTGCTTGTTTTTTGTTTCCCAGGAAATTTGCGTAGACCACGAATTTCTGCTAGAATACTTAACAATCAAGTTATCTATATATCGTCGAAATAAGGTCGACAGTATCTACCCTGAGCCATAAATTCAGGACTATAGGTATCAGACGTCATAATTTTATCAAGGACATCTTTTACCCATGACTTTGGGTAAGCTATGTCCTTTTTCTTTTTGTTTTTATTTTGGAGGCGCAATGGATTTTTTAAATAAAGTCTTTCATTTAGAAGAAGCTAACACTAACGTTAAACGCGAATTAATCGCCGCATTAACCACGTTTGTCAGCCTCTCCTACATCTTGTTTGTTAACCCTAATATTTTACATGCAGCTGGTATCCCTAAAGGTGCAGCCTTCACTGTAACGGCCATCGCTACAGCAATTGGTTGTTTCCTGATGGGCTTTATTGCAAACTACCCTATTGCCTTAGCTCCAACTTTAGGTAGTGGTGCTTTCTTCGCATATAACGTTTGTGTAGGGATGCATATTTCCTGGGAAACAGCTTTAGCTGCCGTTTTAGTAGCATCTATCTTGTTCATCTTGATTACCGTCTTCAAATTGCGTGAAATGGTAGTTAATGCGATTCCACAAGATATGAAATATGCTATTTCTGCTGGTATTGGTTTATTTATTGCCTTTATTGGTTTGAAAAATGGTCAATTAATCGTTAATAGCGATTCTACGTTGGTTACTTTGGGCAAGTTTAGCAACTCAGCTGTTTGGATTACATTATTTGGCTTGGTTTTGACTGTGATCTTAATGGCTTTGAGAGTGCCTGGCTCAATTTTTGTGGGCATGATCATTACCGCTATTTTTGGCATGATTATCGGTCAAATTCCATTGCCACACGGCATCATTGCGGGTGCACCAAGCATTACCCCAACCTTTGGTCAAGCCGTCTTCCACTTAAAGGATATTAATACAGCACAGCTTTGGATGGTTGTTTTAACCTTCTTGTTAGTAACTTTCTTTGATACTGCAGGTACTTTAATCGGAATGACCGAACAAGCTGGCATGGTTGATAAAGATGGCAAGATTCCACGTATCGGTCGTGCTTTCTTGGCCGACTCAACTGCTATGGTTGAAGGTGCCGTTTGCGGTACTGCTCCACTTGGTACTTCAGTAGAATCAAGCGCTGGTATCGCTATGGGTGGTAGAACTGGTTTAACCGCGATCTTCGTTGGTATTTTCTTCATCATCAGTATGATCTTCAGTCCACTTCTTGCCGTTATCCCAACTACTGTAACGGCTCCAGCTTTGATCATCGTTGGTGTATTGATGGCAAGCAACTTGAAGAAGATCGACTGGGACAAGTTTGAGATTGCTTTCCCTGCATTCTTGACAGTTGTCGGCATGCCATTGACTTACAGTATTTCAGATGGTCTGGCTTTAGGTTTGATCGCCTACCCAATCACAATGATCGCATCTAAGCGCGCTAAGGAAGTTACCCCGATGATGTATATTCTATTCGTGGTATTCATTGTCTTCTTCCTAGTTACTAATTTATAGAAAAATAAGCAAAATTCGTTCCTCGTATGGAGCGGATTTTTTTGTATCTTTTGCATCTCACTCTACGATAAAATATCTGTAGGGGGAATTGTTTATGAAAAACAAAAAACTTATATTATTGCCTGGGTTATTTCTTACTCTAGGCCTTTTTCTAGCAGGCTGTAAATTCCATACTTACACTGACAAAAACTCTGGTCCAGTAGTTAAACAAACACTTTCTGAACAGAAGTTTAATTCTATGAAAGTTTCGACAGATATTGTTGATACCGAATTGCATGTTGGTAAAACATACAAAGTTATTTATCACGGCTTGAAACGTTTTAAACCTAGCGTTCAAATAAAAAACGGCATTTTAACAATCAAACAAGAAAATAAAGGTGGGCGTTATCGCATTTCTAAAGATAATGTGATCGCCATCTACTTGCCAGCAAAGGAATTACAAAAAATTGATATGCATCTAGAAGATGGCGATGTTGATTTTTATGGTAATATTCGGGTAAAAACTATTGCGCTTTCTGCTGAGGATGGAGACATCACGATTGATAGCTTGTATGCAAAGAATAAAGCCAAGATCGACTCAGAAGACGGAGATGTTGAAGTTGATAAATTGTTTACAACAAATGGAGCTAAAATCACCTCAGAAGATGGAGATATCAAGGTGAAGCAAAGTAACGCCCATGGCTATTATTTATCCTCTGATGATGGGGATGTAACCTTTAAGGGAACCGATCATGACAATGATGACGATGGTGGCTCATATACCAAAAATATTTCCAGCTCTAATGTCTTATTTGCTCATAGTGATGATGGAGACGTGACCGTTAACTAATTTTTCTTCTTGATACGCTATACTAAATATCAAGGAGAAATTAATCATGAAATTAACTAAAAAAACGCTTTGGATTCTCGGCACCCTGTTTTTTTCAGCCATTGCTGGAATCTACTTTTATCTCAATATTCATAATCCTTCAGGAACTACAATCGCAATTATCTTAGCTGCACTAGCACTATATTTTCTTTTTCAAACAGGACAACTTTATCAAAAAATGTGGACTAAAATTTTAGTCTATCTGCTTGATGTGGTATGGATTATTGCAGTTTTATTACTTGTGGGAATATTTGTGAAGTAAGGAAGACACTCGTCTTTCTTTTTTTATTGCATTAAAGTTTACAAATGTAGATTTTAAGAGTATAGTTACAAATGTAAACGTAAGGAGGAAAAGATGGTTACTCTTCAAGAAAAAGAAAGCACAATTTCCGATAGTGAATGGGATGTCATGCGAATTATTTGGACTCTTGAACCAGTTAGTTCAACTAAAGTAATTCAAGAATTGCAGGCTAAAAAAGATTGGTCTGAATCTACAATCAAGACTTTACTTCGACGGTTGGTTAAAAAGAACCTGCTAGAGACGTCTAAGGAAGGCAGACACTTTGTTTACTCTTTCAAGATTAATCAGACGCAGGTAATGACAGAGGCCGCACAAGAGCTTCTAAATCGCATGTGCGACATGCATAAAGGCGAGGTGCTCTTGCAGCTGCTGGCTAATTCCCCTATTTCTAAAAGTGACCTAGAAAAAATAAAACAAGAAGTTACTGTAAAAGAAAAAAGTGCTCCTGATAAAGTTCCTTGCAACTGCTTGTCAGGTAAAGAACACTTTTGCTAGGAGGGACTAAAATGGGTATCTCACAAATTATTACGTTAGTTGTGGCAGTTTTGCTGATCGGCTTTATTGTTTGGTGGTTCTTTGGCAAACACAAAGAAGCTATCGGCACTGCCAATATTGATCAAGGAACACAAGAAGCAAACATCGTTGTCAAAGGTGGCTATTCCCCTTCAACTGTTGTGTTGAAACAAGGCGTTCCAGCTAAGGTCAACTTCGATATGAAGGACTCAACTGCATGTTTGTCTCACGTTGTTTTTGAACAATTAGGCGTGAATAAAGATTTAACTAAACAGAAAATTACTACTATCGATATTCCTACTGACAAGAAAGGCACTTATAACTTTGCTTGCGGCATGGATATGTTTCATGGAAAGGTTGTTGTTAAATAATGAGTATTTTTTCAAAGAATCAAACTAAAAAAGTTGTTGTTAATGCAGAAAATCATGGTTACAAGCCTGATGTTGTTACCTTTAAACAAGGCAAGCCAGCTAAGTTAAAGTTCATTGCTTCAGATAATATGGGATGCATGAACGAAGTGGTTTCTAAAGACCTCAATTTTGATGAAAAATTAGATGGCAAAAAAGAAGTTACAATCAATGTTCCAACCGACAAGCCTGGCACTTACAACTACGCTTGTGGGATGGATATGTTCCATGGAAAAGTAGTGGTTAAGTAATGAAACTTTCTAATATTCAACGCTTCTGGATTTCATTCATTCTAGCAATCCCAATGCTTATCCAGATGTTCGCAATGCCCTTTCATTGGATGATGCCAGGCTATAATTGGATCGCTTTTATCACGACTACAATTATCATGGCAATCTCCGCTGCACCTTACTGGAGCAGTGCTTGGGCCGCTTTTAAAAAGCATAGCGCTAATATGAATACGCTAGTGGCAGTCGGTACTGCTGTAGCTTACTTCTACAGTATCTTTGCCATGTTTACTGGACGTGAAGTTTACTTTGAAAGTGCCGCTTTCGTAACGGTCTTCGTCCTTTTGGGCGACGTTATGGAAGAGAAGATGCACAATAACGCTTCAAACGCTTTGGCTAAATTAATCGACTTACAAGCTAAGGACGCTGAAGTCGAGCGTGATAGTCAATTCGTCAAGATTCCATTAGATCAGGTTAAGGTTGGCGATATCATTCGTGTTAAGCCTGGTGAAAAAGTACCTGTTGATGGTGAAATCATCACTGGATCTACGACAATTGACGAATCAATGGTCACTGGTGAAAGTATGCCAGTCACTAAAAAGAAGGGCGACAATGTAGTTGGCTCAACGATTAATACCAACGGTACTTTCACCTTTAAGGCTACCAAAGTTGGTAAAGATACGATGCTCTCTCAGATCGTTGATTTAGTTAAAAAAGCACAGACTAGTCATGCTCCTATTCAAAACCTGACTGATAAAATTTCCAATATCTTTGTTCCAGCTGTTTTGATCATTACGATTATTACCTTTGTAATCTGGTACGTCTTCTTAGGCGCAACATTGGTCAATGCAATGCTGTTCGCCGTTTCTGTAGTCGTTATTGCCTGCCCATGTGCATTGGGATTGGCTACGCCAACTGCATTGATGGTCGGGACTGCTCGTAGCGCCAAGATGGGCGTTTTAATCAAGAACGGTGAAGTTCTTGAAGAAGTCAGCGATATCGATACTGTTGTTTTTGACAAGACGGGTACGATTACCGTTGGTAAGCCTCAAGTAACTGACCTCGTTGGCGATCAAAACAAGGTATTGACTATTGCGGCCAGTTTGGAAGAAAATTCTGAACACCCTTTGGCAACAGCCGTGGTTAAAAAGGCTAAGGATGCTAAGATTGCTTTAGCCCAAGTTAAAAATTTTGCAGCTATTGAAGGTAAAGGTGTTAGAGCTACTTATGATGGACAAACTGCCTTCGTAGGTAGCGATAAATTGCTGGAAGATATCTCTATTTCCCAGGAAATGAAAGATCAAGCAATTAAATTGCAAAAGGAAGCTAAGACCGTTGTCTATGTTGGCTTAGGAGATCAAATTATCGGGCTTATTGCGATTCAAGATGTGCCTAAGGCTAGTTCCCAGGCCGCTATTGCCGAGCTGAAGAAACGCGGTTTAAAGACCATTATGCTTACCGGCGATAATCAAAATGTTGCGGAAGCTATCGGTAAAGAAGTTGGGATTGATCAAGTGATTGCAGGCGTTTTACCAACTGAAAAGGCTGCAGAGATTAAGAAATTGCAAGATGCTGGTAGAACAGTTGCCTTCGTCGGTGATGGAATTAACGACGCGCCTGCTTTATCTACAGCTGAAGTTGGGATTGCCATGGGTTCAGGAACTGACATCGCGATTGAATCCGGTGGTATTGTCCTCGTTCAGAACGATTTAATGGGCGTTGTACGGGCTTTGGATATTTCTAAGAAGACTTTCAACAGAATTAAGTTAAACCTCTTCTGGGCCCTAATATACAACACCATCGGCATCCCTATCGCCGCTGGTCTCTTCATGGGATTAGGATTAACTTTAAGTCCCGAGCTGGCAGGTTTAGCAATGGCCTTTAGTTCCGTATCAGTGGTAACCAGCTCACTGCTTTTGAATAAGACAAAAATTGCTGGAGAATCAGCAAAAGCGTAGCTTTCATGCTACGCTTTTTTGTTAGAATTGAATAATTTGATCTGCTTTATTTATTAACTCATTACTGTATACATGAGTAACATATAGCACTGTTTGATGTGGCAAGGAGAAAATTCTATCTTCAACTTTTCTTAAAGTATCTTTATCTAATCCAGATGAAAATTCATCTAAAATCAAAATCTCCTTATTTTGCAAAAGGAGTCGTGCAAGCTCAATTCTTTTAGCTTCTCCACCTGAAATAGACTCCGAGCTAATTTGTTTGCTCAAAGAATCTTCATTTGCCCACTTGTTTAATTCAACAAACTTTAGCACCTCAATTAAATCCTTATTCGTTTTATTTTGATACAGTGATAAATTATTGGCTAAAGTGGTTTCAAATATGTGTCCATGTTGCGGCAAATAGCCTATTTTGGAATATAATGTTTGATCTGCAATATTCGTAATATCCAATTCATTAAAAGTAATAAGACCTTTATAATTCAATATTTGTTTCGTTAGTATTTTAAGAAAAGTAGTTTTTCCACTGCCACTAGGTCCCTTGATCACATACTTCTGGTTTGCCAGAATATCAAGGTTCAATGAATCAAGGATTTTCTTTTGATCGTTTTTAAACGTTACATCCCTAAAACTGATTTTTTTAAATGTATCTAATTGAAGGTTATTCTGTAATTCATTAGAATTTACCGGGATTTCTGTTTCAATCTTTTCGAAGAGCTTTTTACCACCAACTATCTGAGAAAACATATCAGCACAACTGTATATTGGAAATGAAATATTAATCACTAATTGAGAAAAGGCTACAACTGATGCCATCGTCATTTGTTTATTCAGAATAAAAAATGCCCCAATTAGCCATGTACCTAAATACAACACATTTGAAAAAGCATGGTTAAAAGCTGTTGAAAGATTCTGTGCCTTTAATTCACTTTTTTGAAATTGTAATACTCGTGTATTTTCAATCTTTTCTTGTGTATCAATCAGCTTACTACCACCATTAATTTTCCAATCTGCAAAGCCAAATAAATAATCAGATATCTTAGCGATGTACAAATCTGTTTGCTTAATCGTCTTAATTTTTGTGTTTTCTAAAACCTTTCTAAAAATCAATGGTAGCAATAAATTAGGGATGCTTAGGATAATTGCTATTATGGCCATAGTTGGATTTACTGCAAGGGCTATAACGCATGCAACTATAAATTGAATTATTAAGTAAAACGCCCAAAATATTGCAGCAAAATAATTTTCATCCAGATTATCCATTTGAGCAGTCATTAGCGAAACATACTTACTTGGAGTGTGATTATCAAAAATAGATATTCTCTGAGCCGTGATCCGTCTGAAGACTATTCCTCGATATAAATTAACAGCTTTTTTAGCCAGATATTCAGAATTAAACTGTTGAAAATAATAGGCGAAGCCTTCAAGCAAGATAAATACCATTACTGATATGACTATTACGTAATATGGTATCTTGCTAGAGTCTTTCACATTATTAATAATAAACTGCAAAACCAGAGCATCTGACACCGTGATAACTGCAAGTACTAGTGACAGAATGGCAAAAAGTAAGATATATTTAGGATAATGCTTTATAACGTATTTCATGCGATTGTTCCTTTGTTCATGGACTATCGCACTATTTTACTGAATATTTTTTATTTTCCAAATCTATTTCGATATATCGAAACTTAATCGATTAGCTAAAGACGTATAGCCACATCTTGCAAGTAGATCCTTTAGCTCAGTCATATGCTTTTGATCACCTTTCAAATAATCTGCATAATACTGTCCTACCAATTTCTTTAGACCATAAACGTCATTAGCAGGTAAGCTTTCTATTAAATCAAGCGATTTCCGAACATATGTACCCATCTTATAAACGAAAATTGCATTGAATACGTAGTTTATACAGATAGTTGAAATACGACGTTGCACACTATCTGGGAATCTACTAATATCCGCATATTCTTTTATGATTTGTTTCATTCGACGTTGTAGAATACTTTGATTCATTCTTGGCATAGAATTACCAAATAGAATTAGAGCTTCTTTGTTTTTAACCCAATCATTTGATTTATATAAATAGTTACTAATCTCGTCTATTGTATTTTGATCAAGAGATGCCATGTGGTCTTTTAATTCTGCAGTTACTAAAATCGCTCTATATTTCAAGCCCAATGAAACTTCTGGATCTGTAAGTATTTTATTTTTTATTTCATTTGCTTTTTTAATGTCTCCACTATTGAAAGATTGCGATAGTTCCAAAGATAGTTCGTCCGTCAAAGACACATCATCCTGTAATTTTGAGAAAAACTCCATTATATCTACATTATTGTTCTTAAGAAGTAAAATTAACTGTTCACTATCTATATCTGCCTTTTTACCATTTTTAATAATGCCGTTTTCAATTTCAGAATATCTTGATACAGAAAGATGAATGTTTTTTATCCACTCTCGTTGAGTCTTATTCTGGGCTAATCTTTCTTCTTTTAACACTTGTCCTATGTTTAGCATTTTTCTAGTCTTTACTGTATTTTAATTCTTTTACCTTCGACACTGATTAATTCATCTTTTTCCAAACTTTTTAGCTGTCTACTCAACGTTTCCGGTGTAACACCCAAATAGCTTGCTAAATCCTTCTTCTTCAACTTCAGCTGAACGGTACGACTCTCTTGCTTTTTAGCCAAATCTTCCAAATAAGCTAAAAGGCGCTCCTTAGCGCTCATTGAATTACGCCGAATCGACTTGGTCTCAATAGCCACGAGTTTTTGACCAAAACTGTTCAGCAAATTAAGTGCCAAATCAGGTGTCTTCTTCAACAGATTTTGAAAGTCCTTGCGATTAATGGAACAAACATAAGTATCTTGTAGAGCTTGGACAAAATTTTCATTGTTATTATCTTGAAATAAATTCAATTGCCCATCAAAATCTCCTTGATTTAATACGCCTAAGACAGTTTCCTTGCCTTCCGCATTAAGGCTATAGATTTTAGCACTGCCTTCATCCATAAAGATCAATCCATCCTTGCCGTCCCCTGGTCGACGAATGATGCTTCCTTTTGGAAAATGTTCTTGGTGCGTTGAAATTGGTGCAATTTTCTTTAGGATGCTATCTGATAATTTTGAAAAAAGTCCTACCTGACTGATACATGCTACAGCTGAATGTTTTTTCATAAGATTCCTTCTTTTCTTGATCTACATCAATTTTTATCAAAAGCATTGTACATATAATTAAACTAACAAATCAAGAAAAGAAAGGAACTTTGACAATGACTAAATATATTGCAAATATTCAACCTTTAAATGCAGATAAAATCGGTACTAAAGCTCATGGTACTGCAACTTTCGAAGAAAACGACGACAAGCTTCACATCCATGTAGAAATGTTTGATACACCAGCAAATATTGAACATTGGGAACATTTCCACGGTTTTAAAGATGGTAAAAAGGCCCATGTACCTACTATGGCTCAAGATACTAACCATGACGGCTTCATCGACTTACCAGAAACCGAACCTGTTTCTGGTACGACAATGGTTCCTCTTGATGATGCCCCAGAAAAGATGAATATCCCTCATGACGGCTATCCTGTTGCTGATAGCAATGGTCATTATGAATATGATGTCAACGTTCCATTAACTGAGTTGCAAGCTAAATTCAAAGATGCCTTTGGCAGTAGTGACCTTCAATTAGATAAGCGAGTCGTTTATGTTCATGGGGTTCCTAAAGATCTTAAATTACCAGACAGCGTTGGCGGTTGCGTAATGAGTTATGATGCACATACTACTTTACCCATCGCCGCAGGTGAAATTGAAAAAGCATAACCAAAAAAGCCATCATTTGATGGCTTTTTGCATATCTTCTTATTATTTGTTAGCATATTATGTAAAGCTATTATTTAGATTTACTTAAGGAGTTGATGAATAAGCAAGCCGTAGCCTTGCTCTTATGGAAAATAACGAGAATATTAGACGTGAAAGAATTATCAAAACTAAAAAGAATTATAAACGCGCACCATTAATGCCAGTTCATTTACGAGTGTTAATTGCAGTCATCCTAGGTCAAATCGCCTGTGGGTATTCCCTGGGAATTAGTGGTACCGCACTTTCTAATGCTGCCAAGTATATTCAAATCAGTGATTTATGGACTGGTTTAATTGGAGCAGGATCACTAATTGGACTGGCTGGCAGCCTTTTGGTAGGACGTTTATCTGATAAAATCGGTCGACGCAAAATGTTAATGATTAACATGTATGTTTTAACCATTTTTACATTGCTGCACTTACTAACAGCTAATTTCTTATTAACTTTTATTATCAGAGTCGGTATTGGTTTAATGATTGCCGTTGATTACACTGTCGGTAATGCTCTATTAACCGAATGGTTACCCAAAGGCGAAGACAGCAAGCGTCAGAGTCATCTATTAATCTATTGGACAATCAGTTTTATCTTGTCATACTTAGCCGGATCATTTATTACTGGTTTAGGCAGTTATACTTGGCAAGTTATTCTAGCAACTGGTGCAGTGCCTGCCTTAATTACTGCCTTATTTAGAAGCTTCTTCCCACTTCCTGCATCCCCAAGTTGGTTAGCTAGTAAAGGGAAAGTCAAGAAGGCCAATAAAATTATCCGCAAACATATGGGACGCAAATGGAGATTGCCTGCAAGATTCATGAGACGCGATAAAGCAAAGAAGCCTAAAAACATTTCCTGGGCAATTCTATTTTCTAAAAAATATCTGCGCCATACTCTTGTTGGTGGTATCTTTTATGCTTGTCAGGCTTTCTCATTCTTTGGCATTAGTATTTTCCTGCCAATTTTGCTTAAAAGCATGAATATTACTAACAGCAGTATTTCTGGACTTATTTATAATGGCGGAATGATGGTTGGTGTGATTATCGGTATTCTGCTCTTTAACCGCATCAGCAGACGTGCTTTCCTAATCAGTAACTTTTTCCTTTCTGCGGTTTTGATCGGGACATTAGCTGTATTACCTAATTTGAATTCTATTCTTAAATTAATTATTTTCGCATTATTTGCTATTATTTTGTCATCTGGACTAGTTCTTGATTACCCATACCCAACTGAACTTTTTGATATCAAAGTCCGTGGTACTGGTGTAGGCACATGCATCACTATCAGTCGTATTGGAGCTGCCGCAGGAACTTTTCTATTGCCTATTTTGACCAACCAAGGTGGAAGCAATTTAGCAATGATTGTTTGTGCAATCGTGTTGTTCTTTGCCTTCATCGTTTGTCTGATCTGGGCACCAGAAACTTCGCCACAATTTAATCAAAAATAAATAATAATTAACTATTCAAAAAGGCAAATTGCATGAAAGCAATTTGCCTTTTTATTACTACTTCTTATCTTTACCTTTTTTCTTCTTAGCCTTTGAATCCTTATTAAGCAATTCTTCTGGATCTTTATGCTTTGGCGTTTTCTTTGGATCTGGAACGGTCGCAAAACGATCAAGCATCTTTTGTAAATTATTAGGGTTTTCAAAAGTTAATCCCATGGAACATCTTCCTTTCGTTTTCTAAATTATAGAAAAAGTTTGCGCTGCTGACAACTTATTTAACCATGATAGTCGACAAAGCGTTGCATTTTAATCATATCTGAGCTAGCTAAGTCGACGCTAATCAAATCATCATAGCTATGATCACTTACGTCACCTAAATCATATTCCGTTAAGATTTTAAGATCAAAACCTTCTTCATTACGTTCTGTAACTAGACCTAATCGATCTGGATAATGATAGATCGAATCACTAATTTTAACTACACGATCATTAGGCCAATCCTCAATTACTTCAGCAGGCGACTTAATCTCCCCTCGCAAATTGATTGAACGCTCCAAGTGATCCGGATCAAAACTGTTGTTTTTCTTCTGCCATTTTACTAGGTAATTAAAGTAATTTAGCTTTTCTGAATCTTCGGAAATATGTGCAATATGACTACGTGAAATTACTGCAATCGATTCTACCTGACCTAGCTCGTTTAAACTTTCAAGAATTAGATTTTCTTCATCATATTTAAGTACTTTACCAATTGCAAAGCTACCAAATTGATCATCAAAAGTATAATCAAAGTAAATTTCAGCTAATTCCAAATCATTATCATAGTTCTTATTCTGCTTTAAATATTGAACAAATAGTCGATTATCTATGCTGTTGATATCAATACAAACAATATCTGCTAGAGGAATGACAGTGGCGTAATGTTCAAGAATAGTTTCATTTTTCTCTAGAATGCGGACCTCGTTTTTGTCCAATTGAGTAATTAAGCCAGTATAAGTTACACCGGTATTAACTTCAACCGTAATAAAGGGATGCTCATCAGATGCATTAATTAGAAGATCATAAATATTGGTAAAATCCCAGTGTAGTACAGAAGCATTTAATTGTTTCATATGGAACGGATCATAGATGCTAGCAGTCGCATAATAATGTAGCACAGGAGTATTATCCTCTATTTTAGCAATTTGGTTTTCTCTAATAAAAACCACACCACCCCAGTTGCCGTCTTGGTCAACTGATTCTAACGTTATCCAGCCATGATGCCGATTAATAATTTGACCAATATAATAAGAATTCGCATCAATAAAAGTGATGCTTTCATCTCCATCCAGATTATATTTTTCCTGATCCGCATTTAACGTGATCTGTACTAAATTATTCACCTTCATCCCTCTTTTCTACATAAGTTTAAGTATCTAATATAACCTATTTTTGTGCAAGAAAAAAGACGGCATATATGTATGCCGCCCTTATTTCAATTATCCATCAAGTTCAACGCCTTGCAGGTCTTTCATTTTACTGTAAACACGACCTCGTTGACTTGAATCAAACTCCAAAACAAGCATATCGCCGCCACGAATAATCGTCTGACCGGTTGGGATTATTTCATCCCCATCGCGACGAATTGTTCTAATCCTTGTATCTTCAGGCCACTTAATATCAGCAACTTTTTTATCAACCAATTTACTGCTCTCATAGACTGGCAGAACCATTTGATCAGCCTCTCCAGTATAGTTAGCCTTACGATCACTGTGCGTGTCCATAGCAGCTGCTAGCAGACCATAGATAGGCTTGCCGCCTAAGAGCTCATCCACTAAAAGTGCAATAAATGCTACTACAGCTAAAGGCATTAAGTGCAGCAAGGAGCCAACCATTTCGGTAATTAAAATAATTGCTGTAAATGGTGCACGAATAATTGCAGCAAAATAGCCAGCCATTGAGAAGATTACCAAGTTAACTACTAAGCGTTGTGGCAATAGACCTAATTGAACCATAAACAACCCATAGGTTGCACCAATTAATGCACCCATAGTCAAAATTGGTAAGAAAATACCACTTGGTAAGCCCGAATCATAAGTCACAATTGAGAAGACGATTCTCATCACATAGTAGAAGGCTAAGAGTCCAACCAATCCCCATCCTGTTTTAGTAATCATATGGGGAAGAGCTAAAATCAAACGATTACCTGGACCTGTAATTAAAGGCCAGAAGTAAGCAATCGGGATCAAAATAGCCAATGGAATAAGACCATGAAGCCAACGTGGCAAAAAAGTAATTTTTGCATAAACCTTTTTCAGACTAAATAGACCAACCTTATACAAGTGTCCGAGAAGGCCTAATAAGATTCCTAAAACAATCAAATGCCAATATAAGATAATGGGGAAAGAATAATTATATGGAATAGCTAAAGCATGACGAATCCCAAACAAATTTGAAACAACAAAATTTGAAGCAATTGCACCAGCTAAAGCATTCATCCAAACAAGTGGTGAAAAGTTATGAAAGACTTCTTCTAGAACAAAAAGTGCGCCACTAAGTGGAGCTCCAAAAGCAGCTGATAAACCACTCGAAGCACCAGTAGCCAACAAAATTCGAGAATTAAGTTTATTCTGCTTAAAACCCTGTCCTACGCCTTGACCAATTGTAGAACCCAATTGCAATGAAGGTCCTTCTGGTCCTAAAAAGAGTCCAGTTCCAATAACCAGAATGCCGCCAATAAGTTTCCGCCATAAAATTGGAAGCCATTGTAAATGTAGTTTTCCTTGCAATTGCAGCTTAACTTCTGGAATACCGGATCCACCTACGTGGGGATACTGTTTTACAAAATAACCAGCAATCACAGCTACTGCAATGAAGCCAATGATAATTGCAATAAACCAAGCTGGATTCCGATGCGCCAACTGGAATAGATACAACCAGAATCCTGAAGTTTCTTGGATGCCAAATCTAAACAAACCAACTATTATTCCAGTGCAGACACCTACAACCAAGGCCTGCATCAGTAATTTAATGTTGGTTTTATTTCCCTCGTCTTTCATATAATCCTCTCTTTTACTCGAAAAACCATGCCGCTATTATTGTACACTAAAAAACCAGCTAGAATATCTCTAACTGGCTTTATTTAGTTTCACATGAAACTACTTATTTTTCTTCGTACCATTCAGTGTGGAATGTACCTTCACGGTCGTTTCTAAGGTAAGTGTGAGCACCGAAGTAATCACGTTGACCTTGAATCATGTTAGCTGGCAAGTTTGGATTGAAGATTGATTCCAAGTAATTGAGAGCTGCACTTAAAGTTGGAGTTGGTACACCAACCTTAGTAGCAAATTCTACTGACTTTCTCAAAGATGGCAAGTTCTTTTCTGCCAAGTTTCTGAAGTATTCATCTTGGAATAAGTTCATTGGCTTCTTGCCATCACTATAAGCATTTTCAATATCCTTAAGCATAGCAGAACGAATAATACAACCAGCTTCCCAGTTTTGGGCAATTGACTTAAATCTTAAGTCCCAGTTATATGCTTCAGCAGCCATAGTCAATTGTTGGAAACCTTGAGCATATGCGACAGCTTGAGCTAATTGCAAAGTTTTGCCAAATTCGTCTACCAAGTTATCTGGCAAGTCGCTATTTTCTTCAAATGTAATTGGCTTAATTCCTTTCTTAACTGCCATATGAGCTTGCTTACTCATAAAACGAGCCATAACGGCTTCACCAATTACAGTTACAGGAGCACCAAGAGCAACACCATCTTCAAGCATCCAGTTACCAGTACCCTTGTATGAAGCAACGTTCAAAATATGATCAATAACGTGATCTTTAGTTAAATCATCTTTCTGTGCTAAAACCTTTGAAGTGATTTCACTCAAGTAAGCTTCAACCAAACCATGGTTCCATTCGTCAAAGATCTTAGACATTTCGTCATCGCTCTTACGAGCAACGTCACGCAACAAGTTGTAAACTTCGGAAAATTCTTGCATGATACCATATTCGATACCATTGTGTACCATTTTTACATAGTGGCCGGCACCTTCAGGCCCCATGTAGCTAACGCATGGTTGGCCTTCTTTATTCTTAGCGGCAATAGCTTCAAGAATCGGAGCAACCTTCTTGTAGGCCTCTTCATCACCACCTGGCATAAGAGCCGGGCCGTTCAAGGCACCCTCTTCACCACCAGAAACACCCATACCAATGAAGTGAATTCCGTGTTTTTCCATTTCATGGTAACGACGGTTAGTATCGTGATAGTTTGAGTTACCACCATCGATTAAAATATCGCCTTTGTCTAAAAGTGGGAGCAATTTTTGCAAAGTTTGATCAACTGGATCACCAGCCATGATTTGAATCAAAATCTTCCGTGGCTTTTCAAGTGAGTTAACAAATTCTTCCCATGTGTAGCATGGCTTTAACTTATCATCTTCATACTTAGCAAAGGCATCAACTTCTGGCTTATCAATTGAAAAACCAGAAACTGAGAAGCCGTGATTTCTAACGTTTAAAGCAAGGTTCTTGCCCATAACAGACAAGCCGATAACGCCGAATTGTTGCATTTCTCTAATTCCTCCATATTAATCAAAAATCATCAAATATTATTATACGTTTAAGCACGTAAAAAAGCGAAACGAAAAGTTTTAAATTTAATAACTAATTTATTATTGCTTAAAAATGTTTCACAGGGCTTTTGAAAATTTCCTAGGAAATATTTTAGACAAAAATAAAGAGACGAGATTATTTCTCGTCTCTTTATTAGTTACTCAACCATATTAATGTTGTGAAGCACCTGAAATTGTATCAGGAGCAGGTTCTTCTTCTGGTTCTGATTCTTCATGTTGAGATGCACCTGTTGCAGCATCGGCTTCTAAGCCATACTTTTCAGCAAAGTAGCTAAATGGCTTCAAGTCTTCAGCTTCATACTTCTTAACGAATGCTGGATCGTCAAGTGAGTTCAACTCAGTTGAGTAAGGCATATTGTGCGTGTACTTAACATCGATTAACATTGGGCCGTCCATCTTCTTGAATTCGTCAACAGCTTCTTCGAATTCTTTCTTGGTACGAACTGTTACGCCTTTAACATTCATACCTTCAGCAACTTTAGCCCAATCATTATCTGGAAGCTTTACACCTGATAATGGTTGGTTAGATTCATCAACTTGTTCAGCTTCAATGTAACCTAAAGTTTCGTTGGTGAAGACAACATTTAAGACGTGCATGTTGTAGCGTGCCATTGTCAAAAGTTCTTGGTTCATCATGGCGAAGCCACCATCACCTGCCAAATTCCAAACTTCACGGTCTGGGTAAACTGTTGCAGCCATTAATGCGGCAGGAGCACCATAACCCATAGTTGCGTGCAAGCCTGATGTAGTCCACTTTTGATCATCATGCAAGTTTAATAAACGGCAGGAATCAACATTAACGTTACCAACATCAATTGCAAAGACTGCGTTATCATCAGCCTTCTTGTTAATAACGTCCCAAATTGGTTCTTGACGAACTGGCATTTCATCAGAGTTCTTAAAGCTGTCTTCCCATGCATCCCAGTTTTCACGGTCCGCAATAGCGGCCTTGTACAATGGTGACTCGCTTCTCTCTTCACCAGCATCAATAATTGCACGAAGTGCCTTTTTACTGTCAGCCAACATTGAAACATCAGTTGAGTGACGTTTACCAAACTTAGCTGGATCAACATCGATTTGAATTACTTTAGCGTTCTTAGGGAACCATAATACTGAGAATGGTGAGTTATTACCAACCCAAACGACTAAGTCGGTTGCAGTTTGAACTTCTTGAGCAGCTTTTGGTCCAATACGGCCAATTGTACCCATGTAAGCTGGGAATTTGTCTTCCACAATGCCCTTGCCTAAGTATGATGACATAATAGGAGTCTTAAATTTTTCAGCAAATTCCTTCACTTCTTCGCCAGCATCTTTAGCACCTAAACCAATGTACATGGTTGGGTTTTTAGCTTCTTTCAAAAGCTTAACGGCTTTATCTACTGAGGCCTTAGTTGGTGCTGGGTAGTTTGCTTCTGGACGAGCATTCTTATTTACACGGAAATTATCTTCAATCTTTTGCCAACCATAGTCCTTAGGAATGATCAAAACTGCAGGACCTTTTCTGGCATAAGCTTGACGAATAGCTTCATCAGTCAATACTGGAATAAGTTCCGGAGTCTTAGCTGAAGCACACCATACACTAGCATCTAAGAACCATTTATCTTCGTCAAATGCTTGGAAGAAATCAATGTCTTGCTTGCTAGTTGGAACGTTAGCCACGATTGCTACCATTGGTGTCTTATCGTATTTAGCATCATATAAGCCGTTAAATAAGTGAGCGGCACCAGGACCAGCTGAGCCAAAACATACACCCAACTTACCAGTAACTTTATATTCAGATGAAGCAGCAAGTGCGCCAGCTTCCTCGTGACGAACTTCGATAAACTTCATCTTGTCTCTAAAGTCATAAATAGCATTCATGCTGGAATCAAAAGATCCACCTGGGAAACCATAAATATGATCAATTCCCCAATCATAAATAACTTTAAGCATCGCATCAGAACCATTAATTTTAGTCATATAAGTGCATCTCCTTAATTTCGTTTCTTTCATAATGTATTAAAGCACATTTTTTCACATTTGCAAAACGCCAAAAGTACCGTTATTATGCAAATGAAAACGCTTTTGTAAAAATAACCATTTCACAAAGTCTAATTAATAAGAACTTATAGATCACTAATTGAGAGCGTTTTCTATTGTGATTTCATGAACATTATTATACTAAAATAAGTTTATTTTATATATATTTATATTTACTTATAGCTAAAATTTAAGAAAAATTTTTTAATTATTGAGGTTCTTAATACGCACTTATATATTTTGGTTATCTTATATCTAAACAAAAAAGACATTATTCGTTAAAACTGAATAATGTCTTCTATATTTAGTCTAGATTACTTTTTAATCTTAGAGTAACGCCCATTTTGAATATAAACACTCAAAATTGCCAAGTCAGCTGGGTTAACACCTGAAATACGTTCTGCCTGAGCTAAAGTTTCAGGACGAATTTTTTCAAACTTTTGGCGAGCCTCAGTAGCTAAACCTTCAATCATCTCGTAATCAATATCTGCTGGAATCTTTTTAGCCTCTTGTCGCTTCAAACGAGCAATTCGGGTTTCTTCTTTCTTGATATAGCCGGCATATTTAATACCAATTTCTACTTGTTCTTTAACGTAACGATCGCCCTTGATCTTTTCCCCAGTAAGACGTTCAATGTCATCGATCGTTACATTTGGACGACGCAGGAAGACGTCAGCCTTAACGCCTGCTTTCATTGGTTCTTGACCAATACTCTTCAAAAATTCTTGTACTTCATCAGTCAAATGGACTGTAATCCCATGCAACCTCTCTTTTGCATCCCTAATAGCTTGTTTCTTTTCTTCAAATCTCTTGTAACGTTCATCGGAAATTAATCCAAGTTGATGACCATATTCAGTTAAGCGCAAGTCAGCATTATCAGTACGTAAAATCAAACGATATTCAGCACGGCTAGTAAGCAAACGATATGGCTCATTAGTACCCTTTGTTACTAAATCATCAATCAAGACACCGATATAAGCATCGTTACGCCCTAATGTAAAGCCTGGCTTGTTTTGTGCACTAAGTGCGGCATTAATCCCAGCGATTAATCCTTGACCCGCTGCTTCCTCATAACCGGAAGTTCCATTCATTTGACCAGCCGTAAACAAGTGCTTAAGCTTTTTAGTTTCTAGCGTATGTTTCAATTGCCAAGGCTCAATAACGTCATATTCAATGGCGTAGCCAGGACGCATTAATTCTGCATGTTCTAGCCCTGCAACAGAGTGAACCATCTTCAATTGCACTTCTTCAGGCATGGAAGTTGAGAAGTCCCCAACATAGACTTCCTTGGTAGTCTTCCCTTCTGGTTCAAGGAAAATCTGGTGGCGATTCTTATCTGCAAAACGTACAACTTTATCCTCAATTGAAGGACAATAACGTGGACCTACGCCCTTAATTACCCCAGTAAACATAGGAGCACGATCAAGGTTGTTTCTAATAATCTCATGAGTAACTGGATTGGTGTAAGTCATCCAACAAGAGATTTGATGCTTTAAATAATCTGCATCTCTACTTTCAAATGAAAAATGCCGCGGAGTCTTATCCCCAGGCTCTTCTTCAGTCTTGGAATAATCAATTGTATTACCGTTAACACGTGGAGGAGTACCAGTCTTAAAGCGACGCAACTTAAAGCCAAGCTTTTCTAAATTCTCTGACAGCTTAATTGATGGGGTCGTATTGTTAGGACCTGAAGAATAAGTAAGCTCACCAATGATAATTTTGCCTCGAGCAGCGGTTCCTGTAGTTAAAACGACGCTTTTGGCATGATACTTGGCACCAGTGTTGGTAATTACGCCCTTGCAGACACCATCTTCAACTACCAATTCATCCACGATTGCCTGACGTAAAGTTAAATTAGGAGTATTTTCGATGGTATCTTTCATATGCTCATGATATTGCCACTTATCAGCTTGTGCACGAAGAGCACGTACAGCCGGACCTTTACCAGTATTAAGCATCCGCATCTGAATATAGGTAGCATCAATATTTTTACCCATTTGACCACCTAATGCATCAATCTCACGGACTACTGTACCTTTAGCTGGACCACCAACGGATGGGTTACATGGCATAAAGGCTACCATATCCAATCCAATCGTTACCAGCAATGTTTTTTGGCCCATATGAGCACTGGCTAGAGCGGCTTCACAGCCTGCATGTCCTGCCCCTACAACGATTACATCATATTCATTTGAATCATATGTCTTAATCATTCTTCCTCCTACTTTCCTAAACAGAATTGACTGAATAATTGCGTAATTAACTCATCAGGTGCGCTTTCACCAGTAATTTCACCTAGTGTATCCCAAGCACCAGTAAAGTCAATCTGTGCGATGTCAACAGGAATACCATTATCTACAGCCTGAACTACATCTTGCAACTCTTTCTTGGCTTTAGTTAAAAGCGAAGCTTGGCGTTGATTTGTAACCATAATTTGATCATTAGAATTTTCAATCCCAGCAAAGAATAATTTGTTAATCATTTCTTCCAAATCATCCAGATTCTTTTCTTGAAGGATTGAAGTTGAAATAACATCGCTACCAGTTAGTTTTTTCATCTGATCAACTGTTATTTTTTGTCCTAAATCAGATTTATTCAAAATAATAATCCGCTTCTTTGACTTAGTTTCTTCAATCAATGCTTTATCTTCAGCTGTTAAATCTTGACTCGCATCAATCAACAACAAAACTAAATCTGCACGTTCAAGGGCTTTTTTGGATCGTTCAACTCCTATTTTCTCAACTTTATCTTCTGTGTGGTGAATCCCAGCAGTATCAATTAGCTCCAGAGGTACGCCTTTTACAGACACATATTCTTCAAGCGTATCACGCGTTGTCCCAGCTACATCGGTAACAATCGCTTTATCACTTTGAGTTAAATAATTAAGCAGAGACGATTTACCAACATTAGGACGACCAACAATAGCTGTTGCCAAACCATTACGTAAAATTTTACCTTCTTGCGCGGTTTTAAGGAGACGATCTATTTTTTTAATCACGTCAGTAGCTGTATCAGACATTTGTTTTGCAGTTACCTGATCTGCATCATATTCTGGATAATCAATATTAACCTCAACATTAGCTAGAGTATCCAAAATCTCTTGTCGCAATGCACGAATTTTATGAAGCAAGCCACCAGCAAGCTGATGTACCGCAACTTGACGTGCCTTATCAGTTTTAGCACGAACAATATCCATCACGCTTTCTGCTTGTGTTAAATCAATTCGTCCATTTACAAAAGCACGCTTAGTAAATTCACCAGGCTCTGCCATTCTAGCACCATTGCTCAATAATAGCTGCAAGATATGATTAGTAACAACAATCCCACCATGGCAATTGATTTCGACAATATCTTCGCGAGTAAAAGTCTTAGGTGCACGTAATACAGTAACCATTGATTCATCAATAGTTTTACCCGTATGAGGATCAATAATATGACCATAATGGATAGTGTGTGTTGGCACTTTGCTTAAATCTGCACCTTTAAAAACCTTATTTGCAATTTTAACCGCATCTTCTCCAGACATTCGCACAATGGAGATTCCACCCTCACCAATTGGAGTTGAAATTGCGGCAATCGTATCAAATTCTGTTAAAGTTTGAGCCATAATTTTTTCCTTTTCTCAATAAAAAAAGTGCATTATACCACCACGAATAAACATGATGGATAAAGCACTTTGACTACTTTATCTAAAAATCATTTTAGATTGATATTCTTTTATTTGTTTTTGCGTCCTAAACGCTTGTAAGTTCTTCTTAGTTTACGCTTACGTTCACGTTCAGCTTCAGCCTTAGCTTCTTGCTCTTTCTTATACTTGATAGGATTTTGCAAGATAAAGGTCTGAACAGCCTGGAACATGTTGGAAATAACCCAATAAAGCGTGATGGCTGATTGGAATTGTAAAGCCATAACACCAACCATAATAGACATTCCATATGTCATTATCTTGGTCATTCCATTTTGAGATGACGCAGGTGTTGACAAGAAAGTAAACGCCATTGCCAAAATCGGCATTATAAAGTATGGATCAGGCTTGCTTAAGTCCATCCATAAAAAGCGCCCAGTCTGCAATTGTGGGGTACGTAAAATCGCACCATACAAAGCATACATAACAGGTAACTGAACTAACACAGGTAAACAACCCGTATATGGATTAACCCCTGCTTCTTTATAAAGCTTGTTAGTTTCTCGTTGTAATAATGTCCTTGATTCAGTGTCACGTCCTGGATACTTCTTACGCAACTCATTAATTTGTGGTTGAATGCTTTGCATCTTGGTTGTGCTTCGAATCGAAATAGCATTCAAAGGCAACAAGATAACACGAACAATGATGGTAAAGACAATAATAGCCCACCCATAACTATTGTTCATTAGATTTGCTAACCACAAAATGAAAGCTGACATGTAATAAACGATCCAACGATCCCACCAATTACCACTTGTATGTGATATTGGTGCCACATGACCGTTTGCGCCCTGAGTCGAACATCCTGTTAATACAACAGCCAATGTAACTACAGCCAGGACAACAAGAAGACGTTTGACATTTCTCTTAGTCAGAATGTCTTTCAATCTATTTTTCCTCAACTTCATCTGGCATTTCTTCAATAATATGAGCCAAAGCTAATGCATGCAGCAAGTTTTTGCGTACTTTGACCATATCAAAATTGCGAGCATAAGGTCGCGTAATGATCAAAAAATCAACATGCGGATTAATCTGCAATTTTTCTTCATCAATTACGGCCCGAATATAACGCTTGAGTCGATTGCGTGCGACAGCCGTATGACCAACCTTCTTGCCAACAGAAATACCTACACGAAAGTGCTTGTTTTCTGCTTTCTCTACTACATAGATAACAAAAGCACGGTTAGCGACTGAGTCGCCAGATTCGAAAACTTGCTGGAAATCTTTTTCAGATTTTACTCGATAAGACTTTCTCAAAACGTTTCATTCCACTCTAGTAGACTAAAAAAACCACTGGGATTCAGTGGTTTAAGCAGATAAGACTTTTCTACCTTTTGCACGGCGTCTTGCTAAAACCTTACGGCCATTTGATGTGCTCATGCGCTTCATAAAACCGTGAACACGTGAACGGTGACGCTTCTTAGGTTGGTAAGTTCTCTTAGTTGTCATTATAAACTGCACCTCCATATTTTTTGTGCCAACTGCACAATTTCTTATTAAGGATAGCACGAATAACAATAAAAACCAAGTCTTTATTAAAAAAAGGCTGTGCATACTTTCGTCTACTTTTTTCAAAAAGCGAAAAAATGAATGTGGATAAAATATTTTTTGCTTGGTTATAAAAATAAATTCACAGATTAATTCTCATTGTTTTCCACAACTCACACGGTGTTAAAAACTTAATTCACACCATGTGGATAACGCATATGGAATTTTCAATCAATTACTGATAGAATAGCATCTGTAATCCACATAGCAGCTGTGCATAAACTAACAGCTTTGCCTTTGTCATGTCAAAATGTGCATATTGCATTACAAAATATCCACAGCTTGTTAATACTGTTTATTTCTTTTTGCCCTGTGGAAAACTTATCTATGACATGCTAAAATAAAATTGCTTTTTACCAATGGAGGAATACACATTGTTCGACATTGAAAAATTTTGGCAGCAATTTAACGATGAAATGCGTGCTCGTTTTAATGAAGTTGCCTATAATGCATGGTTTAAAAACACTAAGCCTATTTCTTACAATAAAAAAACGCATGAATTAAAAATTCTTGTTCAAAATCCTGTTGCAAAAGGTTATTGGGAAAAAAATCTTTCTTCACAATTAATTCAATCAGCGTATGGATACGCGGGCATTGAAATCCTACCTGTATTTCAGATAAGTGAAACTGATGACAGTCCAGAAAGAATAGTTACCCCAGAGCCACAACATGATATACGAATTCGACAAGAGAAAAGGGAGCAAAAAGAATTCACTAAAGATCTGAAATTAAACGAAAAATATACTTTCGATAATTTTGTTCAAGGTGAAGGAAATAAACTGGCTGCGGGTGCTGCTTTAGCAGTTGCTGATAGTCCCGGAAGTTTTTACAATCCTTTATTTATCTTTGGTGGAGTCGGCCTGGGAAAAACACACTTGATGCAAGCTATCGGTCATCAAATGTTAGTCGAAAGACCTAATGCTAAAGCAGTTTATATACAGAGCGAAACTTTCGTCAACGATTTTATTAACTCTATAAAAAATAAAACGCAGGACCAATTCCGCGAAAAATACAGAACTTGTGACCTGCTATTAGTTGATGATATTCAATTCTTCACTAAAAAAGAAGGAATTCAAGAAGAATTCTTCCATACTTTTGAAACACTTTATAATGATCAAAAGCAAATTGTAATGACCAGTGACCGACTTCCAACTGAAATACCCGATTTATCAGAGAGATTGGTTTCTCGATTCACTTGGGGGTTGCAAGTTGAAATTACTCCACCTGATCTTGAAACACGAATTGCAATTCTACGCAGAAAAGCAGAAGCAGAGGGCTTAACAATTGATGATGATACACTCGATTACATTGCTTCCCAAGTAGACACTAATATTAGAGAACTTGAAGGAGCTTTGGTTAAAGTGCAAGCTTATGCCACAATTGAGAAAGCGGATATCAATGTTAACTTGGCTCGAGAAGCCTTAGTCGATCTTAAACTTGTCCAAAAAAATCGTGGACTACAAATATCCAAAATTCAAGAAGTAGTCGCAAATTACTTCCAAACTTCAACTGCTGAATTAAAAGGTAAAAAGCGAGTACGGCAGATTGTAGTACCACGGCAAATTGCAATGTATCTTTCACGTGAATTGACAGATGCTAGTTTGCCTAAAATTGGACAGGAATTTGGTGGGAAAGATCACACAACTGTAATGCATGCATATGATAAAATTGACAAGCAAATGAAAACTGATGCTGATATTAAAACTGCAGTTTTTGATTTGAAACAGATGCTAGAACATTAGTTAAAGTTATCCACTGTGGATAACTTTATAGTTTTTACACATCTTTTTTAACCGTTACAATTCCGTTATTTTAGGGCTTCTTATGAGTTTTCAACAAAAATCACAGGCCCTACTACTACTAATTAAATATATAATTAATATAAATAATAAAATTCAGCAATCTCAGGAGGATGAAAATGAAATTTACAATCAACCGTAACCTGTTTATAGAGAACTTGAACAATGTAATGCGGGCCATTTCATCAAGAGCTACTATTCCAATTCTTAGTGGCATCAAGTTAGATTTAACTGAAGATGAATTAACCTTAACAGGTAGTGATACTGATATTTCCATTGAAATCAAAATACCAGTAAATGAAGACTTGAATGTAGAATCAACAGGTTCTATTGTGTTACCTGCTCGTTTCTTTAGTGAAATTGTTAAAAAATTACCAGGCAAAGATTTCTCTTTCGAAGTCAAAGAAAGTTTTCAAACACAAATCGTATCTGAAAATAGTGAATTTACAATTAATGGCTTAGATGCGAATAATTATCCACGTCTACCAGAAATACCTGATGCTACATCATTCACAATTTCTGGTAAAACTTTCCGTGAAATCATTAATGAAACACAATTTGCCACTTCTAATGATCAAACTCGTGCGATTTTAACTGGTGTACGTTTCTTCTTTAAACCAGATAGTATTAAAGCAGTTGCAACTGATTCACACCGTTTATCACAAAGAACAATTGCTTTAGAAAACGGACCTCAAGCAGAAACAGATTTAATTATTCCTGGTAAAAGTTTACAAGAATTAGCTAGAATTATCGGTGAAACTGATCCAGAAGTAAAAGTTTGTCCCGGCGACAATCAAGCTTTGTTCATTATTGGCAATCTTTCATTTTACTCACGTTTACTTGACGGCAACTATCCAGATACTGATCGTTTGATTCCAACTGAAAAAACAACCAGTATTGAATTTGATATTCCCGAATTATCAAGTGCGCTCGAGCGTGCAAGTTTGTTAACACATGCAGGTCGCAATAATGTCGTAACTTTGACTTTAGATGTGGAAAAACAAACTGCTAAATTGTCAGGTAAGTCAGCTGAAATTGGTAATGTTGAGGAAGATGTAAGCTTTAGAAATCTAGAAGGAAATAATTTGGAAATTTCATTCAACCCTGACTACATGCGCGATGCACTTCGAGCTTCAGTTACTGATTCTGTAATCATGGACTTTACTAAACCACTTCGTCCATTCATTATTAATCCTGATAAAGACAATGTTGAATTTGTGCAATTGATTACTCCAGTTAGAACTTATTAATCAAGTACACTAAATTTAGCTTCTTAAAAACCACCCATTTTTGGGTGGTTTTTTTGTAGATTTGGTGATAAATGCCAAAAAATCGGTGTTCTTTTATTTTTAACTTGTCTTAGTATGATTAGTTTAATTTTAAAAAAAACGCTGAAATAGCGTTTGAGCGCGTTTTAAGTTTGTTATTTGCTCTGAAAACTAATATAATTATATAGGTAAAAAGAGTATTGAAGGTGAGTATTATCAAGGATTTCACAATCGAGGGCGAATACATTACTTTGGGACAATTTCTGAAGGAAGAGAGCATTATTTCGTCAGGTGGACAAGCAAAATTTTATCTTCAAGACAATCCTGTAACTTTAAATGGAGAACTTGAAGATCGACGAGGTAAAAAATTGCATGTTGGTGATCATTTACAAGTTAATGGTCAAGAATATGAATTTCGGTAGGAAGATTAATGTATCTTGATCGTTTTACTGTTCAAAATTTCCGTAATCTAAAAAAGCTTGACGTAAAGTTTGATCCGAACGTCAATATTTTTATTGGCAAAAATGCACAAGGCAAAACGAATTTGCTGGAAGCAATTTATTTTCTAGCATTGACACGTTCACATCGAACCAATAGTGATAAGGAATTAATTGGCTTTGGTGGTGAATACACAAATTTATTGGGACATGTGCAAAAAAGCCAAGTAGATTTAACCCTGCGTGTTTTAATTACCAAAAAGGGTAAAAAAGTGTGGATAAACCGAGTTGAGCAATCCAAACTGTCTAAATATGTAGGCCAGTTGAATGCTATTTTATTTTCTCCAGAAGATTTGGAATTAATAAAAGGCGCACCTGCTTTGCGCAGAAGGTTTATGGATCAGGAATTTGGACAGATAAATCCAGAATATTTGTATTTTGCAAGCAAGTATCGCCAGGTTTTGATTCAAAAGAATAATTATTTGAAGCAACTATCGAAGGGAAAAGCTAAAGACAAAGTTTTTTTAGATGTTCTTTCAGATCAGCTGGCTGGAATTGCGGCAGAAGTTATTTCTCGCCGTTTTAAATTCTTGCGGTATTTGAGTCATTATGCCAGCGATGCCTATGCCCATATTAGTTTAGGCAGTGAACAGTTAGCAATTGCTTATCATCCCTCCGTTTCAGATATTAAAGCTGATGATAGCACTGAAGATATTTATCATAAGATTCTTGCTAGTTTTGAACGCAACAAGGATACAGAGATTCGTAAGGGAACAACTACATCGGGTCCGCATCGTGATGATATTGAGTTTAAACTTGATGGTAAAAATGCTCATTTATATGCCTCACAAGGGCAGCAGCGCTCGATTGCTCTTAGTGTGAAGCTAGCGGAAATTCAATTAGTTCATCAATTGACTGATGAATATCCGCTTTTGCTTTTAGACGATGTTATGAGTGAATTGGATCATGGTCGTCAAAGTGCGCTTTTAAATTATATTCATGGGAAAACCCAGACCTTTATTACAACGACAGATCTGGAAGGAATTTCTTGGGAAATAATAAAAAAGCCGCGTGTATACCACATTCAATCAGGCAAAATTAGTTTGGAGAAGGAGAATTAAATGGCTGATAATTCAAAAGAAAATCTTGATAAGGTCAAAAAGTATGAAAAAGAGGCCGACAAGTATAATGCCAGTCAAATTCAGGTCCTAGGAGGACTAGAAGCCGTACGTAAGCGTCCTGGTATGTATATTGGCTCAACTAGTTCTCAAGGTCTACACCACTTGGTGTGGGAAATTATTGACAACAGTATCGATGAACGACTTGCTGGTTTTGCCACCAAGATTGAAGTTACTGTTAATGAAGATGGCAGTGTCACTGTTCAAGATGATGGACGTGGAATTCCAGTGGATATTCAAGAAAAAACTGGTCGTCCAGCTCTAGAAACTGTCTTTACCGTATTGCACGCTGGAGGTAAGTTCGGCGGTGGAGGATACAAGGTTTCAGGTGGTTTGCACGGTGTTGGTGCATCAGTTGTGAATGCTTTATCCACTAAACTTGACGTAACTGTTATGCGTGATGGCAAGAAATACTTCATTGATTTTGATCACGGTCGTGTAAAAGATGAAATGAAGCAAATTGGAACAGTTCCACTCGATGAGCATGGGACAATTGTGCACTTTTATCCAGATCCAGATATTTTCACCGAGACTACAACTTTTGATGACAAGATCTTAAAGAATAGAATTCGTGAATTAGCTTTCTTAAATAAAGGGTTGAAGCTGACTTTTACTGATAAGCGTAAAGATAGTGCTGAAACCGATGTTTATAAGTATGAAGGTGGTATCAAAGAATACGTTGCCTTTTTGAACAAGGGTCAAGAAGTATTGTTTGATGAGCCAATTTACGTAGAGAGTACTTATAACGGTATTGATGTTGAAGTTGCTTTGCAATACACCAATGGTTATAAGACTACTCTGATGACTTTTGCCAACAATATCCACACCTATGAAGGTGGGATGCACGAAGCTGGGTTTAAGACGGCTTTGACACGTGTGGTTAACGATTATGCACATAAGGCAAAAATTTTAAAGGATAAGGATGATAATCTTTCTGGTGAAGACATTCGTGAAGGAATGACCGCTGTTGTTTCAGTTAAACACCCTAGTCCGCAATTTGAGGGTCAGACTAAGACAAAATTAGGTAACTCCGATGCGAGAACTGCTGTGGATAAAGCCTTCTCTGAAACCTTCAGTCGTTTCTTGATGGAAAATCCATCAGTTGGACGCAAGATTGTTGAAAAAGGTCAATTAGCAGAACGTGCTAGAACAGCAGCAAAACGTGCCCGTGAAGTTACCCGTAAAAAGTCTGGTTTGGAAATTGCTAACTTGCCAGGCAAATTAGCCGATAATACTAGTAATGATCCTAATATTTCTGAATTGTTTATCGTCGAAGGTAACTCAGCTGGTGGTTCTGCTAAGCAAGGTCGTTCACGTTTGACACAAGCTATTTTGCCAATCAGAGGGAAAATTCTGAATGTGGAAAAAGCTTCAATGGATCGAATCTTGGCTAACCAAGAAATTAGATCATTATTCACAGCTTTAGGCACAGGTTTTGGTGCAGACTTTGACGTATCAAAAGCACGTTACCATAAACTAATCATCATGACTGATGCCGATGTTGATGGTGCTCACATTAGAACCTTGTTATTGACGCTGTTTTATAACTACATGCGTCCAATGATTGAAAAGGGTTATGTTTACATTGCTCGTCCACCTCTGTATCAAGTACGTCAGGGCAAGGTAGTTAAGTATCTTGATACTGATGAAGAATTACATGATTATCTTGGCAGTTTGCAACCTAGTCCAAAACCTATTGTCCAACGTTACAAGGGGTTAGGTGAAATGGACCCAGAACAGTTGTGGGATACTACTATGAATCCCGAAAATAGACGACTGGATCGTGTAAGTCCTGAATATGCCAAAGATGCTGATGCGGTCTTTGAATTACTCATGGGTAATGAAGTTGCACCAAGACGTGACTTTATTCAAAAGAACGCTAAGTATGTGGAAAACTTGGATGCGTAGGAGGCTTTAGATGGACGAGAATCAAACTCAAGATCATAGAATTAGAAACGTCGATCTGACAAGCATGATGCGTAGTTCTTTCTTGGACTATGCTATGTCAGTTATTGTTGCACGTGCTTTGCCTGATGTACGTGATGGTTTAAAACCCGTACAGCGTCGTATTCTTTATGGAATGAGCGAATTAGGTGTTACGCCTGATAAGCCATATAAAAAGAGTGCCAGAATCGTAGGGGAAGTTATGGGTAAGTTTCACCCACACGGTGACTCCTCAATTTATTTAGCTATGGCGCATATGGCACAAGATTTCTCATATCGTTATATGTTGGTTGATGGACACGGTAACTTTGGTTCTGTTGATGGGGATGAACCAGCCGCAATGCGTTATACCGAAGCAAGAATGAGTAAAATTGCTGTGGAAATGTTGCGGGATATCAACAAGAACACTATCGATTGGCAAAGAAACTACGATGATACCGAAAATGAACCAGTAGTTTTACCAGCTAGAATTCCTAATCTGTTGGTAAACGGTGCAAATGGTATTGCTGTTGGTATGACTACTAATATTCCTCCACATAACTTGAGTGAAGTAATTAGTGGTTTGCACATGCTTATGAAAAATCCTGATGCTACTACCAAGGATTTGATGAAGGTTATCCCAGGTCCTGATTTCCCAACAGGCGGGATCATTATGGGGCGCGGTGGTATTTACCGTGCCTATGAGAGTGGCAAAGGCAATATTGTTGTTCGTGCCAAGACCAATATTGAAACTGAAAAAAGTGGCCGTGAACGCATTATTGTCAATGAAATTCCATTTATGGTCAATAAGGCGGAGTTGGTTAAGAAGATTGCTGATTTAGCTCGTGAAAAGATTATTGATGGTATCACTGGTGTACGTGATGAATCTGACCAGACAGGTATGCGAATTACAATTGATATTCGTAGGGATGCAAGTGCTAGTGTTGTTTTGAACAATTTATTCAAGCAAACGCAAATGCAAGCCAACTTCGGGATGAATATGGTTGCTATTGTGGATGGCGCACCACATTACCTGACTTTGAAGCAAATGTTGCAATATTACTTGGATCACCAAGAAGATGTTGTTACTCGCAGAACGAAGTTCGAATTAGCCAAAGCTGAGGCTAGAGCTCATATTCTTGAAGGTTTGAGAATTGCTTTGGATAATATCGATGAAATTGTGCATATTATCCGTAGCAGTCATTCAAGCGATATTGCCAAGGCAACTTTAATCAGTCGTTTCGGTCTGGATGATAAACAATCTCAAGCTATTTTGAACATGCGTTTGGTACGTCTGACTGGCTTGGAAAGAGACAAAGTTGAAGCCGAATACAAAGAATTGCAAGCTAAGATCGCAGATTATAAAGATATCTTGGCTAAGCCTGAACGTATTGACCAAATTATTTATGATGAATTGCTTGATATTCAAAAACGTTTTGGTGATAAACGTAGAACTGAAATTGGTGCTAGTGAAGTTGTTTCAATTGAAGACGAAGATTTGATTGAAAAGCAAAATATTCTTTTGACTGTAACGCATAACGGTTATATCAAGAGAATGCCAATTCAAGAATTTAAGACCCAAAACCGTGGTGGTAAGGGTATCAAAGGCATGGGTGTTCAAGAAGGCGACTTTATTGAGCACTTAATTTATTCAAGTACACACGATACGCTTTTATTCTTTACCAATGCTGGTAAGGTTTACTCAAAGAAGGCCTATGAAATTCCAGAATACGGCAGAATGGCTAAGGGTTTGCCTGTAGTCAACCTGTTACAACTGGAAAAGGGTGAAAAGGTTCAAACCGTTATCAATATTCCTGAAGGTGCAGATGACAATTACTTATTCTTCGTTACCAAGATGGGTACAGTTAAGCGTACGCATGTCAGTGAATTCTCTAATATTAGAAACAGTGGATTAATTGCTCTTACTCTTCGTGATGGAGATGAGCTGAGCAACGTTTTGACTACGGATGGCAAGCAAAATATCTTAATTGGTACACACTTAGGCTATGCTGTAACTTTCAACGAAAATGATGTTCGTGCTATGGGTAGAACCGCTGCTGGTGTTCGTGGTATTAACCTTCGTCCACACGATTATGTCGTTGGTTCAGGCGTTTTAGGCAGCAACGATCAAGTATTGGTTATTTCTGAAAAAGGTTATGGTAAGCGCACCTCAGCTTCAGAATATCCAGTTAAGGGCCGTGGCGGTAAAGGTATTAAAACTGCCAATATTACTGAAAAGAATGGTCCACTTGCTGGTGTAATTGTCATCAATAGTAGTAAAGATATTATGGTAATTACTACTGACGGTATCATGATCCGCTTCAAGACTAAGGATGTTTCTCAAACAGGACGTAGTACAATGGGCGTTCGTTTGATTAAGGTTGATAATGGCAGTCAAGTTGCAAGTTTGACAATAGTTCCAACTGAGGCTGAGCAAGATCAAACTGGTGACGATGACGATACCGAAAATGAATAATTAGTTAAAATTACAAAAAAATTCAACTTTTGAAAAAATTATCAAACTTTTTTGCGTAATAAATAATAGACAGTAAAAAAACTGTTAGGATCACGTGAAAAACTGTTTGGTAATTTTTTATTTATATGCTAGAATTAGAAATTGCGAGTAATATTCCAATTACTCCTTGTTCTTGATTTTAGCAAGAACCATATAGTCCAAAAGGAGGTGCAATAGTCATGGCAACTACAAAGTACGAAGTAACTTACATCATTAAGCCTGATGTTGATGAAGATAGCAAGAAGGCTCTCGTAGAAAACTACGACAAGGTTATCGCTGATAACGGTGGTACTATGGTAGAATCCAAAGACTGGGGCAAGCGTCGTTTCGCATATGAAATTGATAAGTATCGTGAAGGTACCTACCACATTATGACTTTCACTGCTGACAACGCTGACGCAGTTAACGAATTTAGCCGTTTGTCAAAGATTGACAACGCTATCTTACGTTCAATGACCGTTAAGTTAGACAAGTAATTTTTATTTATTATCTATGTGATTTAGGAAAGGGAGGACATAAGTATGATTAATAGAGTTGTACTTGTTGGCCGATTAACACGTGATCCTGAATTGCGTACTACTGGGAGTGGTATCTCGGTTGCTACGTTTACTCTTGCTGTTGACCGTCAATTTACAAATAGCCAAGGTGAGAGAGGCGCAGACTTTATCAGCTGTGTAATTTGGAGAAAGTCCGCAGAGAACTTCTGCAACTTTACTTCTAAGGGTTCATTGGTTGGTATTGATGGCCGAATCCAAACTAGAAGTTATGATAATAAAGATGGGCAGAGAGTATATGTAACTGAAGTTGTCGTTGATAACTTCGCATTGCTTGAATCACGTAAGGATCGTGAAGCCCGCGGTCAAAATGGTGGTTATACACCAAATACTGGAAATAATAGCGCACCAAGCACTAATAATTTCCAAAATAATGGTGGATCACAAAGTAATTCACAGAATAATAACAATCAAAATAGTCAAAATAATTCACAAGATCCATTTGCTGGATCCGGTGATACAATTGATATTTCTGATGATGATCTTCCATTTTAAAAATAAATTTAAGAAAGGATTCTAAAACATGGCTCAACAAAGAAGAGGTGGCCGTCGTCGTCGTAAGGTTGACTACATTGCAGCTAACCACATCGACTACGTTGACTACAAAGATGTAGATCTGTTGAAACGTTTTATCTCAGAAAGAGGTAAGATTTTACCACGTCGTGTTACTGGCACTAGTGCTAAGAACCAACGTAAAGTAGCTAATGCAATTAAGAGAGCTCGTATCATGGGCTTATTGCCATTCGTTGCTGAAGACTAATTTAGATCGAATAAAAAATTGAAGGGTAGAACTAACTTAAAGTTCTGCCCTTTTTTAATTTCATCTTTTTCATTCATAGCACGTAATAAGGTATAATTGATACTGATGTAGTTTACCCTAGTAGGAAGGATCTTCATGAAAGATTTTTTACGTAAGCTTGAATTGCCTGAATTTATTAAAGATTCAAGATTGACAGCTTCCGTAGTAATTATCCTATCACTTTCCTTAATTGGAAGTGTGATTGCGATGATTATGAATCCATTATTTGGTTTGGCGATGGTATTGGTATTTATCTTAACTGTCGCTTTTGCTGTTTATGGAACCTATATTTTAGCGGGTAATGCAACTAACTTTGCGGTTAATTTGTCTTACCGGATAAAACGTAGTGAACAGGAAGCAATGATCAAGATGCCATTAGGTATCTTGCTGTATGATTCTGATCATCAGATTCAATGGGTTAACCCATATCTGCAGCTTTATTTGAAAGATACAGATTTAGTTGGTCATACTATCGAAGCTGTTGATCCTGACTTGAATAAATTGCTCAATGAGGCAATTGAGGCTAAAACCTCAGAAAACCACCTTGTAGATTGGGATGGACACCGTTTTGAAATGGTGGTTCAAGATAATTTGGGCGTAATTTATTTGTTAGATATTACGCGCTATGCAAAAATTGAAGATAAATATAAGGCTGAACGTCTAGCTATTGGACAAATTTTCATTGATAATTACGATGAATTAAGTGAAACCATGCATGATCAGGAATTGACCAGCATGAGTTCATATGTCCAAAATACGTTGAGTGATTATGCTAAGAAATTTAAGGCATATTTAAAACGAATCGACGAAGACCATTTTCTCTTGCTTGTACATATGCAAGATCTGGCTGAGATGGAGAAGGATAAGTTCTCTGTTTTAGATAAGGTTCGTCAAGAAACCAGTCGTAATAATACTCCGTTGACACTTTCCATGGGTATTGCTTTTGGTAGTGATTCATTATCTGAGATTGCCAACCAGGCTCAATCCAATTTGGACTTAGCTTTAGGCCGAGGTGGTGACCAGGTAGTTTTACGTCAGCCGGGTAAAGATGCTCGTTTCTATGGTGGCAAGTCTAATCCAATGGAGAAGAGAACCAGAGTCAGAGCGAGAATGGTTTCTCAGGCTATTAGTGAATTATTTAAAGATGCTGATCGTGTCTTTGTTGTCGGTCACCAACGGCCCGATATGGACTCTGTTGGTAGTGGAATTGGTGTAGTAAAAATAGCTCGTCTTCATGGCGTTAAGGCTAATTTTGTACTGGATACCAACAAAACCAACTATGATGTCGGCCGTTTGGTAACTCGCATGCAACAAAAGAATCAAGATAAGGATATTTTTATCAGTCCTGATGTTGCTTTAGCTGAAGTTACTGACAAGTCGATGTTGGTAATGGTGGATCACTCGAAGTATTCAATTACTTATTCACAACCACTTTACGATCGGTTGAAAAACAGAATTATTGTGATCGATCACCATAGACGTGGCGAAGAGTTCCCTGAGAACCCAATGCTTACCTATGTTGAACCTTATGCTTCTTCAGCCTGTGAATTGGTTACTGAAATGATCGAATATCAACAGCCTGCCAATGGCAAACGAGTATTAACTGACTTAGAAGCTACAGCTATGTTAGCCGGAATCGTAGTTGACTCGAAAGAATTCTCGCTGAGAACGGGAACTAGAACTTTCGATGCAGCCAGCTACTTGCGGTCAATTGGTGCAGATTCTGCTGTGGTAAGCATGCTTTTGAAAGAAGATATTGACAGCTTCCTTGAAAGAACGCATTTGGTTGCTACATTGAAGATGGTTAAGCCGCATATGGCTGTACTTTGTGGACCAGATGATCAAATTATTGATCCAATTATTACAGCTCAGGCTGCTGATACTGCACTTGATTTGGAAAACGTTGGCGCTAGTTTTGCTATTACAAGGCGTAGTCAGAATACTATTGGTATTTCGGCGCGTTCCATGGGTAAGATCAATGTGCAGATTATCATGGAAAAGCTCGGCGGTGGTGGACATCTTTCTAATGCGGCAACGCAGATTAAAGATGTTACTATTGAAGAAGCAAGAGCAAAATTGCTTAAAGCAATTGATGAATATGAAGAAGAAAATGATTAAGGAGGACCAGAATGAAGGTTATTTTTACACAAGATGTTAAAGGTCGTGGCAAGCGTGGACAAGTTAAGGATGTCCCAGATGGTTATGCACAAAACTATTTGATCAAGCGTGGCCTTGCTAAGGCAGCTACTAAAGGAAACATGAACACTTTAAAGCGTGTTGAAGCTAATGAAAAAGCTGCATATGAAGCAGAAAAGGCTAAAGCAGAAAAGGTTAAGGCAGAACTTGAAAAGGACGATACTATTGTTAACTTCAAGTCAAAAGCTGGTGCAGATTCTCGTTTGTTTGGTTCAATCTCAAGCAAGAAGATTGTTGAAGGCCTGGAAAAACAATATGGTATCAAGATTGATAAGCGTAAGTTGAATTTGCCTGAACCAATCAAGTCTTTAGGTTACACTAATGTTCACGTTAAATTGTTCAAGGGTGTAGAAGCAACAATTCGTGTTCATATTACTGAACAAGACTAATTTTGATAAAAAAGTGGTTGTGATTGATGGATAATATCATTTCTCAACAGATTCCGCATGATTCGGATGCGGAAAAGGCTGTATTGGGTGCAATTTTTATCGATCCAGAAGCAATTGCAGATGCAAGTGCAGTGGTTCAGCCGGAAGATTTTTATGAAAAGGCAAATCAAATTGTTTTTCAAGCGATGATAGATTTGTCTGATCGAGGGGATGCAATTGATCCCTTAACTCTGCAGGATGAATTAAATAAGCGTAATCAGTTGGATGATATTGGTGGAATTAGTTACGTTTCAGAACTGGCAATGGCCACGCCTACTGCGGCGCATGTGACTTATTATGCACAAATTGTGCACAGAAAGGCTCTGTTGCGGAGATTAATTTCTGCCAGTCAAACAATTATCTCCAATGCGATGAAAGGCTCAGATGATGTCACTGATATTCTTGATGATGCGGAAAGCGAAATCATGAATGTCTCGTCTGAAAACAACACTGGTGGTTTTCGGACTATCAAGGAAGTTGTTAATTCAACAATTGATGATATCAACAATCTTCCTGATGACAATGACATGGTCACAGGATTGCCTACTGGTTTTTCAGAGTTAGACAAAATGACTACCGGTTTTCATGATGATGAATTGATTATCATCGCTGCTCGTCCAGGTGTTGGTAAGACTTCTTTTGCTTTGAATGTTGCACAATATGTGGGTTTGCATACTGACAAATCAGTTGCTATGTTTTCTCTAGAAATGAGTGGCGAGCAACTGGTACAAAGAATGCTTGCTTCTGAAGGATTGATTGATTCGCAACATTTAAGAACAGGATATTTGAATTCCGATGAATGGAATAAATTAGTGATGGCAGCGGGTTCCTTAGCTGATACCCAAATTTTTATTGATGATACTCCTGGTATTAAGATGAGTGAAATTCGGGCTAAGTCGCGGCGTTTAGCCAAAGAAAAAGGAAACCTTGGCTTGGTTGTAATCGACTATTTGCAGTTGATTGAAGGTCCACGAAGCGAATCACGGCAACAAGAAGTTTCCGCTATTTCTAGACAGTTGAAGAAACTGGCTAAGGAGCTTCACGTGCCCGTTATAGCACTTTCGCAGTTGTCACGGTCAGTTGAGCAGAGACAGGATAAACGGCCTGTATTGTCCGATATTCGTGAATCTGGATCAATTGAGCAGGATGCCGATATTGTATCGTTCTTATATCGTGAAGACTACTATCGTGATGAACCTGAAGATGGTGAAAGTAGCGGCAGTAGCGATGAAGTAGGAGCCGAAGACGATAACGGTGAAGTCGAAGTTATTATTGAAAAGAACCGTTCAGGTAGTCGAGGCACTGTTAAATTAATGTTCTCGAAACCCTATAACCGTTTTTCAAATTTGGATTATGCGCATGATGATCCTAATGGTAATTAAGCACATGTTGAAAGCATGTGCTTTTTTATTTACGCAAATATTCGTAAGTGACATAATAAATCCTACTAGAAATGTCTCGCTTTAATTCATATGCATAATATACACATACAATATTATTATTAAATAACATAAATATTCGCATTTTTAATTGAAATGCATCTATAATTCTGGTATACCTATTTATGAAATCAATCATCTCTAGTTATATCGGAGGACAAGAGAATCTTTATGAAGTTTAAAAAAGTTTTGGTCGGTGCTCTAGCTGTTTTAGCAACAGTTTCACTTGCAGCTTGCTCAAATAGCAAAAAGAGCTCATCTTCATCAAATGAGCCCAAGGAATTGAATGTGGAATTTGTGCCAAGTACTCAGGCCAACAAGATGGAAGCGAAGGCAAAACCTTTGGGAACTTTGTTGCAAAAACAATTGCATATTCCTGTACATGTAACTGTTTCAACTGACTATAGCGGTTTGGTTGAAGCAATGGCATCTAAAAAAGTTGATGTTGGTTTCATGCCACCATATTCTTACATTTTGGCTCATAAAAAAGGAATTGCGGATGTTCTTCTACAAGCTGAACGTTACGGCTACGATGAACCTTCTGGCAAAATGAATCACACTTTGATGCACAAGTATCGTGGCATGATCGTGGTTAAGAAGGGCTCTAAGATTAAATCTTGGAAAGATCTTAAAGGCAAGAAAATTGCAATTGGTGATCCAAGTTCTTCATCCGGTTATGTTTACCCAATTGCAGAACTTTACAAGAAGGGTTTGAATGTTACTAAAGACTGCAAGTTAGTCAACATTAAGGGTGATGATCAAGAAGTTCTTTCAGTATTGAACGGTGATGTTGATGCCGCATTTGTTTTCTCAGATGCACGTAATATTGCTGCTAAGGACGATAAGAAAGCAATGACTGATGTTGTTCCAATCTACTTTACTCAATGGATTCCTAACGATACTATTGCGGTTAGAAAAGATATGCCTAAGAAGTTTAGAGCTAAGCTTTCAAAGGCTTTCATGAATATTGCTAAGTCTAAGAAGGGTAAGCAGATTATTGAAAGCATCTACAACCATTACGGTTATGTAAAAGCGAAGGATTCAGACTTTGATGGCTTGCGTCAATATCAAAAGATTGTTAATAAGGCAACCAGTAGCAATAACAATTAATAGATAGTTCTAAAGAATTATTAAAAGAACTCGCTTTTTAAAAGAGTGAGTTCTTTTTTCTATATCTGCTTTCAGTTAAAATAGAGATGATAGAAGGAGAATTTATTATGAAAATTGCTGTTTTGACTGATAGTTCAGCCTATTTAACTAAAGAGCAACAAGAAAAATATCATATTGATGTTTTGCCTATCCCAATTATTTGGAATGGTAATACTTACCGTGACTTAATTGATATTGGTTATCAAGAGTTTTATCAAAAATTAGCAGAAGAAAAGGATTTGCCTTCTACTTCACAACCTTCAATTGGCGATTTACAGAAAAAGATTGATGAGTATGTCAAAGAAGGTTACACCGATGTAATCGTAATTACGCTTTCTAGTGGTATATCTAGCTATTATTCTAGTGTAGTTAGTGTAGCTAGGGATGAAAATAGAATTAAGGTTCATCCTTTTGATAGCAAGATTACTTGTGCCGGTGAAGCGGATTTTGCTATGCTTGCAGGGCGCTTAATTGAAGCAGGAGCGGATATGGACCTGATTATACATGATCTAACTGATCTGCAAAAAACGATGGATGTGCGCTTTATGGTGGATGATTTGGGCCATTTGAAGAGAACAGGTCGCCTCTCTAATGCTGCTAGTTTTGTTGGTACTTTATTCAAAATTAAGCCTATTCTTTCAATGGATGTGCAAAATGAAGGGAAAATTTCTGCCATTGCTAAAGAACGGCAATATAAACGTGCTTATAAGCATATTCAAAATGATTTTGATAATTTGACTAAGGTCATGCCTTATAAAATCAAATGCACATTCTTTGATTCGCTGGATCCCAAGAAAAAACAAGAATGGCTGGAAGATTATAGTGCTAAGTTTCCAAAATATCTTTTTGATACCAGCATCATTGGCCCGGTAGTTGGTGTGCATGTTGGTCAGGGGACCATGGCAATGATTTGGTGTCGTGATCTTAATGATTATTTTGATAAAGATGGTCAACCTGTTGAAGGGATGAATTCAAAAGAAGTTGTAGATAATGAAGAGTAACTAAAATGAATAAAAGATGGATAATCTATTACCGCTTCTTTTCGATCCTTCTCTTCTTGTTTTCTGCAGGTTTCTATACTGCTATGTGGAAGTTCATTCCGCAGAGAAGTGACGCGCCTGGATTAGCAATTACCTCGCTAATTGTTGGTGTATATCATCTAATACGTGTGTATTTGCTGATAAGAAACAAGAATCAGATCATAAGTAAACAAAATTAATTACATATACATGAAAGCCTTTACACATAAGGGCTTTTTTCTTTATAATATGATCAGCACAAAAACTATTTGGAGATAAAAACTTATACGAAAAGGATGAGAATATGGCAGAAAAGAAATATGTCGGCAGTATCGAAGCCGGCGGTACTAAGTTTATCGTAGCTGTTCAAGATGTTGAAACTGGTAAGGAGGTCGCTCGCGATCGTATTCCTACCACTACTAACAAGGAAACCTTGCAAAAAACAGCGGATTTCTTTAAGGAACATCCAGTTGATGCTTTAGGTATTGGCACTTTTGGGCCAATTGATATTAACCCTAAGTCACATACTTATGGCTACATTTTGGATACGCCAAAGCCAGGCTGGTCAGGTACTAATGTTAAAGGCTTTTTTGAAAAAGAATTAGGTATCCCAGTTGTTATGACTACTGATGTTAACGCATCTTGCTATGGCGAATATGTTGCTCGTGGTCGCGATGATAGTAAGAGTTACTTCTACGCAACTGTTGGTACTGGTGTTGGTGCGGGTATCGTTCAAGCAGGTAAATTTCTCGGCTTGAACAACCACCCAGAAATGGGACACATGCTTGTTCGTCGTTATCCAGGCGATGACTATAAGGGTCATTGTCCATTCCACGATGATGCTTGTGTTGAAGGCATGGCAGCTGGTCCAAGTTTGGAAGGCAGAACTGGCATCCCTGGTGAAAAACTTTCTCGTGATAACAAAGTTTTCACTTACTCCGCATATTACATTGCTCAAATGCTCTTCAACGTATATATGACTGCCCGTCCTGATGTAATGGTTGTTGGTGGTTCAGTTTTAAATGAAGACGATCTGGTTAAGGTAAGAAAATTCTTTGATGAATTCAACAACAATTATGTTGCTACACCAGATTTAAATGACTTAATTGTACGTCCAGCCGTTCCTCACAACGGTTCCGCAACTCTTGGCGACTTCGAATTGGCTAAGAATTTACTCAAGTAAAAAAACACGATTCAATTTAATAAGCAATAAAAAGGCTCAACCTGTTAAGAAAGACGTAAGGCGAGCCTTTTTTGACGTAATTAGGAGTAAATCAGCGTAGTATTAATATCAACAACAAAACATCTAGTTTTCCAGAAAGGAGTCACGCTTATGAATAAAAAAGATAGTGGCTTAAAAGACAAAGTTGTTGGAAAAATGAAAGAAGTCGAAGGTAAAATTACCGGCGACAAGGCTCGTGAAGTTCAAGGCAAAGCTCAACAAGCTAAAGGCAAAGTGAAGAGCAAAGCTGAAGAACTAAAAAATGATCTCGAAAAAGATCACGAAGTCGAAGAAGATTGCTGAGCGTTTTAGCCCTAACAACCGCAAAAATAACTACACAGAAAGAAAATAGGTGATCCTATGTTATATTGGATCTGGGTTTTAATTGTCGGAGCTATAATAGGTGTCGTCGCTGGTTTTGTAACCGGTAGGGGCGGCTCGATGGGCATGATTGCCAACATCTTAGCAGGGCTGATAGGCTCTTCGTTAGGGCAAGCACTCTTTGGTCAATGGGGACCACAAATGGCAGGGATGGCAATAGTGCCATCAATATTAGGAGCAATAATCTTAGTACTGCTGGCCTCATTCATCTTAGGCATCTTCAATCGAAGAACTGAATAACAATTGAATAAAAAGAAGCGATTGGAAGTATAAAATCCAATCGCTTTTTGTGTTTCATGTGAAACTATTGCAATTTACCTTTGTTTTTATCTTGTTCTTTGCCTTCACGCTTTTCTTTCTCTTTTTCTTCTTTAAATCGTTGTTTGATTTCTTCAGGCAAGATGCTTGGTACCGTGGTGTCGTAGAACTCGAAGAAAATAGGCGCCTTATTAGAATCATTGCTCTTAGGATAAAGGGCAAAATCTGTTTCATTAAAAGGTAGACTAATATTGCCACGGATAGCGTTAATGATTTCACCGATCATGTGCAAAACGTATTTACGTGTTTCAGGCGTAAGCGACATAATAGCTCGACTAAACCGAACTGTCCCAATTAATTTGTGAGCAGTAATTTGGAAAACATCGGTTATGTTTAAATCATCAAATGCTTGGAAAAGCGCATCCCATAACTCACCACGTTGTTTATCAGGAATAGAGTGGTTGAAATCGATAAATGAGTGCCTGAGAGATCGTGCTCCAGAAGTTAAGCTTTCTGCTAAAACAAAACTATCACGACCAACGCTCCAACGACGGGGATCGTGTTGCTGCAACATGGGAGCTGTACTTTTAACAATGATTACTCGTTCAGGATGGTCTAACATTGTACCAATAATTGAGGATTCTGGCAGGTAAGTTTTCATCTTCGATTCGGCCCGGACAAAGCCAGGGGATTTCCATACTTGGTGGAAAAATCCAGGGCCGTCAAAACTAAGTGCACGAATAATGCGATCTTGTAATTCAGGTTCGGCTACGCTTAAAGCATATTCCGCATAATTTCCACCTTTGGAATGTCCAGCAAGATAAATCTTATCGTGTGGATATTCCTGTGCCATTTCTTTTAAGTAATTAGCGGCAACATCCTGACCATAAACTTTAGGCATATAATTCATGTTCATGTCTTCGTTCCAGCCAATAATTGAACTATCAGTACCACGGTAGACGATAATAATGGTATCAGGTGTCAAGCGAAAGGTGGCTGCAGTAAATTGGAGTGGATAAGGATCTTTTTCTAGGCGATTCGTCCAATTTAAGACCTTAATGTTACCTAAACGAGGGCTAGGTGGTAGCAGTAATACTTGTGTTCCAGCCAAGTCTTGCATTTGTACTTGGAAAGAAGGCAATTTTCGTAATTTTTCCGCTACCTCGCTTAAGGTATGTCCTTTAGCTGTATGATCAACAGGAAGATAGATAATGGAAGCTAAAAGAGAAGCATCGACGTTGTTAAAAGTTTTTTCTTTAAAAGATAAATCTCCACGCCAACGCAAATAATCGAGAGTTCCTGCCATAGTTTCATCCTTTCATAATCATAGACATCAATATTACTATTTTACTAGTTATTTCATAAAAAATCTCGAACCGTTAAGTTCGAGAAAATTATTTTTATCTACCACCGCGTGTATAGCTGATTCTATCAATGTCTGGATATTTACGTAAGGACATAATAATTTTATTTTCATCTAGTTTATTGTTAATTACTCCATCCACATAAAAGACAATTCTTTCTTCATTAACATCTAAGATCTTAATTGAGATATTTTCGACCTGACTATTTTCTAGCTCTTTAGTAATACGAGAAAGAATGTGTGGCGTGTTAGCCGCTTCAATCTGAATGTTAAAGCGAATATGTGGTGTGATTTTACTGATGATAATATCATCATGGAAGACCATTTGAATAATGAATAAAAGTGCTGTGGATAAAACACCTATAAAGTACATGCCTGCACCAATGAAGGAAATACCTGTTACAATTTGAGCAGCAATTCTTGAAGGGTCTAATGCAATGTCATGCATATTTAATAAGTCAGTGAAGCCGTATTTGGAAACGATCATGAACAGTGCGGAGGCAATCGCTACGACAATGTGAGTTCTAACTCCCGCGCTTTTTCTCTGAATAGCACGTTCGTAACCAATTACGCCACCACAAATAGCAGCAACAATAATTCTAAGCAGCCAATCCAATTCGGTTGAGATTGGGGCTAAAGTTTCCATCAAATCACTCCTTGGATTATTAACACTTGCAAGTTCATTCTAACGTAAATCTGCATATTTGATAGTTTTAAGAATTTTTTTGATTTTTTTCAAAAAAAGACTTGCGTAAGTCCCATCTATATGGTTTAATAAATACTGTTGTTGATGAGGCAACAAAGAGTTGCTGACTTAGCTCAGTTGGCAGAGCACGTCACTAGTAATGATGAGGTCGGAGGTTCGAATCCTCTAGTCAGCATTAGACGAACAACTTAATAGTTTTCAAGTCTGTTATTGAAGCTTTAAAAAGCTTATGATGACAGGCTTTTTTATTACTTTTGAATATTTGTTAATATTTAAAAAACAGTTATGAATAATTATTTTGACCACAAAAATTGCCACACAAAATTTTCGTGTGGCATCTGTGTGGCAAAGGTTTATAAAGTATTGAAATAAGAGTAGTTAATTATATTCTACATTATCGATTATAAGAGAGACGACCATCTTTAATAATAAAGAATCTGTATATGCAACTTTTAGTTCATTGGATAGTGGAAGAGGAAAAACGCCTCTAGTTTTTTGAGGAATTAAAATGTTTTTCCATATTTCTTTGTCTGCTTTTATTTGTTCTATTTCTTCCTCGTTTATTCGTGTTTTAATAAATTTTTGGATAATTGCTTTAAGCAGTTTTTGAATGATTGTATTAGATTTGGTGATTTCTGGCATGATTTCGATTCCATTTTTAGGCCAAGTGTTAATTATTAATCTATCATGTTTATTGAATTTGCCTTTTAAATCTTGTCTTTTTATTGTAGGTCTTATCTTTGCTTCACCATTAGATGATGATTCTGTAGTTAATCCAGATATTGGAATAGTTGCATGATTTGCATAATTGCGTAGTACATGTAGATTTTCTTCACATTTAGTTTTATCACATGAGTTAATTGGATCATTAAGATTTAAGTCATTTAATTGAATTGCTAAATTTTTACAATTATCTATAAACATACGATTTAGTATTATATAAATAGTTGTTTTTTGAATGGCTAAATCATATCCTTGTTCGCTTAAAATTGGAAGATTTTCTATAATACGGGGTACTGCCTGCAATTCAATATATTGATTTTGTGTCATCTTATATGTTTGAATAATATTTTTTAACGGACTTAATTTATTAATGAACTGAGAATATATTTTAAATTGCTCTTTAGAGATGAATGTTGCAATATTTAAGTTGTAATCTGAAAAATTATATTTGAGTTGATTCATATTTTTACCTGAATGATTTTGTAATATAAATTAATTATAGTAAAAAAACGCGTGGTGCTAGTTAAATCGT
>NZ_AZFO01000079.1 GCF_001436305.1 Lactobacillus ultunensis DSM 16047 | reverse complement strand
CATCAGATTCTTTAGCTAATAAGTATGGCATTAGAAGCGGTGGAACAGTAAGAATTTGGGTTTCCAAGTATAATAGTCATATAGAAAATCGGGACTATGATCCCCATCCGGAGGCCTATATGACTAAAGCGAGAAGAAAAACTACTCAGCCAGAAAGAATTCAAACTGTTCAGTACTGTCTTGATCACGACAAAAACTATGCAAAAGCTGCAGCTAAATTCAGTTGCTCCTACCAACAGGTCTACAGCTGGACACAAAAATATCTGGCTGATGGTGAAGCAGGGTTAATAGACAGACGAGGAAAACGCAAGCAGCCGGGAAAGCTGTCTGAACTAGATTTAGCCAACCGCAGAATCAAAGAGCTGGAACGAAAGCTGAAAGAAGAACAAACCAAGAATGAATTTCTAAAAAAATTAGATCAACTAGAAAGGATGTGCTTGCCGGGCAGCCAAAATACAGACAAGCCGCAATCAGAAGACGCTGGAAATTAGAAACATATCAATTGATCCATGATTGCCATCAAAAATATAATTGGAAGATCGATTTAATGTGCAAATGGGCCAAGATAGCCCGCTCAGCCTATTACAAACATTTTGATCCTCAACGTCAATCTAGTCAGCGAGAAGAACGAGACAAAAGGATTGAAGCTAAGATTATCGCAATAGCCAAGTCAAATCACAGTCTCTTTGGAACAGAAAAGATGACTATGGCCGTTAATCGTCAAATGTCTGATGAAAGACCAATTTATCATAAAACTGTTTACCGCCTGATGTGTATTAACGGCATTAGCTCCCAAAAGCCTAGATATCAGAAGCCTAAATTCAAGCATACAACGCCTGAGAAAACCGTTGAAAACAAGCTAAAAAGAGAATTTAATGCTTCCAAGCCTA
>NZ_AZFO01000078.1 GCF_001436305.1 Lactobacillus ultunensis DSM 16047 | reverse complement strand
CGTGGCAGCGTCCTGCAAAGAGATCACAACTATCTGTTCTATGAGCATTACTACGCTGACACTGCGCAGATCTATCATGATAAGCGACGCAAGAACTGCTATAAACGCGATCCGCTGAAACGCTATGCTGTATTTCTGAGAATGCTTTATAAACGGTTTAAAGCCAAATTCGATGCCACTAGCATTGATGAATTTGTGGGCGAGTTTAAGCAGACTATGCCAGGCTATCCATGCCCCAGCACACCCACCGTTTATCGCTATATTGATCGCGGTCTGCTAGATGTAAGCAACATTGATCTGCCAATGAAGCTTAAAAGACGCAGAAACCAACGGCATCATAGTCATGATGGGCATGCTTTGCACAAAAAGAACCTCGGCAATTCAATTGAACAGCGGCCTAAAGAAGTTGAAGACAGAGCCACTCCTCTTCACTGGGAGGGAGATTTGGTTAAAGGCGTTAGACGTAAAAATCAGCCTGCCTTAATGACTCTGACTGAAAGAACTACCCGTTTTGAAGTTGTTATCAAAATACCGGATTATTGAGCAAGCACTTGTCAGCGGCTGCTTCAAAAGGAAATAGACCAGCATCCTGATTGGTTCAAAACTATTACTTTTGACAACGGTTCTGAGTTTGCGGACATGACTAAAATTAAGAATTGCCGGATCTACTTTGCTCATCCGTATTCTCCTTGGGAAAGAGGCACAAATGAAAACTGCAATGGTCTTCTGCGCCAGTTCTTCCCTAAGGGCAAAAGCATGAAAGATAAGACAGCTGCTTATGTTCAACAGACAACTAATGCCATTAACCACAAACATCGCCGAATCCTCCAATATCACACAGCGGAAGAACTCTTCAAGCAATATATCTCTTCATAACCTAACTGTTGCACTTAATTTGA
>NZ_AZFO01000077.1 GCF_001436305.1 Lactobacillus ultunensis DSM 16047 | reverse complement strand
CAATATGCCATATTATAGGCTAAAATAGCTATTTCTAGCCGCTGTTGAAAGCCTACTGGACTTCTTGCTCGATTATTCTCAGCGTTGTAATAACTAAGCAAAGAAAAGTCGCTTTCAATGCTTCTTCTAATTGCCATCAATTGATGATCATTATGCCTTCTAGCTCCTTGCATGTTTTTACGATATGGCGTCCAAAGCACATATCCCATGCGCTTTAGATTAGTAGCTAGATTTTTGCCTAAATAACCTTCATCTCCTAAAAGATAATGGTTGGCTGGATGAGCATTGATCATCAATTCTACTGTCTCTTTGGCATCATGTACTGACGCTTTAGTAACTGCATAGTCAAGCAGATAGCCATCATCGCTTACTATTGCGTGGACCTTGAAGCCATAATAATAGACTTTCTTGGTTGCTTTATAACCAATATCAGCTACGCCCCGAAAGATCTTGACACGATAATTGCGAACAGGCTGGCAAACTGGCACTGGGAAACTATCAATAATCAAAAATTCTCCAGCTGTCTTTACTTCTTGATTCCAAGCCTGACGGATACAACGAATTAGAGGCAAGAGCATTCGAGCTCGACGGTTAAAACGAGAATGAGATAAGCCAACGAAGAATTTACAGAATCTTCGTTGAGATTCAATTCCAATTTCAGTTTGCCAAATGAGCATCGCTAAGATAGAACTATCAGGAAGCATGGTCTGATCAACATTTTTACGATGTTTAAGTCCATCAGGCGCATAAAGCTTATATAGCGAGCGACAAATCACATTTAACCGATTAAAACTAACTTGTAAATGGTGAGAAAAACGCTTAAGCTTGAGACAGTTCAATTAGATCAGACTCTTTTCTATTTAAATTACTTACAACTTGAGTCTAGTCTAATTGGACTTTTTTATTAACTAAAAC
>NZ_AZFO01000076.1 GCF_001436305.1 Lactobacillus ultunensis DSM 16047 | reverse complement strand
AACTAGCACCACGCGTATTAATATTTATAAATTAGATCTTTTTTGAAGTAGAATATTATTGTTAGTTATTATATATTTTTGAAGAAATCTTATATTAAGTATATTACTGAGGAATTCTATGAAAATTGGAAAAGCATTACGTGTAGAGCGTCTAAAACTCGGATTAACACAACAACAAATGTGTGAAGGGATTATTAGCAGACCTTTTTATGCTAAAGTTGAAAGTGGGAAAAATAAGATTAATGCAGAAAGTTTATTTCAAATCTTATTTAAACATCAGATTGAAATTGATGACTTTTGTCAACTTATACAAGATACCTATATTACTAAAAATAGAAGGGTTATAAATAAGTTGCAAGAAAGAATGGATTATGCATTTAGTACTAAAGATATTGATTCTTTAATACTAAACTGTAAAAAAATTATGAATGTTCCTGGAGATAGGATTATAAAATTACGAACATTGGTAGCTATTGCTTATTTTAGAAATGAACTAAATGAGATAGATAACGGGATTAAAAAGAAAATAAAAATAGAATTTAATGAAGGACAGAAATGGACAAAAAGACCAGAATCATTAAGGCTTTTTGCTAATACGATGCCATTATGGTCGCAAGATGAATTAAATTTTTTTATAGGACGATTATTGGCTACAGTCAAAAATGAGAATATTACTGAATTAATGTTAGAAAGGTATTTAAGAATATTTGAAAATTATTTAGCTACCTGTTATGAAAGAAAGATACCAATGAGAAAAAATAGTAATCATATAGAAGAAATAATTGACTATATTACGAATGCAACATCATCAAATGTTCACTTGATGATATATAGAATAAATGCTATTTATATGAAATCATTATTTAAGAATGATAAAGAAAAAGTTACTAAAATCAAGGCAGATATGAATGATTATGGATATGGAAAGCTAACTATTAATTGGCCTAATTGAAATATTGTTAAATAAAAATTTGGTAAATGTGTAAAACTCTAATTGATTATGTTGGGTAAGAATGAACATGATTAATTAGAGCTTTTTATATTTTTAGTAATTTGAGTACGCGTGGTGCTAGTTAAATCG
>NZ_AZFO01000075.1 GCF_001436305.1 Lactobacillus ultunensis DSM 16047 | reverse complement strand
TATGACAAGGATGGGTCTTTGAGGCATTATCAATTTGACCGATAGCCCGATATAGAATCTTACGTGCTACGGCATTACCATGTTTAGTAATGCTTAAACTAGCATCTATTTCACCAGATTGATAACGTCCTGGATCAATTCCAATAAAAGCATTGATTTTGTTAGGACTACTGAATCTGCGCAAATCTCCTAGTTCTCCTAAGACTCTAACTGCAGTTACTTGTGCAAAGCCGGGAATGCTTTCTAAGATCTCCAAGTCACGATTGGGTAAGTCTTCAGCTATCTTTACCATCTGAGCAATCAAGTTTTTTCTTTTCTTATTTAGGTCAATTAGACGTTGAGCATAGTATTTTGCTTCACTAGATTCAACACTATTGCAAGAAGCTGCTGGATATGCTCTTCTAGCAGAACTGATTAGATTTAAGGTGAATTTCTTAGCTTTTTTATCTTGAAATCCCGGTAACTCAATCAACTTATTATAGATTTCAAGATTAGTAGAGCCATTTACCAGTTCACAGTGAGGATACATCTTGACAATTGACCAATAATTGAATCCTTTAGCTGCGCTAAATAAGCTTTCAAGTTCTGGAAAGGTAAACTGTAAAATCTTATGAAGTCGATTCTTTGCCATCACAATGTCGCTAGTCAATTGATCATAAAAACGACTTAGGGCATTTAATTGACAGTATTGCTCAGCTTGCAATTGATTAACTGGATGGTGATAAAGCTTTTGAATTAAGGCTAGGTGATACGCATCGGTCGTATCTGTTTTATTATGTCTAAGTCCCAGATTCATCTCTTTCTTTGCTTTTAACGGGTTTAAGACTACATATTCATAGCCATAATCGTCTAAGAAAGTCTGTAGTCTCTTAGAATACACGCCAGTAGCTTCAAAAATGATTTGTGGGTGTTGAGTGAAAGCTTTCAGATCATTGAGCAATTCTAGGAACCCAGCTCGGTCGTTAGTAATTGTTGTAATAGATTTACTATCATTGATTAATTCACAAACAGTTGATGTGCTTTTGCTTACATCAATGCCAAAGATAACTTTCATTTCTAAATACCCCCTAAATATAGCAGTAAAGCCCTTTTACTCAAGAAATTAGATCTAATTT
>NZ_AZFO01000074.1 GCF_001436305.1 Lactobacillus ultunensis DSM 16047 | reverse complement strand
CAGTTCGAGTCTGACAGCCGGAGTACTTTTGTATGGAGTGTTGTCCGAGTGGCTTAAGGAGCATGATTGGAAATCATGTATACGGGCTTATACCTGTATCGAGGGTTCAAATCCCTCACACTCCGTAATAGATAAAGAGAACCGCATTAGATGAAAGTCTAACGCGGTTTTTTGTTATAATTAAACCAATAAGGAGGACTAACTGTGAAGCAAAAGAGAATAATTACAATACTTTTATTATCCATATTAATGCTTGTACTTTCAGCATGTTCTACTAAAAAAGAAACAAATACACAAAATCATAAAGTGGATATAGTTACTTCAACTAATATTTACGCAAATATTGCTAAAAATATAGTAGGCAAACACGGTCATGTTCAGGCAATTATTACTAATGGTGATACTGATCCTCATGATTTTGAACCAACGACCAATTCAGCTAAAGAAGTAGCTGGTGCGAATATAGTAATTGCTAATGGCTTGGGTTACGATGATTGGATGATGAAGTTAGCCGATGCAAACGATATTCATGCAACTAGAGTTGGAGAACAATTAATGGGGCTCAAACAAGGAGATAACCCCCATATTTGGTACAATCTTGATATGCCGCAAAAATATGCTGACTACATCGTAAAAAGAGCAAGTATGATTGATCCTCGCCATGCTAATTACTTCAAGCAAAATGCTAGGGTATACCTTCAAAAGATTGATAATATTAAAAAGATTGCTTCTAAGACTAACGGTAGCAAAGTAAAGCCTGTTTATGTCAGTGAGCCTGTTTTTGACTATGCACTTAATCGTTGTCACTTTAAGATTGGTAATCCTGCCTTTGAAGAAGCTGTAGAAAATGAAACTGATCCTAGTGCACAAGTTGTTCATAAGATGCAAAATACTCTTAAACAAAGAAGAATTTCGTTCTTTGTGAACAATGTCCAAGCTTCAAGCAGTACAGTTAATGGTATGGTTAGGTTAGCGAAGCAACACCATATTCCTGTACTTAATGTAAGGGAAACAATGCCCAATGGAATAAGTTATTATCTCTGGATGAAGAGCAATTATCAAAAATTATTTGAAATTTCTTCAAAATAAGCTTGCATAATACTGATATATTTAGTATTATTATAAACGTTGTGATTGAGAGATCACTGAGATAGCTAAGCTTTAAAAAAGTTCTTGACTTTTAAAACTTAATTAGTTATTATAATAAAGTGCTCTTGATTAAGAGATATGACCCGTTGGTCAAGTGGTTAAG
>NZ_AZFO01000073.1 GCF_001436305.1 Lactobacillus ultunensis DSM 16047 | reverse complement strand
GTGTCTGGGAAAAAACTAACCCTCAGATACCAAAAGACGATCAATCCAACTCTTGACTTGAGTTGCTTGACCGTCTTTTTCTTTCTATTTTTATTTTTGAGTAAAGAAGGCTGGTCCTGGGACCATCTTCTGTTCCAGTATTTGCTCAAATTCATCATCATGAAGGCTATTCCTACATCCGTTTCAACCTTCTTTTTGCCTCTCAAATGAGTCCGGCGCATGCCAAAGACGTTCTTCAAATGTCCAAAAATTGGCTCCACATCATACTTTCTCATACTATAGATGTGCCTGCCTGCAGGACTTTTGAGAACCTCTTTGGCTTTTTCTTTTAAATACTGCCAGTTGGGATTGTAGCGTACTTGGCGTTGACGACCACTTTTAGTTTTAGCCAAACTCTCTAATGCTGGCGTTATTTGAAACTCATCTGCCTCGTAAACCTTAAAATCACGAACTTAACCAGTTGATTGGTCTTTGCGCCGGCTGTAATACTTAAAGTTGAACCTGACTCCGTTTTGATCGAGATAGTAATCATCTTGTTCATCATAGAACCAGTTAGCCAGCTTAGTCGGATCATTGCGATATTTTCTGGTCTTTTCCTTTTCATACATGGTGTAGGGAATATAATATTTTTTGTCTGAGTATTCTTTCTCTAACATAGAATAATTGTACTCGCTGCCATAACCAGCGTCGGCGACAATCTTATCAAACTTATTCAATGTCGTCATCTGCTTTAGAAAAGGCTCCAGCGTCTTAAAGTCAGTTGGATTAGGGTACAGCGCAAAGTCGACTACATATTGATCCGTTGTCGCTGCTTGAATATTGTAGCCTGGCTTAAGCTGACCGTTCTTCATGTGATTTTCTTTCATATGCATGAAAGTCGCATCATGGTCAGTCTTGGAATAGCTGTTGCGTCCAGCAAAGATTTCCTCTGCTTCTTCATATTTTTTCATTCGAGGGACATAGTCTTTTCTTAATTTATGAAGCAGCTTTTTAAGACCGCGTCTGCTAGCTTTTCTTGGCGAACCGCCAGGAATAGCTTTCGGCTCTTGCTCGATTTTTTTAGTCAGCTTTTCAATCTCAGCCTCTGTTTCTTGCGCTAGTTCTGCCAAGCCTTGGCTGGTCTGAACTTTCTCTTCTGCCATTGCTTTAACAACTTCTTGGGCAATCAGCTCATCGTAAAGTTCAACTGCTTGACCTTTGAGCTTTTCATGAAACTTTTCAACTGCTTTACGCCAAACGAAAGTATAACGATTGGCATCAGCTTCAATCTTGGTGCCATCGATGAAGATAGTTCCTTCATTGATTAAGCCTTCTTGTTCTAGCAAGTTGGTAAAGTAAAGAAAGCTTTTCTTGATGAGCCGATTAGCGTGATCGCTGGATCTGAAGTTATTGATGGTGTGGTAGGAAATCTTTTGATGCTCTGCCAAGGCCATCATGGGCAGGTTTTCTTCCAGCATTAATTCAATCTTTCGGCCTGAAAATACTCTTCTGGAGTAAGCAAAAAGCAGAATTTTAAGCATCATGGCTGGGTGATAAGCAGGTCGGCCTGTTTTAGCAGTGTCTCCCAGTAAAACATTTTCTGGAATGGAATCCACAAACTGGCTAATAGCGTTAGCTAGATGATTATTAGGAATAGCGAAGTCTAAATTGAGTGTTAAAGCAGTTTGGCCTGTGGTATAATTTTGATACATTGAGATTGCCTTCTTTCATTTTTGTTTTGTGGTGATTCAATAATATCAAGGAAGGCACTTAAAGTATAGAAAAAAAACGATGAAATCCATTAGGAAATCATCGTTCTTTTTTGGTGTCTGAGAATTAGTTTTTTCCCAGACACTTTTT
>NZ_AZFO01000072.1 GCF_001436305.1 Lactobacillus ultunensis DSM 16047 | reverse complement strand
CAGGTTCGAGCCCTGTATCCTCCATCGTTCGGGACTACCGCCTCGCGGTAGTCTTTTTTTATGCCAAAGAACGAACAACAATAATAATTTTATCGGTTCAAGTCCTGATAGGATTCATTACTTAGTTAATGAAGATGCCTTGTAACCGGATAGCCAATGTCTATATAGGGGGACTAATATGGAAAGACGTTTGTTTACTTCAGAATCAGTTTCTGAAGGGCACCCAGATAAAGTTGCTGATCAAATTTCTGACGCGATTTTGGATGCAATGCTTGAAAAAGATCCTAATTCACACGTAGCATGTGAAACGATCGTAACTACAGGTATGGTTTTTGTATTTGGTGAAATCTCTACCAATGCTTACGTTGATATTCAAAATGTCGTACGTAAAACCATCTTAAGAATTGGTTATGATCGTCCTGAATTAGGTTTCGACGGCAACAATTGTGCCGTAATGGTGGATATTGATGAACAATCACCTGATATCGCTGGTGGTGTTGACCACTCACTTGAAACTAGAGAAAATAAGTCTGACAAGGATGAATTAGATCAAATTGGTGCTGGTGACCAAGGCTTGATGTTTGGTTTTGCAATTAAGGAAACCCCAGAATTAATGCCTTTACCAATCTCACTTGCTCACCGTTTGATGAGACGTGTAGCTGCGCTTAGAAAAGATCATACTTTGGACTGGCTTCGTCCAGATGCTAAGGCCCAAGTTACAGTTGAATATGATGAAAACAATAAGCCACTTCGTGTGGATACTGTAGTTATTTCTACTCAAACTGATGCCGAAGTTTCTAATGAAGAAATTCGTCGTGCTATGATTGACTTAGTTATTAGGGAAGTTATTCCAGCTAAATACTTGGATGACCAAACTAAATTTTTGATCAACCCATCTGGTCGTTTCGTTATCGGTGGACCAAAAGGTGACTCAGGTTTAACTGGCCGTAAGATCATTGTTGATACGTATGGCGGTTATGCTCGTCACGGTGGTGGTGCTTTCTCAGGTAAGGACCCAACAAAGGTTGACCGTAGTGCCAGCTATGCTGCCCGTTATGTGGCTAAAAATATCGTTGCAGCTGGTCTTGCATATCGTTGCGAAGTGCAATTAGCTTACGCTATTGGTGTTGCTCACCCAGTATCTATCATGATTGATACTGCTGGTACAGGTAAGGTTGATGATGATCTCTTAACTGATGCAGTTCGTCACGTATTTGACCTTCGTCCAGCTGGTATCATCAAGATGCTTAACTTGCGTCGTCCTATTTATGAGCAAACTGCCGCTTATGGTCACTTTGGTAGAACTGACGTCGATTTACCATGGGAAAAAACCGATAAAACTCAAGATTTACTTGATTATATTAAAGATCATCAATAATAAATAAAGAGGGGTAATAAATGAAAAAAACAAACGTGCCTGTAGTCACGCTTGCGATTTTTATGACAACTTTTATGACCGCTATTGAGGGGACAATTGTTTCTACTGCAATGCCAACAATAGTTTCTGATCTGAATGGATTAGAAATTATGAACTGGGTTGTATCAATCTTCCTGTTAATGACGGCTGTCTCAACTCCTTTATATGGAAAATTGGCGGATAGCATTGGGCGGAAGCCAGTTTTTTTGTTTGGAATTGCATTATTTGTCATTGGATCGTCTCTTTGTGGCTTAGCACAAAATATGATTGAATTGATTGTGTTTAGAGTTATTCAGGGTCTAGGCTCAGGGGCTGTTCAGCCAGTAGCTATTACAATTATTGCTGACTTGTACACCTTGCAGAAGAGAGCAAAAATGTTGGGCCTTAATTCCGGTTTCTGGGGAGTGGCCTCAGTTATTGCACCACTTTTAGGTGGTTTTATTGTCCAACACTTATCTTGGCATTGGGTCTTTTATATTAATG
>NZ_AZFO01000071.1 GCF_001436305.1 Lactobacillus ultunensis DSM 16047 | reverse complement strand
TCTTTGAGGTACTACCCTCAAAACTAAACAAAGTTTCTCAGTGTGCTTCCGCTTGCTCTGGATGCTTCTCTTAGCATTCCTGCTCTCCGCATCCTTCGCTTCCTTAGAAAGGAGGTGATCCAGCCGCAGGTTCTCCTACGGCTACCTTGTTACGACTTCACCCCAGTCATCTGCCCTGCCTTAGACGGCTCCTTCCTTTCGGTTAGGCCACCGGCTTTGGGCGTTGCAGACTCCCATGGTGTGACGGGCGGTGTGTACAAGGCCCGGGAACGTATTCACCGCGGCGTGCTGATCCGCGATTACTAGCGATTCCAGCTTCGTGCAGTCGAGTTGCAGACTGCAGTCCGAACTGAGAACAGCTTTCAGAGATTCGCTTGCCTTCGCAGGCTCGCTTCTCGTTGTACTGCCCATTGTAGCACGTGTGTAGCCCAGGTCATAAGGGGCATGATGACTTGACGTCATCCCCACCTTCCTCCGGTTTGTCACCGGCAGTCTCATTAGAGTGCCCAACTTAATGCTGGCAACTAATAACAAGGGTTGCGCTCGTTGCGGGACTTAACCCAACATCTCACGACACGAGCTGACGACAGCCATGCACCACCTGTCTTAGCGTCCCCGAAGGGAACTCTTCATCTCTGAAGATGGCACTAGATGTCAAGACCTGGTAAGGTTCTTCGCGTTGCTTCGAATTAAACCACATGCTCCACCGCTTGTGCGGGCCCCCGTCAATTCCTTTGAGTTTCAACCTTGCGGTCGTACTCCCCAGGCGGAGTGCTTAATGCGTTAGCTGCAGCACTGAGAGGCGGAAACCTCCCAACACTTAGCACTCATCGTTTACGGCATGGACTACCAGGGTATCTAATCCTGTTCGCTACCCATGCTTTCGAGCCTCAGCGTCAGTTGCAGACCAGAGAGCCGCCTTCGCCACTGGTGTTCTTCCATATATCTACGCATTCCACCGCTACACATGGAGTTCCACTCTCCTCTTCTGCACTCAAGAAAAACAGTTTCCGATGCAGTTCCTCGGTTAAGCCGAGGGCTTTCACATTAGACTTATTTTTCCGCCTGCGCTCGCTTTACGCCCAATAAATCCGGACAACGCTTGCCACCTACGTATTACCGCGGCTGCTGGCACGTAGTTAGCCGTGACTTTCTGGTTGATTACCGTCAAATAAAGGCCAGTTACTACCTCTATCCTTCTTCACCAACAACAGAGCTTTACGATCCGAAAACCTTCTTCACTCACGCGGCGTTGCTCCATCAGACTTGCGTCCATTGTGGAAGATTCCCTACTGCTGCCTCCCGTAGGAGTTTGGGCCGTGTCTCAGTCCCAATGTGGCCGATCAGTCTCTCAACTCGGCTATGCATCATTGCCTTGGTAGGCCGTTACTCTACCAACTAGCTAATGCACCGCGGGGCCATCCCATAGCGACAGCTTACGCCGCCTTTTAAAAGCTGATCATGCGATCTGCTTTCTTATCCGGTATTAGCACCTGTTTCCAAGTGGTATCCCAGACTTTGGGGCAGGTTCCCCACGTGTTACTCACCCATCCGCCGCTCGCTTTCCCAGCGTCACTGCCGAAGCAGATCTGCTGGTTCCGCTCGCTCGACTTGCATGTATTAGGCACGCCGCCAGCGTTCGTCCTGAGCCAGGATCAAACTCTCATTTTAAAAAGTTTGAAATGACTTCATTTCGATATTTAAGATCTTTGTCTCAAATTTATTGCTTGCGAATTGACTTCGCTTTTTGTTTGGGTTTTTACACCCGCACACTTTTAGCGAAACTTTGTTCAGTTTTCAAAGTACTACCTCCGCCCGGCGCTTGACGCACCGGACAGCTCCTTAATTTTATCAAACCCTCAAGCTCCTGTCAAGAACTTTTTTGAATTTGTTCTCGCCGCCCCGGCTTCAGCTCTTTGCCTTCCGCCTGACGACATTTAAATATGTTACCAGCTTGTCGACCCTTTTGCAAGTACTTTTTTCGTTTTCTTGAATTTTTCTTCGCTCTGGTCTTTTATTCAAGCCCTGCCGCTTCCCTCGAAGCGACTTTATTAAT
>NZ_AZFO01000070.1 GCF_001436305.1 Lactobacillus ultunensis DSM 16047 | reverse complement strand
CGTGTTGTTGTCGGCATCAGTTGCTATTTGTACCGGTACCTCTACTATTTGGCGACTATAAACAATTGGATGTTCTGAATCTGCTACATTCGGTTTATGGTAGGTTATCATAACATACCCTTTTTTGACATTGTTATAGTTTCTACCATTTATAGAAACTGGATTTTCACTATAAGTACTATAGGTGGATGGAGTACCAACTTCAAAATCAGGATTACTACTATTAATACTCTCTAACAGTTCATCTATTGACCCAATAACACTATAATTTGATCCATTTATATTAAAACTACCACTAGGATTCTCTTTTACCCATTGAAAAGTATTATCAGCAAACCAACTATCAGTATGATTTGTTCGACTCTCTAAGGATCCTGCATTTGCAATTGTAGCCTTGGCCCAGTCGTTTAATCCATTATTATCAATAGACCCTACCTCACTAGCCTTCTTTGAAACTAATTTTTCACGACCACCAGTAACACGTACAGTAACCTTTACCTCTACTGACTTTTCAGGATCAAATTTAGATTTAACTTTCCCCGTATACTCAAGTGTTCCATCTTTCTTTGTAGCTGAACTTGAAGGTATAACTGAACCTGAAGATGTTATATTTTCTAGCTGCCATTCATAAGCTTCAGAACCCAGTTGAGACAAGGTTTGTGTATCTCTCTCAGACCTAGCTTTAATACCTGCATATATTGCTGGATCACTATTTACAGGAGTATTAATTAACCCACCATCAATTTCTTGTTTTTCTAGATTTGCATTTAATGTTGCTATTGCGTCATTTTGATCAGATTGATCAATTAATAATTCCTTATCTTGTAAAGTATTGTTCCTATGCCAATTCACAATTTTAGTTCTTAAAATATCGCGAGCATATGCTAATGCGAGACCTACAGCTTTTCCATCCTGTACTCCATACCACTCTCCACTTTCAACGGAATAACGGTCATTAGTAACAGGATCAATAATATCATTCATATCACTTACAAAAACTGGCGAATTAGTAGTTACCGTTCCTATCTTTATTGTATTTTCGGGTTCAGGACTTAAAACAGGAGGAATTGATGGTGATAAAGGAGCGCTATGCACTAAGAAAATTAAATTTTTAGAAGCTGGATGAGAAAATATACTTTCATTATTAATACTTGGTACTCCCCAAGCACTACCATCCAATGTCTCTTTTGTCCACTCCCAATTTGGCATATTTTCAACGTTTACTCGAATGGCATGATTAGAACTGTCATCAAACATCTCATACATGCCTGAAATATCCATTCCATCAACAAGATTCTTAACAGATTTTAAATTCCACTTTGATATATCAGCATATATAGTTTTTCCATCATTTGGTCCAAAATTAAACATCGAAGCGACATTTATAGGTGTGGTATCATCACTTCCTCTTGAGTTCTTACCAATCTTCCAAATCTTCAAGGGAGTCAGATCATGTAAGCTGGTATCACCTGCGAACATACCAAAAAAGCTATTACCTATAGACAGAGTTTCTCTGTTAGACACATCCCAACCTTTTATAGTTTTTAAGCTATCATCATTTAACTTACTGTCATTTATGAACATTCCACCAAAATCATGAATATTGCTGACATCAAGATTAGTACCATCAAAATTCGTTAAATTACTGATTGAATGACGATTAGCCGCAAATGCACCATAATTACCACCATTGTAATTATCTTTCAATATAGTATTTTGATTATTACCAGTTTTAGAAAAAGCAATGGAGTATGGGTTAAGTTCATTTATAATTTTCTCAGTAACAGTAGAACTAATACGAGTCTGTAAACCACTCCTCCAAGTACCACTTAGATTGTCTGCAGTATGATGAGCTGCAAAATCATCCGCATTAGGAATAATAATATTTGTATTTCGCTTATTGCTATTATCTCCTAAATTAAGGCTCCCATGTGGATCTGTTCCCCTGTCAATAGCTGGGAAATATTTGTCAATATCTAAATAATTACCATTTACTGTAGCATGCCAGTTATCCATATCCAGACATCCCCACTTGCTAGTATCAGTATATCCCCCATTGCCGGTAGGATTACTAAATAACATGGTGCCGAACAATCTGCTAAGGTCTTCTG
>NZ_AZFO01000007.1 GCF_001436305.1 Lactobacillus ultunensis DSM 16047 | reverse complement strand
CAGAAGACCTTAGCAGATTGTTCGGTATGATGCTTCCGGCTATGCCTGAAAGTTCTTCCAATAGGGGATTAGGGTCTGTTAATGGTGGTATTACTAGTAGTCCTAATCCTGTAGACGGTGAGGCACCGGAACTAAATGATACTACTGTATGGCGGCGATTGGCAGTCATACCGAATTCTTTGGCTGATAAAATTTCTAATAATGCCCAAGTTCTTGAAGAGGATGGGACTCCTAGAAAGTTTACTGTTAAGACTGATGTCGGCGGAGCTGATACTGGAGCACGCGATCATGTAAATAGTTTACCAATCTGGTGGGGGCAACTTATTGATGCAGATGGTAAGGCACATACATTTAGTTTTTCTGGTGGTAATGTAAGCACTAGTGCTGGTCAGATGGGAGATTCTGAAAATCCTGAAAGTTCTTACACCGATTTTTTAGGTACCCCGACGGTTTATATACATCAAAACCCACTATATAGTACTGAAACGCGTACAAATAGTCTCATCAATACAGAAGTTGCACGTCAGTGGAAATTAACATCTGACGGTAAAGTTACTATGACAGAAGTGTATGATGCTGCTTCAGATGGTGCAATGGATCATACTTTTTATATAACAAATCATAGTGGTACTGATTACAATTTTAGAGGCATTTATTGGAATCTAGATACAATGCTTGATGATGATGATGGTATTACCGTGTATGCAGATGGTCACGGTGGTGGCTATCTGGTGAATAATAAACTTACAGTTGCTCTTACACCAAAGTTTGGTACGAAAATAGCTGCTATGCAATGGAGTTCTGGTGATCACTTTAAGGATTTAAGTACTTCGCCAACAGCTGATATATCTACTCAACACGAAGTAATGGAGCCAGATCCAGATCACCCAGGTCATGAGAGACCCGCAACTAACAGATCTGGTCAACCTATGTATAGGGGTGTAGGTATATATCCCTATACTGATAGTGCCCTCCATTATCAATTGAAACCTGCTACAATTCCAGACGGCAAGACTAAGGTCTGGGGTTTTACTGAGCAGATGTTTACGGGAGGGATGAGTCCTACTGAAGTTGGTATTGTCCGTACTCGCTATATTAATAAAGATAATGGTGCTGACATTGCACAAGTTAGGTCACAATATACACCATTAAACATCGACACTGCTAGCGGCCGACCTACTGGTCGGTACGAAACTACTCCTATTGCTATGAGTGGTTGGCACTATACAGGTAGTTATAGTGGTGATACCCCTACGGGAACTATGAGAATAGGTACTATAGAAGTTAATTATCAGTATGAAGAAAATCATTTCACTACGGCTGAAAGAGAAGTATCTTATGGTCAGAAACTAACAGTAGATGATGCAAAAAAACTTGTTAAGTTTAATGGTGAAAGTATTCTTGATTCAAATGGTCATTTTAATCCTACTTTTCATGTAAATGGAGTAGAGTGGATTGATGGTACGGATCTTAATATTCCTAATGCAGGTAGAGATGTAGAAAACGGTGAACATGTTACCACTTTAAGTAATGGTCCGAGAGATGATGTTGCCTCCGACAACGGTAAGAAATCAGTCGAAGCTTACGTTAAGATTCAGTTTGACGATGGTACACCGGATTATCTTCTGCCAGTAAAATTGACTGTTCATAGTGGCTATGCTGGTAATCCTACAATAGTTAAAGTTGAAGGAACTACTGGTGAGGCTAGTGTTAGTGAGCTAAATGCGGATAAAGCAAAGCAAGCTATTCAGAATGCTAGTGAGCTGAGCGGTGAAAGTGGATCTATTGATAAGGCTAGTACGTTTGAATTTGTAAAGAGTGATGGACAATCGCTTAAAAATGAAGATTTAAAATATGATCCTAATAATAATGATGCTAGTGCAATGGTAGATGGCAACCCGGAAAATAATCTAACTCCAGTATCCGTTGGTGTTAAGATTACCTATGCTCAAGGAGCAACTCAAATAGTACCAGTAACTGTTTATATTGCAGCTGATGCTTCTAAATATAAGGTACAGACAGTTAACTCTATTACTGTTCATACAGTAAGTGATGAGCAAGAGCCAGTTGAAAGCCAAATCGCTGATTTTGTAGATCCTAGAAAGATTAAAGATATAGTTCAACTTAGTGATACTACTAATGTCACGATACCTGATTCAAGCTCGGTAATTAAGAATATTACATGGGTTGATCCCCATCAATTAGATTTTACTGCTGTTAATGATACCCAATCAGCTGATATCAAGGTGAATTATAAGGATGGTTCATCCGTTTTGTATTCAAATGTCACTGTTCATATTATTGGTGGTAAGAAAAATACTAGCAGTTCAGTAGTTGTTAATAATGGTGATAATTTACCAGATGCTAAGAATGCAATTAGCAATACAAGTGACCTGGATCAATTTGGTTACCATTATAGTGGAGACCGGCCAGAAAGTGAGCCCATAACATATAAATGGGCTGAAAATGAAGATGGTAGTGGAACCCCTGATGTTACTTGGAGTGAGAGTTCCGATCCGTCTGATCGTAATGGAAATCAAAAGAAGAGTGCATATGTCATCATTAAATATGGTGATAATACTACACAGTCAGTACTTGTTGACTACGAAGTTAGAAGCGATGCAAAAAGTTTTGATGGAAATGTTAATGTAAAAGATGCTAATTTAAACCCAGTTTATGCACATGTTAATGAAAATATTCAAAAAGTGGATTCTGCAGGCAAATTAGAAATTACAGATCATGATCATGTTTTGCAGGAAGATACCGATTGGACGTTTATGAATTGGGCAGCCAAGAATGGTAATTCCTATATTGATTTTGTAGGTAGTACAACTAGAAATGTGTCTGATGACGGAGGTTTATCTCCTGAGGGCGTAAAAACAGTTCAAGATTTTTATGCCAAAATTAAGTTTGCAGACGGATCGTATATGTATTCACCACAAGCTCTACCTATTAAAGTTATTGGAGCAGTAGCTCAAGATGTAATATTTGAGAGACAGGATACTAATACTGCACCAGATGCGATGACTAAGCTAGATAAAAATCTAAACACAGTTATTAGTAATACAGATACTGCTCCAAGTGGTGATGGTATAGGTCAATTTGATATTGATCAAATTGATTGGAAATTCTTGAATAGTGATGGTACTACTAGTGCTATCGATTGGACTAAGCCGACTCTTAATAACGATGGTCAAGCTCAAGCAAGAAACATTCAATTAACAATTCATTATAAAGATGGAGCAGATCAAACAGAGCAGGTAGTGACTAAAAATGCTGATGGTAATCCATTAACTTTAACTATTTTGAGTACAACTTCAAGTATTGATCCAAATAGTGGCATTACTATTGCTCATGATAATACTGTAAGGGTTCATGCTAACGCAACAGCTGAATTAGCTAATAGTCAAGGCAAGGATGCTATTACAATAAAAGATAATCAAGGTAATGAAGTAGCTAAGAGTGGCTGGAATGTAGTCGGTTGGGCTACTAAGAGTGGAAATACTTATAATGCTCTTGATAGTAGTACTTTGACTAATGACTTGAAGGATAATGGCTTAGACAGCAACGGTGAAAAATATGTCGTTGGATCTGGTCAGATTTATGCCAAAATCCAGTTTAGCGATGGCGGTGTTCTTTACACTCCAGCAACAAGCTTGAAGGTAATCGGTGCAATAGGTGAAGACGTAACGTTTGACAAGCAGACGACTAATACAGCACCAAATGCGATGATTGTAGAAGATGTCAACCATAAGACAGCAATTAAGAATGCTACTGCACCAGATGACGGATTAAGTCAATTTGACAACGCTGCTCATAATAAGATCACTTATATATGGACTTATAATGTAGATGTTCATGGTCACAGAGCAGGCGATACTGTAGACTGGATGAATGGCACAAAAGATGCTTCTGGCAATTGGGCCGCAGTGCCAGTAAAGGTAAAAGTCGACTATGGCGATGGCACTAGCCAAGACATTACGCTGAATTTGAAGATCAGAAATGATTCTGAAAGAAACGGTGGAATTGGTAATGTTCAATTAGCAAATACCAGCAATCCAGTAACAGCTCATGCTAATGAAAAATTGTTCAATGTAGGTGTTAATAGAGGTATGTTAACTGTTAAGGAAGGTAGTACTACTTTAACAGAAAATACTAATAATACTGGTGCACTGAATGGCTGGAAGTTTGTTGGCTGGGCAACTAAGAGTGGTAATACTTACACTGATATAAACAGTACAAGTTCAAATGTATTAGATGACAGTGGTTTAGTTGATGGTGTTAAGACAGTTAATGAAGCATATGCTAAGATCGAACTTGAAGATGGTTCATTTATCTACTCTACAGCTACGGTTCCAATCAAAGTAACTGGTGGTGTAGGTCAAGCAAAGACTTACGCAGTTGCAACTTCAGCACCGGATGCTAAGGAAGGCGTGAAGAATGCTGATGCTGTGAATACGCTTGTTCCAGGAGCTACCTACAGATGGGTTAAGTACACCGGTACTGGCACTCCAACTCATAGTACGGCAGATGCCTTTACCGACTTTAGCCAGCCAGCAGCTCTTGATGCTCAAGGCAAGTCAATTGCTAACAACGATATTTATGTTGAAATCGACTATCATGACGGCAGCTACCAATATGTCAAAGCACCATTAACTATTAATCGTGCCAGCGATGTTTATGGTGATGATATAACTGCTAACGGTACTGGTGTTGTAACTCACGTTAACGCACCAAGCACCAGCTATGCACCAGGCGCAGGCTTTACCAATAATATTCCAGCAAGTGCGGGTGTAACTGTTTCATACGCATGGGCAACTGCACCGGATGTAACGGCTACTGGTTTAAACGGTGAAGGTAAGAAGGATGAAACCAGACCAGTAACGATTACCTTTACTGATAGTCATGGTTTGACTTCAACTCTTACCAAAGATGTAGCAGTTCACGTAACTGGTGGTGTAGCTGCTAGCGAACACCAGTCGGTTCAACAAAGTACTTTGCCAACGGCTGAGCAAGCTAAGGATGCAATTGGCAACAATGCAGCTTTAACTCCATATGGTGCTGAATATGCTTGGTATGCAAGTGAAGGCGGCAGTCCTTTAACAACAAGCAATACTGTTTTGCCAAGAGGCACGAATACTGGCTCTAAGCAAGTTTGGATTAAGATCAGCTACAAGAAGGCTGGAGCAGCAGATGGCGAGCAATGGGTACAAACGACTTTAGACCTGAAGAATGATCTAGCTCACCAATTCCATGATCTGTTAAGTTCTAATACTGTTACTGTAGTGAAGAGCAATACTCCAATTAGCGGCAATCTGGTTAACGGTAGCATTAACAATGCTGTAATTCAGGATGCAACTACTAGACTTTATCATTTAGGTACAGCTCCAGTAATTAATATTCCAAACAACTTGCCACGGAATACGGTATTCAGCTGGGTAACCCCAGTTGATATTTCAAGTGTCGGCAATGTAGTTGGTAATGTTCAGGTAGCTTATAGTGACGGTTCAAAAGACACCATTCCTGCGGTAGTTCATGTAATCGACCATATTCCGAAGATGAATGAAATCTTTACCCCAGCTGGTGGTGAGATCTGGGTAGCTCCAAACACTGCTTTGGACCCAACTCACGGTGCTGACCGTGCTGAAGCTGGTATTACTAACCATGCTGAGATGCCAACTGGTATAGACTATAGCTGGAGTGCTACTCCTCGGATTGATACTTCACATCCAGGCACAAGATTGGTTGGTATCGTTAATGTGAAATACAGTGACAATACTTCCAACAGTGCCAGTGTAGTAATCCATGTCAATGGTAGATCAACTGAAGAGGATCACCCAACCGTACCAAGCGAAGCTTCAAGATACACTCCACAAGGCAAGGATCTCTATAAGCAAGTAGATACTGCTCATCCAAATGATATTGGTGATGCTAAGCTTGCTATCGCCAATACTGCTGATTCTAGCGCAGCTGACAAGCTGCCTGGCGACGCAACGTTTAGCTGGCAATATGTCGACAATAATATTTTGGCCACAGCCGGCACTAAGGGTGCAATCGTTAGAGTAACATATGGCGATCGTTCTCACACTGATGTGCCAATTGCCGTGCATGTAACTGCTAGCCAAACTGAGGCTGAATTGCATCCAGCAACTGGTCAGGATATTACTACGACAGTAGGCGACCCAGCTCATAAGGTAAAGGCCCAAAATGGTATCGCTAATGTCGCAACTATGCCAGCTGGCACTACTTACAGTTGGGTTGGTGCGGCTCCAGATGTCAGCCGTGAAGCTGATATCCCAGCCAATGTAAAGGTGGCTTACCAAGATGGCAGTGCTAATACCGTAGCCATTATGGTCCACGTTGCTAATTCAAGTGAAAGCGGTCGAACTCTTGCCAGCGACCTTCTTAACCCAACTGGCGGTACGATTACTGAATACAAGGATGCCAATGCCCAATTGACTATCCCTGAAGTTTTGGAGAAGCTTAACAGTCAGCATAGCTTCTTTACGAACGACAATCCAGCAAGTGTTCCTGGTGCAAACCCAATTCAATATGAGTGGGCAGACTCACACTTTGGTGAAAATGTCTTAAAGTCTACAGGCTTAAAGAGCGGTCAGGTATTGATCAAGTACGGAGATAATTCAACTGATACTGTCACTGTGATGGTTGATGTTAAGGACCTTGCTTCTAAATACGATAACTTGACTGCTAAGGCAATTACTACGACTGTCGGCGGCAGCGTAACTGCTAAACAAGGTCTTGAAAGCCCAATCCCAGATGATGAATTGACTAAGATCGACTTTGTTTCACCAGTCAACTTGAACGCAGCTGGCACGTCAGCTGATCCAAAGGCACCAAGCTATACAGCTCAAGCAGCCGGTACTTACGGTGAAAACATCAAGATCACTTTCAAGGACAACTCAACCAAGATTTTAGCTACTAGCTTGGTAGTAAGCAGTCCAAACCAGCGTTTGGCTGATGTAATGATCCCAACTGGCGGCCTGATTACCAGATACGTGGGCGACAGTTTAGGAACAAGCGATGCCCAAGAAGCTGTAAGTGACAACGGCGATATGCCTGATAACACTCATTACAGCTGGGTTGTCACTCCAGATACCAGCAGCAAGGGCTTGAAGAGCGGCGAAGTTCAAGTATCCTACCCTGACAACAGTGCTGGTACGGTAATGGTTCACGTTAATGTCAAGCCGTTGGCCGACAAGTACACGCCACTTGGTCAAAGCATTACGATTGGCGAGCCATCCAGCGAGCCATTAAGCGGTAGCAACCGTGCTAAGGACGGCATCAGCAATACCATTCAATTGCCAGCAGATGCAGTCTATGCCTGGGCAACGCCAGTTGACATTTCACAAGCAGATACGACTGTTCCAGGCTTAGTCAAGGTTACCTACCGTGATAATTCTGTCGATACTGTTGCAGTTAGCGTCATTGTTGGTCATCCAGAGAATAATCCGCAAACCAACAATCCGGTAGCTAAGATTATCAACGTCAACTATGGTGATGTCTTTGTCAACAACAGCGATAATGCTAAGCGGGGAGTACAGAATACTGCCAACATGCCAAGCGATGCGGTTTACAGCTTCGTAGGCGCTTTGCCAACTGACGGCAGCAATAAGATCGATCAAACTGGCGATGTACCGGTCTTGGTACATATTGTTGGTACCGATTACGACAAGAGCGTAGCTACGGTAATCCACGTAGTCAGTGCTAGTCAAAATCTGGATGCCGGTCATGAAGCTCCAATTGGTCAAGATATCTATGCCAAGGCTGGTGATCCATTGCCAGATCCTAAGAAGGGAATTATCGGCGCAGACGATCCAGATTCTCCATTAGCAAGAGAAGGTGCTAGCTACAGCTGGGCAACAGGCGGTGAACCAGACATTTCAACTGTTGGTACCAAGTCTGGCATAGTCCAGGTTAACTACGGCGATGGCTCAAGCAAGCTCGTACCGGTGACTGTAACCGTTACACCTGATGGCAATCCAGCACCGGTTCCAGGTGAAGGACAAGTAACAGCTGCTGGCTATCACCCATTCGGCAAGAGTCTGGAAAGACAAAAGAGCAACTACAGAACATTGAATGACGCAGATGCTCGTGTAGCAGTGGGCTTCCCAGATGCAGAAACCGTTCCAGCTGGTACTAGTTATAGTTGGGTAGATCCAAACTTTGCTCGGACAGCTTTGAGAACGAAGGGCTACAAGACTAGTCAAGTCAAGGTAACCTACGCAGACGGCTCAGAAAGCATTGTCTTGGCTACAGTTCACGTAACCAGCATGGCTGATGATTACACACCAGCTCCATTACCAATTACGTATGATCCAGATGGTTTAGGCTTGCCAGGTGACTTGAACGATCCGGATAATCCAACACCAGCAATCGATCCAAGTTCTTTGCCAAGTGGTACTTTGGTCAGATTCCCAGCTGGCGTAAATCCACAAAACATGACACCAGGAGATCATCCAGTCCAAGTTGAAGTCGACTACCCAGACGGTACGCACGTAATTGTGCCAACGGTTATCCACGTGCCAGCCAAGGATACGGGTTCTGCTAATAATGGCGACAGCCTGTTCTTCAAGCCAGACAACAGCCTGCTTACCCCAGGCGCAAGTGTTCCAACCGGCAACGTGCCAAACGCTCCAGTCGAAAATAGCGCAAATATTCCGGTCGCTAACGAACCAGCCAGCCCAGCAGTTCCATCTGCAGGCAATAGCGGCAGCGGCGATATTACCGTGCCAACTGCAACTGTTCCTAACGGATCAACTACCGCAGCCGGTGAGGCAACAGGCGCAGAGACGACTGTTCCAGGCAAGACAAGCGTCACTGCCGACAATACTAACGGTGCGGCCGGCAATACGGTTGCGGGCACTAGCGACAATACGACTGTCGACACCAACAACAATGATCACGACGTTGAAATTCCAGCTAGAGCGGGAGTTCATCAGAAGCTTGTTATTTACATTGGCAAGAGCGGACGCATTGTCAAGAAGGCCTACATTTCAGTCGGCAAGGGCTACCAGAGTCTGGAGAAGCTGTTCAAGCTCGCTCAGGACAAGGACAAGATGCCTAAAGGCTACAAGGTAACCGGCAAGGTAAAGAAGGTAGCCAAGCACTTGGACGTTTGGGTAATCAAGTCCGGTCAGCCAGGCAACAAGCGCGCTCCAAGAACGAAGGACGTCTTGTACATCACTAAAGACGGTAAGATTGTAAAACGCACCAGAATCACGGGTAGCGTAAGCAAGCTCGCTAAGAGCAAGCTGCCAAAGGGCTACAAGATTACCGGCATCGACCGCGTACATAATCACTACAACGTATGGATTAAGAAAGCGGGAAAGTAATAGCAAGATAGAGCCGAAAAAAACCGAATAGAAACCAGAAAGCATCAGACCGAGAAGGCCTGGTGCTTTTTTGGCGTGGAGGGAAGTGAAGATAACTGTATAAGCGCTGCAATGTCAAATACTCAAGTATATTGAAGAGCCATCCTAGTTGTTCTAGGGTGGTATTTTCTGTTTATATATCTTTTGGATTTCTGCTTGCCATAAAAAAGCAGTACAGGTAAATTTCAAATATGTAAGTAACCTCATCTCAATGCAAGGGGTTTAAGATACTTTAGTTTTTGTCGTTTACAATCAACTTAACCTGAGTACAAAAAGGATCAAAATACTGTAATAGCATTTTGATCCTCATTAAAAATTTTATGGCTTATTTTGATAAACAATTTTTAAGTTTCATCGGCGTTCGGTCTTATCATTCGTAAAATAAATGACACTACCACTACTAAAATTATAGCACCTAAAATTGAAGGAACTATAGCCATTTCTGCAACCTGAGGACCCCATTCGCCAAAGATAGCTTGCCCTAATGAAGAACCTATAAGTCCAGCAATGATGTTCACAAACCAATTCATTGAGTGACCATGTCCTGTAATTGCACCAGCAATTAATCCAATAATACCTCCAATAATTAGTACCCATAACCAATGTAACATTTTGGATCATCCTTTCCTTTTTATGTCTTCGGCAGATTTATTGATTTTAGCTTTAGTTTTACCTTTAGCTACTTGAGCCTTACCTTCAGCTTCACGCAACTTATCATTTGTAAGCTTGCCTTCAGTTTCTTTAATTTTATCTTTTAAGCCATGCTTATCCTTAACCATTGGATTTCCTCCTTTCTTTATTTAATTATTATGCTTATAAGTTTACATATTAGATGACACTATGTCACTAATTTCCTATAAAAATAATATTTCTTAAGCGATTCTTTAGAAAATATCCTCTTTTATACTTTGATAGCTATTCTGACATATTTTTAGTTGCATAGAGATCAATTAATAAGGAAAATTTTTAGTAGTTTAATTACTATAATTTTGGTGTTAATTTGAAAATGGAGGTTTTGCATTATTGATATATATCTGATTAAATGAAGTCAAAAATAAAGTAATAGTTTAACGAGGATAAAGATTATGCTTCAAATTCAATATGGGCGATCCTTAACAAAGGAAATAAAGGATAACAAGCCTAAAAGTAAAATTAATGGTTTATTTCAGTTGTGGACTGTAGATACAATTGATATTAAGGGTAAAAAATATTATTTATTAGTTGAGAAAGCAACAGGAATGCCACTTTTGTTGACTAACTTAGAAATTAAGCAGTTTCATGATGTGATACAAGGAGTTGTTAAAGACTTTATTTTTATTACACCTACACAGCAAAATAAACTAATTGAAATTTTTAAAACTGATAAAATTAATTTTGTTTATAATAATCGTTCAACTAATGTTAAAGCCTTTAAAAGTATTAAAGACATGTTAGAAAATAATATAAATGTATTTTTGCAATTGACAGATCTAGCTGATTCCAAGACTTCACAAGTTAAAAAATTAGTAACTGCTTCTGCTGCTATTCCTACGCTGAACTTTGAAGTTGGAAATAATATGTTTACTAAGCTAATACTTAATGTAAATGAAACTTTTCCTATTCCAGCATCACGAGGCCATTTTATTGCTACAACAGAATTTGAAGATCTTTTAAAATGGAAACAATACGAAGGAAAAGCAAAAAGAGGTAATGCTAAAATAGTAAAAGAAGTTAGAAAAAATAATCTGAAAATATGTTGGAATTTTATGCAACAAGATAAATTAGATCCATATACTATTGAACCAGGACTTTTAGCTGACTTTTTAAATTACTATTTATTGCAAAAGAAGATATTATTTCCTACTAGTAATTTAGCAGAAGCTACTTCTTATATTTGGTTGAAAACCGTAAAAGAACAATATTATGGTGACCTTTTAACGGATTTCATTAAGATCTTTATTGAATTTTATCGTTTTTTGGCTGAGGTAGGTTTGATTACTGAGAAAGATGCTAATCTAGTAGCAGAAAACCTCCATTATTTACATGTTGAATTGCAAAAGAATAATAATTATATATTTAAGGAAAATTCGTTGGCTGAATTAAAACTAGAAAATAAGTCAAGAAATAATATGACTTATGAAATTAAAGCCCAACTACGTGATTTTAAACCTGTTATGTGGCGTCAATTTATTATTAGTGGTAATAGTACAGTAGCTGAATTGGAGCAAACGGTTTTATACATATTTAATGCAGAATTCGGACACATGTACGATCTATATAATTTAAAATGTCATCAACGTTTTGGCATTTCGACTTTTGATGATGAATCACTTGATCCTGAAAAAGCTAAAGTATCATTTTTTACTCAAAATACTAACTTATTATTAGTTTATGATTATGGGGATAATTGGCAATTTGATGTTAAAATTGAAAAAGTTTATCAATCTAAACAACCTTTGTTACATCCACAAATTATTGCTGGAAAAGGCTATGGCATCATTGATGATATTGGTGGTGTATATGAATTGCAAGAGTATTATGATACGCCTAAGAGTAAATTGGATCCCGACCTTTTAGATTGGTTAGGAGAAAGAATTGATTTGGATAAGTTTGATATAGATAATTTAAATATGGGTTTAGCTAAATAATTATATGAAATATAATACAGTCTGAAAAGATGAAGAGTAAAGAATAGTTAATCTTGTGGACAAAAAATAATGGCCGATTGTAAAATTAAGATATTTTTAGTAAGGTTGAGATGAATGGATGCCGCTTTAGCTCAATAGGTAGAGCACCGCCGTGGTAAGGAGGAGGTCCCCAGTTCAAACCTGGGAAGCGGCTTTGATTGAAGGGCTAAACAAGTCCTTTTTTTCATAGCTAAAATAATGCTAAAATGATGGCAACTGAATTGAATGATTTTATCGAGAAAGGAAAATCTATGAAACACGAACTTACAATGGCAGAAATTGCCAAATTCCAACAAGAATATGAAAAAGAACCTCAAAATCGTGTTGCGGAACTCGCAGTCGTAAATAACGGCGTACAAAAGGCTAGTTTCAACAATGAAGGCGTTAGAAAATTAAACCGGACCTTTTCAATTGAAATCCCTACAGATAATGTAACTGATCAAAAGCAATCTGGTCGTTGCTGGTTATTCGCTGCGTTGAACACCTTGCGTCATGGTTTTGCTAAAAAGTACAATGCCAAGAACTTCACCTTTTCTCAAAACTATCTTTTCTTCTGGGATAGAGTTGAACGGGCTAATATTTTCTTTGATAATATCTTAAATACAGCTGATCGTCCCCTTGATGACCGTACCGTGCATACTTATATGCAAGGCCCAGACACTGATGGTGGTCAATGGGCAATGGCTATTTCTTTGATTAGAAAATATGGTTTAGTACCAACTTATGCTCAAGATGAAAGTTTTACTGCCAATAATACTTCCGCTTTTAATAGTGCTTTAAATATGAAATTGCGTGAAGATGGTCTGTTTTTGCGTAAGCTTGCTCAAGAAAATAAAACTGATGAGATTGAAAAGAAGCGTCAAGAATTCTTGAGCGAAGTATACCGCATGGCAGTTATTGCTTTTGGTGAGCCAGTACAAAAATTTGATCTTGAATTTAAAGATGATGATGGCAAATATTATTTTGATGGAGATATTACTCCACTCGATTTCTTCCACAACTACTTTACTGATGATTTAGATGATTATGTGGTTCTGTTTAATGCTCCAGATCACGAGTTTGATAAATTATATGCTTTGCCATTTGAAGATAATGTGGAAGGTGGTACGCCAGTTCATTTCTTAAACACTAAGATTGAAAACTTAAAGGAAGCTGCTATCAAACAACTTAAAGCTGGTGAAACTATCTGGTTTGGCTGTGATGTAGGCAAAGAAAGCGATCGTCAAAGGGGTCTCTTATCTAAGGGTCTTTACCAAACTGATACAATTTTTAATATTGAAACCAAATTAAACAAGAAGGAACGCCTGCAAACTGGTGCGTCTGGTTCAACTCATGCGATGACTTTAGTTGGTGTTGATGTAGTTGATGGCAAGCCACGTCAATGGAAGATTGAAAACTCATGGGGTAGCAAAGTTGGTGAAAAAGGCTACTTTGTCATGGATGATGACTGGTTCAACGAATATCTCTTCAAGGTAGTAGTTAAGAAGCAATATGTTCCAGATAAATTAGTTAAAATCTGGGAAGGCGAAGCAACCCCAGTTGAAGCATGGGACTCAATGGCATAATGGATATTGCAGCAGTTATTCGATTTACTAAAGAACACCTGAAAGATGAAAAAACAGGCCATGATTTTTATCATGGTGAACGCGTAGCTCATTTAGCCAGCAAGATGTATCTAGCTGATCATGAGTCAGCACATGAAGATAGTCGCGTGGTAGCGATTATTAAAAGTGCAGGTTATTTACATGACACAATTGATGAAAAAATCTGTGCTAACCCTGAAAAGGTAGTAGAAGAGATTAAAGAATTATTGCCTCAAGTTGGCTTTAATGACTTAGAAGTATGGGACATTTTATTTACTATCCAACATATGTCTTTTTCAGCTAATATCGAGCATCATTACCATCTGCCTTTGTCAGGACAATACGTGCAGGATGCTGATCGTTTGGAAAGCTTAGGGGCAATTGGAATTGCTCGTGCTTTTACTTATGGTGGCAAACATGGCAATAAGATCTATGATCCTGAAATAAAACCAGTAAGGTTAGTTAGCCATGATCAATATCGTGATCATGTAGAGACAACAATTAATCACTTTTATGAGAAACTTTTTCATTTAACGAATTTAATGAATACTCCTGCTGCTAAGAAAGAAGCTCAACGGCGAACAGAATACATGCATGCTTTTGTAAAAGAATTCATGGATGAATGGAATGTTTAAGATAATTTAATATTTGATAAGCCTTGATGTAACAGCATTGAGGCTTGTTTTTTTGCTCTAAATTAAAATTATTATTAGAAAAAGCTTGCAAAATTAATAAGGACCGGATATGCTTATAAGCAACTTAAGAAATTTATTAATTTTCTCATAAATGAGAGGGGCAATAATATGAAGTTTACAAAATTATTTGCCGCAGGAGCAACAGTACTTATCGCTGGCTCCACTCTAGCAGCATGCGGTGGCAATAGTAATAGTTCGTCAGGTTCATCTAAGAAGACCATCAACTGGATGGACTCAGCTGAAATTCCAACTATGGATATTTCTAAAGCCACTGACGTTACTAGTTTTAACCAATTAGGTAACGTTGAAGAAGGACTTTATCGTTTAGGCAATAAGAACAAAGTCGAAGATGCTTTGGCAACCAGTACTAAGGTTTCTAAAGATGGTAAGACTTGGACTTTCACATTACGTCCTTCTAAGTGGTCCAACGGTGATAAGTTAACTGCTAAGGACTTCGTATATTCTTGGCGTAGAACTGTAAATCCAAAGACTGCTTCACAATATGCTTACTTGTTTGAAGGTATTCACAACGCAACTAAGATTTCTGCTGGTAAGGCACCAGTTAACAGCTTGGGTATTAAGGCTGAAGGCGATGACAAGTTAGTCGTAACTTTGGATAAACGTATTCCTTACTTCAAGTTGTTAATGGGCTTCCCATTATTCTTCCCACAAAACCAAAAGGTTGTTGAAGCAAATGGTTCTAAGTATGGTACTTCATCCAAGACTACTGCTTTCAACGGACCATTCGTACAAAAGGGTTGGACAGGTTCAAACCTTTCTTGGAAGCTTGTTAAGAACAAGAATTACTGGGACAAGAAGAATGTTAAGCTTGATGCAATTAATTACAGCGTTCAAAAGACACCTTCAACTGCTTACAATTTGTACCAATCAAAGAAGCTTGATGCAACTGTCTTAGATGCACAACAAACTAAGAACTTGAAGCACAATGCAGGCTACACATTGCGTGACACAGCTGCAACATTCTACCTTCAATTCAACCAAAAGAGAAAGATTTTCCAAAACGCAAACTTGCGTAAAGCTATCTCAATGTCAATCAATAGAAAGGCTTTAGGTAATGCTTTAGGTGGTGCCAACACTCCAGCTGACAGTTTGACTGCTAAGGGCGTTGTTAACCACGATGGCAAGGATTGGGCTTCAGTAGTTGGCGATAAGGAAAGTGCTTCTTACAACCCAGCTGATGCCAAGAAGCTTTACCAAAAAGCTTTGAAGGAATTAGGCGTTAAGACCGTTTCATTCACCATCCTTTCAGATGATACTGACGCTGGTCAAAAGACTACCGAAACTCTTCAAAGTCAATTAGAAGAAAACTTGAAGGGCATGAAGGTTTCAGTAGCTAACGTTCCATTCAAGACTCGTTTGAACCGTTCAACTAATGGTAACTTTGATATCGTAGTATCAGGTTGGTCAGCTGACTTTGCCGACCCAATTTCATTCGTTGACTTGTTCACCAGCAAGAACGCTAACAACAACGGTAAGTGGAGCAACGCTCAATACGATAAGTTGATCGCTGATTCTAAGACTACTGCTGATAATACTAAACGTTGGAATGATCTTGAAAAGGCAGAAAAGATCTTGCTTAGTGAAGAAGGTATCGCACCACTTTACTACAAGACTGAAGCTTGGCTTGTACGTCCAGACATCAAGGGTATCGTTTACAACGGTGCTGGTTTGAACTACAACTTCAAGGAAGCTTACGTATCTGGCAATTAATTCAATAGCACATTGACAAGAAAAGAGTAGCTAATTTATAGCTACTCTTTTTTGCACCTTTGGAGGTTAAAAGTTATGCGAGTATTTAAAAAAATGATGGCTGCAGGGGTTGTTACTTTAGCTGGTGCAGCACTCGCTGCCTGTGGCAATAATAGTAGCAATTCATCTAGTGGTACTAAAAAGACTTTAAATTGGATGGATAAAACAGAAATTGAAGGCATGGACTTATCTAAGGTTACTGATGCTACAAGTTTTACCCAATTGAACAATACCATGGAAGGACTCTACCGCCTGGGTAAAAATTCTAAAGTTGAACCTGGCTTAGCTACTAAGACGACTACTAGCAAGGATGGTAAGACTTGGACTTTTACCTTACGCAATAATGATAAGTGGTCTAACGGTGATCCTGTAACTGCACAAGACTTTGTATATTCTTGGCGTAGAACCGTTGACCCAAGCACAGGTTCGCAATATTCATACTTGTTCTCTGGTATGAAGAATGCAGATGCAATTGTAGCAGGAAAGAAGAAACCTAACACTTTGGGTGTTAAAGCTGAAGGCAAGGATAAGTTGGTAGTTACTTTGGATAAACGTATTCCTTACTTCAAGTTGCTCATGGGCTTCCCATTATTCTTCCCACAAAATCAAAAAGCGGTTGAACAATATGGTAAGAGCTATGGTACCTCATCCAAGACAACGGTTTACAATGGTCCATTCGTCCAAAAAGGTTGGACGGGCTCAAACCTTTCTTGGAAACTTGTTAAGAATAAGAATTACTGGGACAAGAAGAACGTTAAGTTGGATACTATCAACTTCAGCGTTCAAAAGACCCCATCAACTGACTACAATTTGTATCAATCAGGCAAGCTAGATGCAGCTTTGCTTGGCCCACAAGCTTCTAAGCAATTGAAGAATCAAAAGGGCTACACGCTTAGAAAGACTTCTTCAACTATCTACTTAGAAATGAATATGAAGAAGAAACCATTTACCAACGAGAACTTCAGAAAAGCTATTTCTTTAGCTATCGATAGAAAAGAATTGGCTAACTCAGTTGGTGGTGCTGCAGAACCAGCAGACACGCTTTCACCTGAAAATATGACTGAAGTCAATGGCAAAGATTACACTGACTTAGTAAGAGGCGAAGCAACCAAGCAGTTCAATACTTTTAACAAGAGTAAAGCTCAAGCATTCTGGAAGAAAGCTCAACAGGAATTGGGCAAGAAGAGTGTCAACTTTGCTATCTTGACTTATGATGATGATGCTTCTAAGAAGGCTGGTGAATACTTGCAAAGTACTATTGAATCAACCTTGAAGGGTGTAAACGTCAGAGTACAAAGTATTCCTAAGAAGACAGCCTTGAACCATGCAGGAAGCGGCAACTACGATGTCTTCTTAATGGGCTGGACTGCAGACTTCTCAGATCCAATTTCATTCTTAGACTTGAACACATCTAAGAACTCTCAAAACTGGGAAAAGTACTCAGATCCAACCTACGACAAGCTGGTTGCTGATTCTAAAGTAACTCCTAGTGAAACCAAACGTTGGGATGATTTAGTTAAGGCTGAACAAAGAATCATTTCCACTCAAGGCGTAACGCCTTTGTACCACCCAGAAGAAGCTTGGATGGTTCGTCCAACTGTCAAAAACGTAATCTACAATGGTGCAGGTGCTCCTTATAACTTCAAAGGTGCATATGTTGCCAACTAACTATAAACAACAATAACCAAACAATAAAAACTCCTCTCTTAAGTTAAAAGCAGGCTGAAAAAAATTCAGTCTGCTTTTTAATTTTTTCTTGAAAAATGGTAAATCTGCTAGTAAAGTATAGCTAATAATTTTTTTGAATGAGAAAAGGAGAGCATAAATGTCTAATTGGGATACAAAATTTGCCAAAAAGGGTTTAACTTTTGATGATGTTTTATTAATTCCAGCAGAAAGTCATGTTTTGCCAAATGAAGTAGATTTAAGTACTAAATTGGCTGATAATATTAAATTAAATATTCCATTGATCAGTGCCGGCATGGATACCGTTACTGAAGGTGCAATGGCTATTGCAATGGCTCTCCAAGGTGGATTGGGCGTTGTACATAAGAATATGTCTATCCAAGCACAAGCTAGCGAGGTAGCCAATGTTAAAAGCGTAGTGGTACCAAGCAATGCTACCAAGGCTGCAGTTGATGATCAAAATAGATTGCTTTGTGCAGCAGCGGTGGGCGTAACCAGCGATACTTTTGAAAGAGCTGAAGCTTTGCTTGAAGCTGGTGCAGATGCTATTGTTATTGATACTGCACACGGTCACTCAGCAGGTGTTTTGCGCAAGATTAAGGAAATCCGTGAACATTTCCCTAAGCAAACTTTAATTGCTGGTAACGTTGCTACAGGGGATGCAACTCGAGCATTGTTTGATGCAGGCGTTGATATTGTTAAAGTTGGCATTGGACCTGGCTCAATTTGTACGACTAGAATCGTAGCAGGTGTTGGTGTTCCTCAAATTACCGCTATTTATGATGCTGTAACTGCTGCTCGTGAGTACCACAAGCCAATTATTGCAGACGGTGGTATTAAGTATTCTGGTGATGTTGTTAAAGCACTTGCTGCAGGTGGCAATGCTGTAATGCTCGGAAGCATGCTTAGCGGTACTACAGAAGCTCCTGGCGATATTTTTGAAGATAACGGTAAGAAGTATAAGCGTTACCGTGGTATGGGTTCTGTGGGCGCTATGGCTCAAGCTCACGGCTCAAGCGATCGTTACTTCCAAGGTGGAGTTAACGAAGCTAACAAGTTAGTGCCAGAAGGTGTTGAAGCTCGTGTAGAATACAAGGGCGATGTTAGCGATGTTGTTTTCCAAATTGATGGTGGTCTACGTTCAGGTATGGGATACTGTGGTGCAGCTAATATTCCTGAATTGATTGAAAAAGCTCAATTTGTACAAATTACTAATGCCGGTCTGCGTGAATCTCACCCACATGATGTACAAATGACCAAGGCAGCACCTAACTACAAGTAAAATCATAGTAAAGTTTCTTCAATAAATTAAAAATAAGAGAAAAGTATAAGCTTTTCTCTTATTTTTTTAATTTTATTTAGTATTTACCTAGATATTTTTGAATCATTTGGTATAATTAAAACAACATTAAAAACAAAATATAAAATAAAAAGAAAAATGAGGGAGCAATTAATATGGCTAGATACCTATTAAAACGTATTTTTTATATGATCCTCACTTTGTTTATCGTAGCCACGGTAACGTTCTTCTTAATGAAGATGATGCCAGGTTCACCTTACGCTAACGAAGCGAAGATGACACTAACCCAGCAACATATTATGAATGAACAATATGGATTGAATAAGCCAGTTTGGCAACAATATTTGATCTATATTGCTGGGATGCTTCATGGAGATTTTGGAACATCCTTCCAATACAGTAACCAACCTGTATCTTCATTGATTGGTGCTCGTTTAGGAGCTTCAATGCAATTGGGAATTCAGGCTTTGATCTTGGGTGTTGTGCTTGGCGTAATCGTCGGTGCTATTGCTGCTGTGAAGCAAGGGACTTGGGTAGATTCAACCGCAACTGTAATTTCCATTATCGGTAAATCAGTTCCTAACTTTGTTTTAGCAGTACTTTTACAATACTACATCGGTTTAAAGCTAGGTCTTTTCCCATTAGCTGGTTGGGGTCAATTCTCTCAAACGATCATGCCAACAATTGCTCTAGCGGTAGGACCATTCGCCGAGACGGCACGGTTCATTAGAACTAGCATGGTTGATACCTTAAGTAGTGATTACATTGAATTAGGTAAGGCTAAAGGTTTGAGCCGAATGGAAGTTATTAGAAAGCACGCAATGCGTAACTCAATGATTCCATTGGTTACCTTAATTGGTCCTTATGCAGTTGCTTTGATGACCGGTTCAATGGTTATCGAGAATATCTTCAATATTCCTGGTATTGGTGAACAGTTCGTTAAGTCAATTTTGACTAATGACTACCCAACAATCATGGGAATCACAATGGTCTACTGTATCGGACTTGTGGTAATTTTGTTGATTACTGATATTATCTACGGATTGATTGATCCAAGAATTAGATTAGATGAAAGCGAGGCTTAGAAGACAATATGGTTGAAGAAAAATTAAACCTTCCTGCAGATGCCTTTGAACCTTTACCAAAAGATGAAGCGCAAGATAATGAAAATATTGCTGGTCCATCATTGTCCTTTGCCCAAAACGTTTGGATTCGTTTTAAACAAAGAAAAGCAGCTGTGATTTCAGCAATTATCGTTATTATTATGATTGTTGTTTCCTTTGGTTCAACGCCATTTATTAATAAATCAACCTTGGTTAAATCACATCCGCAATATGCCAACTTACCTGCTAAGGTTCCTGGCATGAGTGCAGTTAACGGCTTGAACGGCAAGATCAAGCAAAATGGCAAGTGGGTTGATGCATATGCTGAAAACAATGTGCCAAAAGATAAATACTTTATTGCCGGAACAGATTACTTAGGTCGTTCACTTGGTCAAAGAATTATTTATGGTACAAAGATTTCTTTAATTGTTGCCTTAGTTGCCGCCTTCTTTGACTTAACTATTGGTGTCGCGTACGGAATAGTGTCCGGATGGAAAGGCGGAGGAGTCGATAACGTGATGCAGCGAATTATCGAAATCATCTCTTCCGTACCTAACTTGATTATCGTTGTTTTAATGTTGGTTGTTTTAAAGCCAGGTATTACCTCAATTATTTTAGCCATCGCCATTTCTAGTTGGACGACAATGGCGCGGCAGGTCAGAGCTGAAACGCTGAGTTTGAAGAACGAAGAATATGTTTTAGCAGCCCGTTCATTGGGTGAATCATCATGGAAGATTGCTTGGAAACACTTAGTACCAAACCTTTCAAGTATTATCATCATTCAAACAATGTACACTATTCCAACTGCTATTTTCTTCGAAGCTTTCTTAAGTTTCATCGGTATCGGTATTTCTGCTCCAGAAACATCACTTGGTGTATTGCTTAATGAAGGTCAAAAGAACTTCCAATTCTTGCCATATCAAATGTGGTACCCAGCAATTGTTTTATGTATCTTAATGATTGCTTTCAACTTGCTTGGTGATGGTTTGCGTGATGCCTTCGATCCAAGAGGACAAAGATAGAAAGGACTAACCTAAATGCCAGAAGAAAGAGTTTTAGATGTTAAAAATTTAAAAATTGATTTCCACACTTATGCTGGTGAGGTTAAAGCTATCCGCAATGTGTCCTTTCACTTGAATAAGGGTGAAACTTTAGCAATCGTAGGCGAATCTGGTTCAGGTAAGTCTGTTACTACTCGTAGTATTATCGGTTTATTGGCACGTAATGCCAAAATCGAGGGTGGCGAGATTGATTTCCATGGTAAAAACTTATTGGACTTGCCTGAAAAAGAAATGCAGAAGATTCGTGGTAATGAAATTTCAATGATTTTCCAGGATCCAATGACTTCACTTGATCCTACGATGAAGATTGGTCAGCAAATTGCGGAACCTTTGATTAAACATAAAGGTGTTTCTAAAAAAGAAGCTTGGGCCAAGGCACTGGAGATGATGAAGGCTGTTGGAATTCCTCATGCTGAAGAAAGAATCAATCAATATCCACACCAATTCTCAGGTGGTATGAGACAGAGAATTGTTATTGCTATTGCTCTGATTTGTGAACCTGAAATTTTGTTGGCCGATGAACCAACTACTGCGCTTGACGTAACTGTTCAAGCTGAAATTTTGGACTTAATGAAAGATTTACAAAAGAGAGTAAAAACTTCAATTATTTTCATTACACACGACTTAGGTGTTGTTGCAGGAATGGCTGATCGTGTAGCCGTAATGTATGCCGGTGAATTCCTTGAATTCGGCGGTGTCGATGAAATCTTTTATGATCCACAACATCCATATACTTGGGGCTTAATTAATTCAATGCCAACACTTGAAAGTGATACTTTGGAATCAATTCCGGGTACTCCACCTAACTTATTGGATCCACCAAAGGGTGATCCATTTGCCCCAAGAAACAAATATGCAATGAAAATTGATGTAGAAAAGAAGCCACCATTCTTTAAAGTATCAGATACGCACTATGCAGCAACTTGGTTGCTTGCACCAGGTGCACCAAAGGTGGAACCACCAGCAGAAATCCAAAGACGCTGGAAGAAATATGATTTAATGAAACAAGAAAACAAACTACCAGGAGTTAAGTAGTCGCAGCAAAGGAGAATTTTATGCCAGAAAAAAAGAAAATTTTGGAAGTAAAACATCTAAAACAATACTTTAAAAATGGCCGTAATGTCACCAAAGCTGTTGATGATGTAAGTTTTGACATTTATGAAGGTGAGAATGTTGAAAATCTGAAGAGTAGAGCTGATAAATTAGCTTTTACTAGGGATGCTCAAATGATTTTTCAGGATCCTTATGCTTCGCTTAATCCAAGAATGACTGTTGAAGATATCATTGCTGAAGGGCTTGATATTCACCATTTGGTAAAAAACAAAGAGGAAAGAAGCAAGCGAGTAGAAGATCTGCTTGAAACTGTAGGTTTGAACGAAAGTCATGCCAGTCGTTTCCCACATGAATTCTCAGGTGGTCAGCGTCAAAGAATCGGGATTGCTCGTGCTTTAGCGGTAGAACCCAAATTCATTGTGGCTGACGAACCTATTTCAGCTTTGGATGTGTCAATTCAAGCTCAAGTTGTTAACTTGATGATTGAATTACAGAAAAAACGCGGGTTGACCTATCTCTTTATTGCACACGATTTATCAATGGTTAAGTTTATTTCTGACCGTATCGGGGTTATGCACTACGGTAAATTGCTTGAAGTTGGTCCTGCAGACGATGTATATGATCGTCCATTGCATGACTACACCAAGAGTTTGATTTCTGCTGTACCAATCCCTGACCCAGAAATTGAACGTAGTCGTACTCGTATTCCTTACGATGCTCAAAAAGAAGAAATGGATGGTAAGGAACGCAGCATGCATGAAATTCGTCCTGGTCACTTTGTTCGCTGCAGCGACGATGAAGTTAAGCACTATGAACAAGTAGCGGCTAGTTACGAAGACTAATCTCTTAATCAAAACTCTCTAAATAAGTACCAAAATAAGCCTCAGAAATTCTGAGGCTTATTTTGGTGTAAAAAGAAAGCTACATTGTTGTACAACCTGTTATAATTAATTATTAATTTAGTAATGTATAGCTCCTGAAAGGAAAGATGAATTTCAAGAGATTATGTATCTACGTTAAGGCCCATTGTATGCTAGGATAAAAAGATAATGGCAGACAATGTACTGTTATATAAATATCTTTATCTTTGATATATTGGAATAGGTAAGGTTATTCCAATAAAACGTATACTTAGAAAATCCGTGGGTGATTTTGTCTACAACTAAGTATGTAGGTGAAGAATTTAATTTGTCTATATTAGATATGTTGTTTGTGGCTTTACCATTTTCATGGAAAGGCAATGCACAACAATCTCTTGGAAGGCTAGAGCGTGCCTAATTACGAGTTTTTGATATTATGGTTTGAAACTGTAATCTCTAGCCGCCTTGAACCTCTATTAAGCTTCTGGCTCGATTATTATTTTTAGTTATTTTAAATTTGAAAATTAAAAATTTATTACTAATTCTATGATCGCAAAAGTATTTGAAGCTTGATAAAATAGATTTACATTTAAATACGAGTGAGGGAAAATTATGTCAATGATTCAATATGGTCAAGATATCTATCATGAAATTGGTAGACATACTTCAAGAAAGAAAATTACGCCCTTTAATAATTGGCAATTAACTAAGTTTACTTTTAACAAAGAAAAGTATTATTTATTTGTAGAGATTGATTCAGGAATAACGGTAGTTACTGAGAAAATTGATAAAGATGAATTTCAAGATAATTTAGCTATCGTCATAGATAGTTTTGAATATATTACTCTGCAGCAAAGAGATTCTATTTTTAATGCAAATTCAGAAGATGGATTTAATTTAGTTTATAGCTCTTCAATTGATAGCTCAATAACTAAGGATCTGATGAATTATATTCAGAATAACTCACAAGATTTAAACCAAAAATTTAATTTTAAGAATAAAAATATGGTTGTTGAGGATAAAGCGTTAGTTTTGTCACTGCTTTTGATGAACCTGTCACAAGATTATATGTCACGTTTAATTGAAACAATAGCTTTCCAAGTTAATCAGGTCTTTCCTATCAAGACTAAACGTCCTCGAGCAAATGTTAAGTATTACGATTTAAGTCCGAAATTTATTGATCCAATTCATTGGGAAGAATATTTAAATAAAGATATTTCTAAAAATGATGAGATCACTGCTGAAATCAAGAAAAACAATGAAAAGATTATTGATCAATATTTGAAAAATGCACAGATGGATTCTGCTGTCTTTACTGGAAATCCTAGAGATCAATTAAGAGACTTTACAAATAATTTTTTGCTTTCGAGAAGGTTGCGCTTTGTAAATAGTAATTTAGGAGATGTGAGTTACTATATCTGGCTGTGTATTTTTTATGGAATTAAGCCAGACTTTGGTCATTCTGATGAACACTTCAAGACCATAATTGCTGGTCTTTTAATGATGTTTAATGATTTTTATATTTTCTTAAGCCGAGTAGGGTTAGTTACTCAAGCGGATTCAAATAGAGTTAATGATATCTGTCAACAGCAGTTTGTAACCTTTACTGAAGATGAATATGCGGATGAAAACACAAATGGCAATGTTAAGCAGATGACTGAAGACCTCTTAACAGATATAAAGCAATTTAATGAAAAACCTGATGATAAGAAAACTGATGCAGAATTAGCTGATATTGTCATGAAGTTAATGAAATTTGGTGAAAAGGCAAAACTTACTCAAAATAAAGGTGAAATAAAAGAAAATAAAAAACGAAACGCTGCCATGTATGAAATTCGAGCAAAGCTAAAAGGATTCAAGCCATTAATTTGGCGCAGGTTTGTTATCAATGGTAATAGTAGTCTAGAAACTTTATCACAGGCACTTTTACTAATGTTTAATGCAGCAGGAGGTCATATGTATGATCTTTATAATCCTAAAACTGATACTCGGTATGAAAATCAGCAAAATATCGAGATGATGAGTGAATGGCGGACTGAGGATGCTGTAAATTCTGAAGATGTAAAAGTATCTACTTTAAATGAAGGCGATAAGCTGTTGCTCACATATGATTATGGGGATAATTGGGAAATCGAAGTTAATGTTAAGAAGATTTCTTATAAAAATGTACAGCTTAAGTATCCGCAAATTATTTCAGGTAAAGGATTAGGTATTTCAGGTAAAGGATTAGGTATTATTGAAGACATTGGAGGAGTCTGGAGCTTACAGGACTACTATGATACGCCTAAAGCACAATTGGATCCCGACCTGCTTGATTGGATTGGTGACATAGATCTTGATGAGTTTGATAAAGATGGTCTAAATAAGGCGCTTGAGCAGCCACCTTATCTTTATGCTTCGTTTTAAATATGGAAAGCAATCTTCTTGTAGTTTTAATGTAAGCGTCAAATAAAATAGTGTACTTAAAAATCGTCCCAGTTGCTGTTATACTGAGACGGTTATTTTGTTTCTTTTTCTACCATATCAAGTGTCTAAAAGTCCGAGATTTTTTGATATCATTAATAAAGAAAGTATAAACGTAAATTATAGAAGATGATAAAAATGGAAAAACAGTTAAGCTTATTTTCGACTGATGATCTAGATTCTAAAGAATTAAAGCCTGAAGACAAAGAGAAAAATACACAGGCCAGTTATTCGGCATGGGGATGGTTATTTCAAATTACTGCTGCAATAGTGATGGGATTAAAATATAGAAAAAATTTAACAGAAATAAAAGTAGAAGGGAAAACGGAAGATATTGAGTTATATTTCAAAAATAAAAAACCAATTTATGTTCAGGCTAAATCTACTGGTAAATCTATTGAAGATACTTCTAATGCTACACAACATTGTACAGCTGCTTTAAATACGTTAATAAATACTAGTAATATTAAAAAGAATAATTATTCACAATTAATATATATTAGTAACTTTCTTAATCCGTTAAAGCTAACAGACGAAGTTTGGCGAGCTTTGTGGAAACCAAATAAAGATGAATTATTAGTACAAAATTATGCTAATGATATTCCTAAAGAGGGAAAAGATTATTTAAATGAGCGGGCAGATGAAGCAAAAAATCAATTAAAAAAAGGTGGATATTTGAGTACTGATTATTATTTTGATTGGAATAAGGTTTCGGTTGCTACTTTAATCTTTTCGAGAAAAAATGAGGAAAATCTTGAAGATAATATCAAAGAATGTGCAGCCTTGAATAAATTGGTAGATGAGATTTTAGAAAGAGATACTAATGTATTAAGAGATAATATTGAAGCAGAGTTATATCGAAGATACGGAAACAATGCTACTAATTTTAAGTTAACGATAAAAAAGAATGAAATTTGTAGTTTATTTATTTATAAGATTGTACAGGGAGCACCTGAAACATATTTAGAAAAAAATATTCCTATATTTGAACAAGCAGATGTAGAGACATATGCTAAAGGATTTATTGATGAACAGTCACAAAATATTGAAGTAATAAATAAAATATTGGCAGATTTTTATGAATTTGATGCGTCAAAATATAATAATGAAGATGAAAAATTAAATGCCTTTATTGATCAAGAAGGTGAAGATAAACAATTAAAATCTTATTTTCCAATGGATGAAAAAGATGAAGAGATACAAAAAGGTTGTTTAAAGTACCTTACATATAAAATTTTGTATAAGCAACGTGTTATCAAAAATACGCGGGAGGAATTCAGTATATAATGATTATCAAGAAGTTAAAGATAGTATCATCTGAAGGAATTAGAGTTTTATCCTTTTCGTTAAAGACAATAATAAATAGTAAAAAAAATTCAGTAGGGAAAAGTACTATTTTGAGAATATTATTTTATGGTTTAGGATATCCGATTCCCAGTACGTATAAGTTAAAATTCAAAAATTTAAAAATTTGGATAACTTTTGAGCGTGATGGAAACACTTATGAGGCATATCGTTATTCTGACTATTTAGAATTAAAAAAGGATGGAGAAATATTTTACACTGATCCTGTTGCAGCTAATTTGACTGAATGGTATTCCTTAATATGGGGAATAGATTCATTAGCAACTTTAGAGAATTTGATAGGTGCTATTTATTTAGAGCAAGATAAAGGATGGACTTTGTTAAATAGAGGAAAAGTAATAGGAAATATTAGTTTTAATGTTAGAGACTTACTAATTGGTTTATCTAGTGAAAATAAAGATTTAATTAGTATGATAGATGAACAAAATAATTTAAGAAAAATCCATGATGAGACAAAAGCAATTCTTAAATTAGAAGAATTTACACGAGATTCAAATAGAACAAATGATTCAGATTCAAAGGTGAATGAGGAAGATCTTAAAGAATATAAAAATATAAAGGTAAGAAAGCAGTTCTTACAAAACAAAATTAGTAGGTTAAAAAAATATATAAAACGTACAGATAATTTAGAAAATTATATATATAGTTTGAATTTACTCGTGAAAAATCCAGAAAATGAAGATCATCCAATTGTAGTAAGTAAAAAACAAAATAACTTAATAAATTTTAAGGATACGATAGATTTCTTAAGAACAGAATTAATAAGCTTGCAATTAGATTTGAATGAAGTTGAAAAAAAAGAGGCGCAGCTCAATAAAAAATTAGATCAAGATGTTAATACTCTTTTTTCCACAGAGGACGTAGTTGAAAGTTCATTAAATGCACTAGGACAAATTAAGATTAATAGAGATCTTATTGAAAAAAAACAGGAAAATATTGAATATGAATTAGAGTCTTTAAATAAAGATATTAATACAGAGTTTAATAAAAATAAGGAAATAATTGAAGAAACAGAAAACTGGATAAAAAGATTTGCGAAGATTTTAGGAGTAGAAGACGTAATAAAATCACATACTAATTATTTACTAACACATGATATAAAATCAATTAGTGGTACTCAATATTATAAAGTAGTGTTTTCATTCAAAATGGCATATATTAAAGTTATTGAAAAGTATACTAATGTTAAACTTCCAGTTGTTTTAGATTCACCTAGTGGTAGGGAAGTTACACAATCTAATATAAAAAAAGTCATTGATATCTTAAATAAGTATTTTGAGGATAATCAAATCATCATAGCTTCAATTTATGATTACAAATTAAAAGGAAAGAAAAAAATTGAAATAAAGAATAAAATTTTTGAAGATACTGATTTAGGTTTATTGCAAGAAAATACGGCTAAAGATAAGAAATTAAAAGCAGAGTAGCTGATGATTACGTGTAGTAATTGAGAGCGTAAAATAATAAAGCTACATAACTCATCCTCGATTGTAACCCATCAGATTATTTTACAACTTCCACAACATACGATTTTGAAGAAAACAAGATTCGATGCTTTTAACCATTGTAAAACATAATCGTCAAATTGATTGATATGAGGAGAGAATAATATGAAAGTAAGAAAAGCGGTTATTCTGCAACCGGTTTGGGTATGCGTTTTTTGCCAGCAACTAAGGCATTACCTAAGGAAATGCTACCAATTGTGGACAAGCCGATGATTCAATTTATCGTGGAAAAGGCTAAGGCTTCAGGTATTAAAGATATTTTGATCATTACGGGTAAGAATAAACGTGCGATTGAAAGCCATTTTGACTCAAACTCTGGGTTGGAACAAGATTTACAAAAGACCGGTAGGTCAGAGTTGCTTAAGTTGACCTAAGAAGGGATCGCTAATCTTGGCATTAACTTGTACTACATGCGTTAACTACGAGGGAATACGATTTACCATGGACGTTAGATGGGACGATGACTTAATGAGAAAGTGCCACACAAAGAATTAATATGATTGCGCAAAAAGCATAGCCACAGCGGCGAAAAATAGAAGTGTTATAAATGATTTTATAAGCTGTTTCAGTTTTAGCTGAAGCAGCTTTTTTAGACAGGGAGAGTAACGAATCTTTGCATAATAAATGAGTTTTAAATTAATTTTGCTAAAATCTCCTGCAAATATTTAGAAATGCCTTTTTTTAAGAGTCTTGGTAGTATTATACATGTATATATAATTTCTCAAAGAGTGATAAGGAGTACAGAGATGAAGAAAGGTAAATTTATTAAGCATAGTAGCGCTATTGTTGTGGCATTGTTGGCTGTTTCACCAGTCGCAACATTTGCTACAGCTAATGGGTTAACAACTACAGTAAAGGCGGACACTAAAGCAGGATCATCAGAAGACAACCCAATTAAGCTGACCATTAAGATTGATAAAGCCAAATTCAATAAAGCGGCTATGAATGGCATAACATTCAGTATAAATAGTTATTTGCATATTTATCAAGATGGAAAAGAACTTTCTATTGATCCTCAACAAATAATAGAGGAACATAGTGCTCCGACTGTCGTTAAAGGAACTAAGGTAACTTTACGGAAAGTTGGTTGTAAATTAGCTGCGAAAACATGGTATGAAATTAGAGATGCATCAGGGCTAGATCATCTTATCAAGACTCCTAGCAATAGCTATGACTTTTTAATTCCAATCAACTACACTTTTATTGCAGGTAGTGAAAAAGACCATGTTGATCCAAGTCTACCTAACGGCGGTACTAACACTAAGGAGACAGCCATTAATTTAACCTGGGGATTAGATGCTTCTAGTTGCATGCAGGTGATATTGGACTTTCATATCCTGACCAATTTGATAAAAATATGTATATAATTGCTGATGGTCAAAGACTTACTAAAAACGGATCACGATTTAATGATTTCTCTGGTGGTACATGTTTGGTAGATGTAAGTGCAGCCGAAAATAGTAAATTGCCTACAACGGATAATAGTTTAGGTGTAGGACGGACATATGAACTTTCTAGACCACTTCTTGCACAATTAACACCAAATACTTGGTATAAGTATACTGATGCGGCTGGGAAACAAGAAATACTAAAAACAGATGAAGATGGTTATCTTTATAAACATGATAGACTTAGTAATCTTCTTGATGCAAAGGGTTATGAATCTGGAAAATACTCTTTAGGTAATGCAATTAGATTTACCATTGGTAAAGATGGCAAGGGTTATCTTGGCGATAATAAAGATCAAGCAACCAAGCCAGATAGCCAAGACCCTGTTCACAAAAAAATGATAATAAGTCAGACAATAATGGTAAAAAGTCAAGTGATCAGGGAGATCAAAGTAGTACTGGTAATGATGCTTCAATTGTTACTTCAGATGCTAATAAAGGAAACTCATCAAGTGATAGTGTCACACCTAAAAAAGTATCAGGTGAGGGTACGCAAACACCAAATAAGTCAGATCAAGAACCAGACAAGCCAACTCCAGCACCTGAATCAAAAGCTAAAGCCACAATTAAATTAATTAAGAAGTCATATGTTTACACTAAAAATGGTAAATTAGCTAAGAAGAATGGCAAACGAGTTGTGTTAAAGAAGTCTACCACTCGTAAAGTTTTGAATAATGCAAAAGTAGTGAAAATCCATGGTAAAGCCTTTTATCAAATTGGCAAGAATCAATTCGTTAAGGCAGTTAACGTAATTACATCATCTCAAAAGGTTAATGTAAGAGTAGTTGTCAAGGGAAGAAAGAATGCTAAAGTACGTACTTATACTTCAACAGGGAAGCGTACTAGACACTTTGTTTATGGCAAGAAAAGTTACAAATTTACTGCTAAACGTGGTATCAAAGGCAAGACTACTACAAGTTATCAGGTAAGAATTGGTGGATTCTAGCCAGCAAACTGATTATTAAGTAATTACGGTCTAGAAGGTACTAGAGCTGCTTAGAAAAAAATTGATAATAAATGACGTCTTAGCTTTTGCTAAGGCGTTTTTGGTTAAGCCATAATTAGAATCAATTGTTTTTTCCTGCAATTTTGCAGAAAGTGGAGTAAAATCCATTCCTTATGTTATTCTTAAGCATGAAATAATAGTGATTAGGTATAGAGGGATGAAAATGATCGATTATTATAAAAAAGCGTGGAAAGTTACTGGCACTTTGGAGAAGTATCAGTATTTTAGATTAGTTTCAATTGCTTGGGTATTATTATTAGCTTTCGCTATCCTTGACTCAATATTTACTGGTTTCGCTGGTATGTCACTGGGTGGAATAATAGAAAATATAATAGAACTGATAATTATTGTTCCAATTATTTGTATTTTGGCTTACGCTGATATTAGATTTTTCCCGTGGGCTAAGGTGAACTTGAATCCTCACAAGAATATGTCAATTATTGAAGACATGAAAGATGGTGCTAGACAAGAATACGAGGACACTTTGAATGAAGGTCCACGTCAGTATTCTACCTATGATATTTCTTCAGAAACTAAGATGGAGAATGTGCCAGAAGACGTACCAACTGATGTACCATACAGCGTTCGTCAACAATTGAAAGCAAAATATGGTAGTAATTATGATATTTATCGGAATAACGGTAATTCTAATGCCACTCCAGCAGATGTTTTTGATCAAACTAGAGGAGACATTAAGAGAAAATACGGTGATCAATACGATGTTTACGCAAAGCGGCCTACCGTACAAAGACCTCGTACAACGTATTTTCTTACGAAAAAGTACTATCAAGAAAGTTATCTGGAATTCAAGTTGCGTTTAAAGACCAACCAGATAGCTGGTGCATTGGAAGTACTATTCGTCCGTATGATTATGTTTCCAGTATTTAATTTTATGTTTAACTTTATGATCTTCTGGCCTTTGGCATTCCTCATTGGCCCTTACAAAATGAGATCTGATGTTAAAGCAACGTTTGGACAAGTAAGAAAGTAAGGAACGTTAAGTTAATTGTAAAAGCAATCTTCTTGTAGTTTTGACTATAAGAGGATTGTTTTTTATTTTGACATCTATTAGAAGCAAGAATCTAGATCAAGAAGGTATTGACCAATTAGCATTACTTAAAATAAGATTGAAGAATGCATTTAATTGCAACCTCCTTCCGAACAATCTACCATTTGAGATAGAGTGTAAGAAGAGAGTGTGTAAAAATGAGTCTTACTTTAAATGATGTATTTTTCCGTTTGCTTTTTGCAACGCTGGTTTCTGGGATAATTGGCTGGGACCGTGAACAGCGTAATCACCCTGCAGGGATTAGAACGCACATCTTGGTTTGTATTGGTTCATGTATTTTAGCCTTATGTCAGATCGCCATTTGTTTGCAAGCTTTAAAAATATCGCAGCTGCATCCCTTTTTAACACGGGTAATCACAGCCAATCCAGCACGGCTAATCGCCCAAGTAGTTAGTGGCATTGGCTTCCTCGGCGCCGGCACGATTGTAGTAACCAAGCATTTTGTAACTGGACTAACAACTGCAGCATCCCTCTGGGTCACCGCCGCCTTAGGCATCGTCATCGGTATGGGTTATTACGAGATTGCCATTCCCGGATCAATCATTGTAATTATCGTCGTTATCTTGCTCAATCGTTTGCTAAAAATTAAACGGATCCATCAGGTAGAGATTAAATATTATCATCGCCAACAGACGACCAAACTTTTGAGAAAATATTTCCATCAAAATCATATCAAGATCGAGCACTATAGTTTTCATATTAACAAATCAGACATGGATGGCGACGAGCGGATTTATACTACTGTTTATACGCTTAAATTGCCTAAAACATTAACGTACGATCAGATGCTAGACCAGCTTTCAGCTAATGAAAATATCGTGCAGATGAATTTAGTAGCTAGATAAAAAGTTGGATTTAATAAAGGATTGATATGTAAATCAACCCAATTATTTTATGAAAATAATTAGTTGCAAATATGAAGGAAGCAAGGCTAAATATACGTAAACATAGTAAAATATATTTATATTACTAGTTGATGGGAGAGAAAAAATGAAAGTTAGAAAGGCCGTGATTCCCGCAACAGGCTTGGGTACGCGTTTTTTTTACCTGCAACCAAGGTAATGCCTAAGGAAATATTTTGATAAGCTAACGATTCAATTTATTGTGGAAGAGGCTAAGGCTTCTGGTATCGAAGATATTTTAATCGTTACTGGAAAGAACAAGCGCGCGATTGAAAACCACTTTGATTCTAACCCAGAATTGGAACAAGATTTGGCTAAGACTGGTAAGACACAATTATTGAAGTTGACTCAAGATATTATCAATTTAGGAATCAACTTGTATTACACTCGTCAACCACACCTGGCTGGGTTGAGGGATGCCGTTTACCGTGCCCGTAGTTTCGTGAGCAATGAGCCATTCGTGATTATGCTTGGCGATGATTTGATGAAGGACAAGATTCCTTTGACCAAGCAATTAATCAATGAATACGACAAGACTCATGCACCTGCCTTGGCAGTAATGAAGGTGCCACACAAGGAAGTTTCAAAGTATGGTGTGATTGCGCCTGATGGCAAAATTGCAGACGATTTGTACAATGTTAAGAATTTTGTAGAAAAGCCTGCAGTAGATAAGGCTCCAAGTGATTTGGCTATTATTGGTCGTTACTTGTTAACACCTGAAATTTTTGATATTCTTGAACATCAAAAGCCAGGTCGTGGTGGCGAAATTCAATTGACTGATGCCATTGGCAAGATGAATGAAACTCAACGCGTTTTCGCTCATGTATTCAAGGGCGAACGTTTCGATGTTGGTAACAAGGAAGGCTATCTTGAGACTTCTATTCAATATGGCTTGCAGCACCCTGAAACGCGTGATGCTTTGCGGAAGTACATTATTGAATTAGGTAAAAAGTTAGCAAAATAATCTAACTATTAGGGAATTGATCAAAATATTATTAAGACCAGCGTAAGTTTGGCGCTGGTCTTTTGTATTAACTTCGTTTTTCTATTAAACTGGTTGTAAATGTATGTGGCATAATTTTGGAGTGATAAGGATGAAAAAGAAGATCACAATTGGCTTATTTCTGGCATATATTTTGTTTTGCGGCTTTCTTTTTATCAAAAATAAATACATCACACCCAAGCAGCCTTCACTGCAATCAGAGAAGGTACAGAAATATCAAAAATTATTGGGCAATGCTGGCTTGAAAGGCAACCTGACAATATATAAAAATGGGCAGCGAATATGGCAATATTCGACAGTAGGCGATGCTAATTCTTCCTATTTAATTAATTCTGTCCAGAAGGAGCTTACGGGTGGCTTGGTTATGCAAGCGGTAAGTCGGGGTAAGCTCAGTTTGAATGATAAGATAAATAAGTTTTATCCGAATGTCCCAAATGCACAGAATATTAGTGTGTTGAATTTGCTGGAGATGACTAGTGGGCTGGATCCGGCTGGTCCGATGGGGGATGCACCTTACAATAATGACGATGCAAATGCTCAGAAGATGATTCAGGATACGCATTATAATGAGCAGAATTTTGGCAAGTGGGATTATCAAGATCTCGATTATATTTTGCTTAGTCATATTTTGGAAAAGGTCAGCGGTCAAAGTTATGAAACGCTGTTTGACAACATGTATGTTTATCCGCTGAAATTGAAGCATACTGACTTTGTGTGGGCGGATCAGCAAAAGCTGAAAGAAATAAATTTTCTCCCTAGTGGACAGAATATTGACATGAATGCGATTCACAGTTTATTGGGTGCGGGCAGTGTTGCGATGTCGAACGATGATTTGTATAAAGTGAGTGCGGACTTGCTGAATGGAAAGTTGCTGTCCGCACAGAATAAAGCGATTATTTATGCACCTGGTAATAATCCTTCTCACTATCGTGGCGGTCTTTATACTAAAGGCGATTACTATGAATCTAACGGTAATGGTTGTGGATATTGCAACTTTTTACGTATTTCTAAGGATGGAAAGGTTGCCGTTATTTTGCAAAGTATGGATAGCAGTCGCTATGGTGATTTAAGCAATGCGGCCGATGGCATTTATGCGGATTTGTTTGGTAAGTGAGGTTGTTTTTCAAACATAATAAAAAAACGAGGATTACTATTGTAATCCTCGTCTTTCATATCTAGAAACACGAATCAAGCGCCTTTACGCGTGACTCCTTACTTGATAGGTGTCTCGGGATGTGGTATTTTTTATATTTTCATTGAAAGAAAGCTTAGTATTTTCAATAGTTAATATCACAACAACACCTCATTTCTAACAACTATCATTTTAAAGTAAGCGCTTACTTTGTCTACCTATAATATATCATATAAGATGTAACTTTTATAGTATTTCGAATCCTAAAAAGCAATTGACTTTATTTTGATTTGTTACACAATGAAATTGAAATATTAAAATTGTGGAGGTTGAAGATTTTGAATAAAAAGTGGATGATTAGTGCAGCTGCTGCAATGCTAGTAGCTTGTAATTTAGCTGGTGTTGTGCAAGCTGATAATTTGCCAGCGGGCATGACTGCGGAAAATACTGTAACGGTTAATAAAAAGGTTTTTGTAAGAAATCCTAAGCAAAGTGCCAAAGTTAATGCGAAGCGCAAGGCATTAATAAATGCGGAAAATGCTTTAAGTGAACTACAAGCTAAGATTAAGGGTCAAGAATTAGCTACTGGTGGTGCGAGTGGTTTTTTTAGAAGAATTGCAGAAAGTTCTAGCGATGATGCTAAGAAACAAGATGCTGGCTATGCTTACAACTTATTAACAGGACAAGCAGAAGATACCCCTAATTGGTATGGCAAGTATGTACGTTTAGGACAAAGTACTGATGCAACTAGCGTACAAAATCTTTACAAAGCATTGCCATATTATGATCAATTTATCAAATTGCGTCAAAAAAATGGTCTAAGTGTACCAAATGTATCTTTGTCAACTATTGCTGCAGCTATGCTTGACGCTGATTATAGTAGTCATGTGATGGATCATGCACGTCATTTTGACGGTAGTGAAAACTTAGCTTGGAATAGTCCTGAAGATCCTAACAGTGCTTGGATGTCAGAAGAGTCAATTTGGAACAAAGCTGTTGCCAAGAATCCATCACTTGCACAATACAAGCATGATCCTTATGGTATGATGCAGGCCGATGCTAGTTATTATGAAAAGGTTGGTCACTATTTGAATTTGATTGCCCCTAAGATGGAAAGCATTGGTTATGCTTTGAATACTCAAAAGAATCAATATGATGATACTGAAGCTTTTGATGCTGATTATGCAAATGCAAGTTACTCAATTGCTGAATATAAGACAGCTGTAACTGATTACTACAATGAAATTGAAAAGCCAGATCAAGTTAAAGCTGCTAAAGCCAAAGTGAAGGCTGCTAAAAAGAGTTTGCAAAGTGCTATTAAACAAAGTAAAAAAGCTAAGTCCAGAAGAGCTAAAGCTAAAAAGCATTACAGACGCGTACGCCGTCATAATAGAAATAGGAGAAATTAATGATTAGACAAGCAAGAAAAACAGATTTTCCATTTGTATATCCAATTTTGAAACAAATTTTTGACGAAATGCAGATGAAATCAATCGAGTCTCTACCTGAAGATCAATTTTATAGTCTGATGAAATTAGGCTTTATCTCAGAGGATTACCGTTATTCTTACCGCCGTATCTGGGTTGCTGAAAAGCATGGCAAGGTTGTTGGCATCCTTGATATGTATCCATATAAAGATCAAAAGATTATTGATATTGTATTGCGTCATGCCTATGCTAAGTCAGGTTTACCCATTTCAACTGTAATCTTTGATGATCAGGAGGCCTGGCCCCATGAATGGTATATTGATGCGTTAGCTGTTCATCCCGATCATTGGGGTGAAGGGATTGCCAGTCATTTAATGGATAAGGCAGAAGAAGTTGCTAAAAAGCATCGTTACAAGATCATTAGTCTGAACGTAGATAAAGAGAATCCGCGCGCTCAAACCTTATATGAACATAAAGGTTATCAAGCGGAGAAGACAATGACAATTGGTGATCGTACTTATGGCCATATGATTAAGCATATTTAATAGAAAATAAGTAGCAGAAAAGGGATGCTTTTGACAGCATCCCTTTTGTTAATTTTCGGGTAAAACAATTACTATTTCATTGTAAATATCATTAACGTGCTGTGAACACTTATGTGCAAGCCAATTAGACACATGAGAGAATATCACATAAGACATGCTCCGAATATGTTTATTAGAAAAGTTACTCTCGATTAGATGATTCTGCATTTCTTTGAACAAAGTTTGACGTATTTTTTCGCAGATATGTTTGTCTTCATCCTTTTTGCTCAAGTGGTAAAGGTTTGTATAGTAGACACGATTATTGCCGATTTCTCGTAAAAAGGCATAAACCAATTGTTTTAAATTAGAAGCACGATATTCTCTAAAGTGCAATTTTAAGTCTTGTTCAATAGAATTGAAATATAAATCACCCAGTCCTGCATATAAATTATAAAAAGATCCTCTTCCTATGCCTGCGGCCTTACAAAATTTGGTAACAGAGTAGTTGTTAAGTAATTTATGTGCTAATTCCTTTCGTAAAACATTATGAAGTCTCATTTGCATTATCTTATCCTCCCTATGAAAATAAATATATATTTTTAATAACACCTTTTAATAATTAAGATTGTTATTAAGTAAAAATTATCTTTAAAAAATATATCAAGTACTACAAAATATAGCAATATATTTTTTCAATAATAATTGCTATATAGCTGCATGTAAGCATGAATATTGAGATTTAACGCATTTTAATATAACAAAAATTTATTTTATTGATTAAAAAACAGCTACCGAAGATTTTTGGAAAAGCATTCGAAAGATAGTCATGCTTATATCTATATTAAGTGGGATACATATATAACTTACATAAAAAAGATATCAATGATTATTTTTATCTAATAATAGATACAAAAAGGCCAAATTGTCTGAAAGAGTAGGACAATCTGACCTTTTTGTATGAGTTTTTTAGCAAAATTAAAAGAGCTCAAATGATTGACTGAACCATTTGAGCTTTTGGATTAGGAAACAGTATTAAATTTTAAACTACAAAGTCATGAAATTAATGGCTAAATTTCTTATAGTTTTGAATGTAACGCTTTGCAACGCCCATCATATGAACACTAATTTTACTTTGGTCACTCTTTAAACCACTGAAGCTAATACCGAAATACTTAGTCTTAGCATCGTAACTTCTAGTGCGGCAGCCAAGTAAGTCACCAGCGTGTTCCCATTCAGTATATCTTGATGAGTCATTCATTTGACTATCTGAACCAGAGAAACCACCGAAAAGCATTTGCTTAATGTTGAAGTAAATTTGATTCTTCAATGCTGACATGGTACGCATGTTGGTGTGATATTCTGAAGAAATAGGTAAGCCTGCTTCATCTTCGTAAACTTGACCTATCCTTGAGTTAAGTCCAGAAGCCTTTGCCGCACGTTCAATACCGGGAACGTAGTGATCTGCATCCCAGCAAGATTTATTGTGTGAGTAGTATTGGTTAGCTACACGATCAGCAAAGTGTAATGCACCACTCTTGTAAGTCCAAGATTTCTTGCCGAGTTGATGGCGAGCAGAATTGATTAAACTTAAAGCATATCTGCTTAATTCAACTTTTTGACTATGGCTTAGCTTAGTTACGTTAACCAAAGTGTTATCTGAACCAGCATCGCTGTAATTATTTTCTTTCATACCTTTTTTTGAGGCATTAATTAAAGTTTTACTTACTCTCCTAGTTTGATTCCATTTAATAACAGCGTTCTTTGTATAACCAGCTGGTAATGTAATTGATGCAGCTTGAGCAGTTGAGGGAGTTTCATTATTGTTTAATGTAGTAATTACCCCACTTACTAAAATAGCAGTAGTACTGATAATTGATAAAAGTTTAACAGTCCTTTTCATTTTCTTAATTCCCTATAAATTGAAAATCTAATTATTCTATATAAAAGTTCCTAATATTTAAGCTCATTCCTTAAGAAATAGTCAATTTCTCAAGTCCGCTATAAGTCTCTTCGATGAATAAGATTAACAGGATAAAAATGAAAGTCTATATGCGTAGAGATTTAATAACGCGCTTAATAAAAATAAAGTATACACGTTTACGTTCAAAATACTGTTATTATGCGATTTTTACTCCAATATTTTTAATCCTATACATATAATAAATAATTTTAAATTTATTTGTAAAAAGTACAAATATATATTAAAATAAATAAATATAACGTAAGTTATATAAAAATCTTGAGAAATTAAATCAAGGGAATCCCATGATTATAGGAAATTAATCTACTTTTAGTAGATTTACTATTCATGAATAGCTAATAATTAGTATTATCCTAAAAATTCAAAATAACCCCACAATATATGAGAAAGCACTCTCTTTTGCCTAAATATTGAGAAAATACTATACACAATATGGAATATACCCATTTGTTTTGAATAAACTATATTTGATTTGAATAATATTGCGTTGCAAATGATAACAGGAGTAAAATCAAAAATAGTACATAGTATAGACTTGGATATTTGTATAAAAATAATTTAGACGAAATAAACAATCTTTTTTCCTACTATATTTAAAGGTTCAATTATTTCTGCCTGTTTGTGTAGATTGTCTTTTAATAACTCAAAAAATATTTCAGTAACTGAAATGCGTTCCAAGCCTTGAAACAAAGTTTAAAACGTCCGAAAACGAATACATTTTTAGAAATTCATGCTATAAATAGAACTGTAAGGTAAATGAAACGAACTTAAGAGATAAAAACTTAGAAGGAGAGTTAATATGAACGGTAAAAAATATTCAGTAGTTATTGCCGGTGGTGGTAGTACTTTTACACCAGGTTTTGTACTCGATTTGATTAAGAGTCAAGACAAATTCCCAATGAGACAATTAAAGTTCTACGATAACGATGAAGAACGTCAAAGAAAGATTGGTGAAGCTGTTAAGATCATCATGAAGGAGAGAGCCCCACAAATTAAGTTCTCCTATACTACTGATCCAAAAGAAGCCTTTACTGATGTTGACTTTGTAATGGGTTCAATTCGTGTTGGTAAGTATCACATGAGAAGTTTGGATGAAAAGATTCCATTGAAATATGGTGTAAATGGTCAGGAAACTACAGGACCCGGAGGTATGGCTTACGGTCTTCGTTCAATTCCTGCAATCATTCAAATTATTGACTGGATGCAAGAATATTCACCAAATGCTTGGATGATTAACTACTCCAACACAATTGCGATTGTTGCTGAAGCTTGTCGTCGTCTTCGTCCAAATGCTAAAGTAATTAACATTTGTGATATGCCAATTGACGATATGGACAGAATGGCTGCTATCTGTGGCTTAGACAGCTGGCATGACATTGATTTCAATTACTACGGCTTGAACCACTTTGGCTGGTGGAAAGAAGTTAGAAACAAGAAGACCGGTGAAGACTTGATGCCTAAGCTTAAGGAATACGTCAAGGATCACGGTTACTGGGTAGGCGGCGACTATGACAAGGATACTGAACCTTCATGGGAAGCAACCTTTAGAAAAGTTGCTGACGACTACAAGATGGATCCAGAAACTTTGCCAAACAACTACATGCAGTATTACTACTTCCCACAATATGAAGTAGCTAATGCTGATCCAAAACACACCCGTACTGATGAAATTCGTGAACACCGTCAAAAGATTGTCTTCGGCGAATGTGAAAGAATCGTTAAGGCTGGTACTGCTAAGAACAACATTTGGGACATTTCAGGTTTACACTCAGAATATATCGTAGATATTATTCACGCCATTGCTTACAACACCCATGAAAAGTTCTTGGCAAACTGCCCTAACAATGGTGCTATTTCAAACATGGATCCAGATTCAATCGTTGAAGTTCCTGCATTGTTTGGTGCAGATGGTATCCAACCAATGGCTACAGGCAAGGCCGGTCGCTTCCAAAGAGGTTTGATGATGGAACAACAAACCTGTGAAAAATTGGTAGTTGATGCTTATGAACAACATTCATACCAAAAGATGCTCCAAGCCTTTGCTTTGAACAAGACCGTTCCAGATGCTTCAGTTGCTAAGAAGATCTTGGACGACATGATTCCAGTCAATGCTCCATATTGGCCAGAATTAAAATAAACCTCATAACTTAACCCTATGAAAACCTCTAGAAAAGGATAACTATCATATACGTGATAGCTATCCTTTTTGCGTGTAACATGCTATTCTTTCTTTAGTAGTAAAAACTTGTGAATAGAAAGGGAAAAGATGGATTTAGAAACAGCAGTCATGAAGAAAAAAGAGAGCTTCAATGATACTGATAAAGCGATTGTTAGCTATTTGCTGCAATATCCTGAAGCAGCCAGCAAGTTGAGTTTAATGGAACTAGCTCAGAAACTGTATGTTTCTAAGTCAGCTATTTTTCGTTTAAGCAAAAAGCTAGGGCTTAGTGGCTTTAGTGAGCTAAAGTTTGAGTTGTCGGAATTAACCATGAAAAAGAAGCAACAGGAAAAGTATGCGCAAGAATTGGATTTTGATGCCAACTTGCAAAAGGTGATAGATGACACTTTTAAGTATTTTAAAGGCTTGAATCTGACAAATTTGTTTAATGATTTGGACAATGCCGATACGATTTACATTTATTCCACCGGTTGGCAGCAACAGATTATTGCTGAATATTTGGCCCATTCCTTTTTCTTAATTGGTAAAAAAGCAATTATTTTACCAAGTGCGCGTGATGAAGTTTCCATGCTAGCACAGTCAGTTGCAGCTAATGATCTACTCTTCATTATTTCTTTTGGTGGTTTTAATAAAACGATTATTGATGAGCTCAAGAAAATTGATACAATGAACGGCAAGCTTAAATTTGTTTCACTCACCAGCTGGCAGCCAGGAAAAATTGCTTCACTAAGCGATTACAGCTTTTTCTTCAAAACAACGCCATTTCAAATCAGCAATCAAAACGCAGTTACTTTTAGTTCGGTTTATGTTTTGATTGATTTATTGATGAATGAATATGGCAAGCATTGCGGATTGTAAAAAGAGGACATGAAAATGAAAAAATTACTATTGCTATCGACAGGGGGCACGATTGCTTCTGTTGCGTCTAATGCTGGTCTAGTACCTAAGGAAACGGGCGAAGAGTTGATTAAGATGCTGGGGAAATTACCCTATGACATCAAAGTCCGCGATATTTTGCAGCTGGATTCATCAAATATTCAACCAGAAGAATGGAAATTTATTGCCCAGAATATTTATAAATACCGCAATGATTATGATGGCATTGTAGTTTCGCACGGTACGGATACGATGGCTTATACGGCTTCTATGCTTTCCTTTATGTTGAGAAATATTAATATTCCAGTGGTTTTAACTGGTAGTCAGGTGCCAATCAACGTGGTTCTAAGTGATGCTCATGATAATCTACGTTTGGCTTTTGCTGCCGCTGCAACTTGTCCGCCTGATATTTACTTGGCTTTCCATAATAAAGTAATGTTGGGTTGCCGTTCAGTGAAGGTCAGAACCACTAACTTTGATGCCTTTGAGAGCGTGAACGTGCCCCCAGTTGCCACTGTTTCTTCAGATGGCTTGGTCTTTAATGATGAGAATTTTCAGAAAAAGCATGATGGTGCGCCTACTTTGAACACTAAGATGAATTCTCATGTATCGCTGGTTAAGCTATTTCCTGGTTTTGATCCTAATTTGCTATTTGCGATGGTAGATAGTGGTTGTCGTGGTATCGTTATTGAAGCTTATGGCTTGGGTGGGATGAACTTTATTCGGCGCAACATGGTGGCAGCAATTGGTAAATTGATTAGACAGGGCATCCCTGTAGTAGCCAGCAGCCAATGTTTGTATGAGCGTAGTGACCTGACTAAGTATGAAGTAGGACGCGAGGCGCTGCTAGAAGGTGCGATTAGTGCTCGTGACATGACTTCAGAGAGTGCAATTACCAAGTTAATGTGGGCACTTGGTCAAGGAATGGACATTAATGAAGTAGCTAAGTTCTTTGATACTAATGTTGCAGGCGAAGTAACTCTTAAATAAGCTTAAAAAATGTTACAATTTGGTTAATTGTAAGCGTAATCATCGCTGCAGTGACAGACCTCTTGTATAATGTTTTTATAAAAGGAGTGGACCAAATGAAAACTAAAATTTTAGAAAAGATTTGGATTACACTAGCAGCATTAGGCATCGGAATTTCCCTTTTCATTAATAATTCAAATAAACTGATTGAATCTAATGCCGAGAATTTTTCAAGTGCCATTATTCGAAAGTGATTTGAGCAGCCATCTTTGATGGCTGTTTTTGTTTGCCCAATATGTTAAAATTAGTTCTGTAGAAATCGCTTACATTTATAATGCAAAAAGAGGTAAATAACTTATGGAACTTGTAATTGCGACTCATGAAGGTCTAGCTTCAGGCCTTGTTTCAGCACATGATATGTTGGCTGGGAAAAATGACCAAATTATGACGATTGAATTGACGGATACTGGCATTAGAGATTTCCGTGCTCGTTTTGCTAAATTGATGGAAAGATATCAAAATGACCAAGTTTTGATTTTAACTGATTTAAAGAATGGCACACCGCATTTGGTTGCTGAAGAATATGAAGAAGCTCATCCAGCTAGCGTACGAGTAGTTAGTGGCGTTAACTTGCCTATGGTTTTGGAATTAAGCCATAAACTAATTAGTGCTAATCTCGATGAATCAGCCAAAAAAGCATTGGACATTGGTAGACGTGAGATTGATGTTGACAAGATGCAATTAGCTTAGAACATAGAAAAAGACGATAGAGAACGCTCTATCGTCCTTTTTTGTCTTGATTATTCTTTGATTAGATTAGCAGTTGGTCTGTGTAGTTTTTTGAAGTATTTAATTACCTCAACTTGAGCAATTGAAAGCATTGCTAAAGCAATAACTACGATCCATTGTCCAGCTGACAAACTAGTTAAGTAGAATATCTTTTGAATAGCTGGGACAAAGAGAATAACACCCATGAAGAGGGCAGAAACGAGGAATGAAACTACTAACCAGATATTCATGCCGGTTGCTCTTTTCCAAATTGGGTCAGTATTAGAATGTTGATTAAATGCACGCAACATCTGTGATAAAGCTAGCACGCTGAATGCCATAGTTTGTCCTGCTATCTGATTGCCAGTAGCAGCTCCAATGAAGTAGGCAGTTAAAGTCAACATTGCTACAAAGATACCTTGGCTGATTACTCGATTAACCAATTCTTTTTCAAAAAGCGTACCTGTTTTAACTGGTCGATGCTTCATGATGTTTTTGCTTGCTGGATCCACGCCTAATGCTAAGGCAGGTAAAGTAGCGGTAGCCAAGTTTACCCATAAAATGTGAACGGCCAGCAATGGAGCATCCCAATTGAAGAGTGTGGCTACAAACAATGTAGTAATTTCAGCAATATTTCCGACTAGTAAGAATTGAATTACCTTTTGAATATTGCGGTAAACGCGACGTCCTTCTTTGATCGCATCCGCAATCGTAGTAAAGCTGTCATCAAGCAAGATCATGTCAGCTACATCTTTGGCTACATCAGTACCTGTAACACCCATAGCTACACCAATGTCGGCAGCTTTTAATGCAGGTGAATCGTTAACGCCATCGCCTGTCATAGACGTTACTTCGCCGTTACGCTTCAAACTTTGAATAATGCGCAATTTATCGGCTGGTGAAACACGAGCAAAAACAGTAGCGTTTTTAACAACTTGATCAAGTTCTGCATCGGACATTTGATCTAATTCATTGCCTGAAATAGCTAAGTCACCATCTTGATAGATTTTTAATTTCTTAGCAATTGCTAAAGCCGTGATCTTATGATCTCCCGTAATCATAATTGTCCGGATGCCAGCTTCGCGACAGGTTTGTACAGATTCCGCTACTTCTTCACGTGGTGGGTCGATCATTCCGTTTAAGCCAATGAAAATCAGCTCGTTTTCTAAATCTGCATTTTCTTGAGGGATGCTGTTGATTTTCTTTGTAGCAAATCCCAATACGCGTAAAGCATCGCTAGACATTTTATGAGTCAAACTCAGGATTTGTTGCTTATCTTCAGCGGTAATTTGACGAACACCGTCTGCAGTCATGATGCGCGTACATAACGGCAACATTTCGTCAACCGCACCTTTAGTGAAGGCAATATATTGACCATCAATTTGGTGGACGGTGGTCATGCGTTTTCTATCTGAATCAAAAGGTTGTTCAAGTATGCGAGGGTAGGTCTTCTTTAATTTTGCTTGATCGATGCCTAATTTTTGAGCAAAGGGGATCAGTGCAACTTCGGTAGGATCACCAATGGCCTTTTCTTGATCTAGGTGAGCATCGTTACAAAGAGCACCTGCATAAGCTAAAGCTTGGTATGCCTGATTGCGCGGAATGTTTTCTACAGCGACTGTTTTACGGAAATCACTAGTAGCGGCTTGGGTAACCGTCATCTTGTTCAGAGTTAAAGTACCTGTTTTGTCAGAACAAATTACGGTAGCACTACCCAATGTTTCTACTGCTGGCAATTTTTTAATTAACGCATTGCGCTTGACCATTCGTTTTACGCCAAGAGCCATTACGATAGTGGCTGTTGCTGGTAAACCTTCTGGAATAATTGAAATAGCTAATGAAATTGCTACCAAGAATTGCGGTAAGAGTGGTCTTTGGTAAAGAGCCCCAATTGCAAAAACTAGAATACAGATAATGATACCAATAATTGTAAGTATTTTACCAACACGAGCAAGTTTGCGCTTAAGTGGCGTTTCAATCTCGGTTTGATCTTCTAGCATGCTCGCGATAGCACCCATCTCGGTATTCATTCCGATAGCAGTTACTACGCCGCGGCCTCGATCGTAAGTTACGATCGATGAACTAAAAGCCATGTTAATCCGGTCACCCAAGCTGCAGTCGTTTTTCAAAATTGTTTGTGCATCTTTTTCTACAGGAACGGATTCACCGGTTAAGGATGCTTCCTGAATTTTTAAGTTAGCTGCTTCCAAAAGACGCATGTCAGCTGGCACCATATCGCCGTCATGCAAGTTGACGATATCGCCTACGACCAATTCTTTAGCTGGGATCAATTGTTCTTTACCGTTACGAACTACATGAGCCATTGGTGCACTCATGTCTCGCAGGGCAGCCAAAGATGATTGGGCTTTTTTCTCTTGAACAATGCCGATAATAGTATTGAGAACTACGATTGAAAAGATAATGATCGCTTCAGTATATTCGCCTAAAATGGCGGAGAAGAGGGCTGCTCCGAGCAAAATCATGATCATTGGATCGATCAGTTGCTCTTTCAGCATTTGTAAAATAGTTTTAGGTGGCTTAGCTGCCAGTTCGTTAAAACCTGCTTGTTGGCGTATTCGAACTTCGTCTTCTGTTAAGCCTGTTTCTTCAGTTTTAGTTTGTTTAAGCACTTGGGCCTGATTGTTAGTCCAAGGTTTTTGCCTGTGATTATCCATGAAGGATATATCACTCCTTTCATAAAAAAATAGAGAATGGCCTAACGTAAGCCATTCCCCATTTGAGAAACTTGTTCAGTTTTCATTTGCGTATTGGCAGCGTCGGAGGCGCTTCTCAATATGTAAATCTTATAATATAGTTTATCATATAGTGACACAGTGTCAATAAAACAGATATTAAGAAAGAGTTAATTTCTGTGGAAAAGTTGTTTGATTTTAGTGAAGAAATTTTTCTTTTCTGCGGCTTTATGGACAGGAGCAGAAGCCGTAGTTGGTTTTGGGCTTGAAGAAGAAAAATGCTTCGTTTTTTTCAGATTATGTTGCGCATGAGAATGATCACCATTCTTAACAGTCCGATAATCACGCAGTTTTATGTGAGTGGTGTTTTTAGCTTGGTTTTGTCTTTTAAAATAATGCTGGGAATCAGTCTGCGCTTCCATTGAGATATCTGGTCTAATGTAATAAAGATCTTGACCTTCGTAGCTGTTAATTAAGAAAACTAAAATATCATGGAGATCGCAAATACAGCGCCATGCTTGTTTTTTGTCCGGTTCAATTTGGCTGTCATGAATGGCAGCATTGCCCATTCGGCGGACTTCATCGAATAGATCCATGATGCTAAGCGGATAATTTACTTCAGAGCGTAGATAATGAGTATCATTGCGCAGATTACGGTATTCGCCATCGTGAAGCGGATAATATTGATTTATATTTTCTAATTTAAAAATCTTTTTAGTAATAGTCTCTAGTAAAAGACGAGAATTACTGATAACATCGCGATAATCATCAATTGTGTATAACTTGTGAATCTTGTCTGCAGCTGGATATTGTTCGTTAAAAAATTTGCTATTTTTTAAAAAATCGAAATTAATTTCCATAATTAGCCTCAATAAAAAAGAATAGTTGCTATTTTGGCTTAACTTGTTAATCTAATAGAAAAGACATTCATGAGTAGGGTGTGAACATGAAAAAACATAAGAAAATCTGGACGCTGGGGATCATTATCGTTGTACTCGGCGCCTTAATCACTTTAGGTAATTTTTATTATACAAAAGATCGGCAAATCAGCCGGATCGTGACTAATCTACGTGATCCGCATACAGATATGTCCAAATACGTTGTAGCTTCAACGCCGGACATGAACGTAACTGACGCCAGTTTAAAGCCACTGCAGAATTATTTCAAGGAACACAAGGCTGCAACTGAACGATTAGATTATAACTTGCGGCATAATCGCGATAGTCAGGAAATTCAACTGGTTGAATCAGGTCGTTACTTCTTGATTTTTACCAAATACAAGCTGCGTGTGCAATGTTATCGGCCACAGATTAAAACCAACCATGCTGGTTCAACTTTAATGATTAATAAGAGAAATTACGGCGAGATGGACGGTGGCGATCAGAATTATTATCAGGATATGGGATTAGTATTCCCAGGCCGTTACCATGTTTTGGTAAAGTCCAAGGTAAATGGTCGTAAGCTAGATGCGGACTCAATTGTTAATATTTGGTCAAACAAGACTGTCGATATGAATATCAAGACAGCTACTTTCCAGGTACGTAGCGTGCCTAATGGTATTATTTATGTTAACGACCGTAAAGTAGCCAAGCTGAATAAGTATGGCAATTATACTTTTAAGGATTATCCAATTGCTAAAAGAATGGAAATCTACATTAAGAGTAAGGCCGATGGTCAAACGATTAAATCAGAAAAAGTTACTGATCTGTCGCAATCGATTAGTTCTGAATTTAGCGATAGTGAAGATGATGTAACTGATTACGACAGTACGGCCAATTATCAAGGCAATAATGAAAAAGATGTCTATCAGGATGCGGAAGGTGATTATATCGTTAACCCAATCTGGCCAGGTCTGGTTCAGGTAGGGGATGCAGCTAAGCTGCTTTATGATAATTTCAAGCAACCGGATGCAGACGATTTTGAAAATGGCAAAGATAATGCTGACTATCAGAAGATTGCTAAGCAAGTTAAGACATGGAAAAAGAAAAAAGATTTAAAGAAATACAGCGTTGAGGTTAAAGTAGTATCTGTTTTTCCAGGTAAACGCAATTACAGTAACGTTGATTATGAAGTAACTTTTATTAGAAAATATCAAGATAAGAGTAAAAAGAAAGAAAAACTGTCTTATCAAAACGCTATTTTCCATGCGGTAGATGGTAAACAAGAAATTCAAACGCTCGGAAAATGTAAATTAATAAAAACTAAAACTAGTAACTAAAGCTTGATTTAAAAGGCTTTTCCACCTGTTTAAAAGTGGAAAGGCCTTTTTTATTTTAAAAACAGATTGACAAAGCTTTAATATCATATTAGTGTATTAAGTAAACAAGACAGTAAAACATATTAAGCGGAGAAAGAGGAACTTAAAATGAACGAAATTCTTGTGGTGGACAATATCACCAAAACTTACGGTAAAAAGGGCGAAAAACAATATCAAGCATTGAAAGGTGTCAATTTTAAGATACAATCGGGTAAATTTGTAGCTATCATGGGTGCTTCAGGTTCTGGTAAGACTACTTTATTGAATATTCTTTCTACGCTGGATAAGCCAACGACAGGGCAAGTTTTTATCAATAATAAAGACATCAGCAATTTGAATGCTAACCAAATGGCTGATTTCCGAAGCAAAGAAATTGGTTTTATCTTCCAAGACTTTAATTTATTGGAAAATTTGACTAACCGTGAAAATATTGCTTTGCCATTGAGTTTACGTGGCATCTCAGCTCATCGAATTAATCCACTTGTGGATAAGATTGCAGCTAAGTTGAGTATCTCAGGTATTTTGGAAAAGTATCCTGCAGAAATCTCTGGTGGGCAAAAGCAACGTGTGGCTTCAGCCCGTGCCTTGGTTCACGAACCAGCAATTTTACTAGCAGATGAACCTACTGGAGCACTTGATTCTAAGAGTGCTCGCGAGTTGCTAAACACGATGGAAACTTTGAATAAACAAGACGGTGTTACTACTTTAATGGTTACGCACGACCCATTTTCTGCTAGTTTTGCGAACCGGATCTTGTTTATCAAGGATGGTAAAATCGGTGAACAAATGATTAAAGGAGACAAGTCACGGACTGACTTCTACCATGAATTGATTGCTCACTTAGGTACTGAAGAATAGGGGGAGAAAATCATGATTTGGAAATTATCTTTAACCGGGGTTAAAAGCCGGCTGAAAGACTACACGGTTCTGTTTTCAGGATTAGTTGTAGCAAGCATGATTTTTTACATGTTCTTGTCTTTAGCCGTTAACCCAGGTTTTATGAGTAAGGATGTTAACGCACCTGGACAATATTTAAGCTTTATCTTTGGCTTCGGTATTGTTTTGTTGGCAATTATCACGTTTGTGTATTTGGTTTACGCCAATTCATTCCTGCTAAGCATGCGGCAGCACGATTACGGCATGTTCATGATGCTGGGGGCGAAGAGTTCACGGATTGGTTTATTGATCTTCTGTGAAACCCTACTCACTGGTATTGTGGCGACAATATTAGGAATTGTGATTGGTTTTGGCTTAACCGCTCTTGTTTCTAAACTTTTGATTAGCAGTTTAGGCTTACATATTACGCATTTCCAGATTATTTTACCTAACGCCATCTTGTGGACACTGATCTTCTTTGTAGCTATTTTCTTCTTGGCTGCATTGAGAAACGTGCATAAACTTGTCCGTAGTAAGGTAATTGACTTGCTTCATGAAAGTCAAAAGCCAATTAAGTTGGGTCATAAGAGCTTTTGGAGAGTTATTGAAGCCATCTTAGGCTTGGCATTGTTAGCAGTTGGCTACTATGTCATGGGTTTGCCAGCCAGCAACATTTTCATGATCATCCCTGTAGCCTTAGTTACTATCGTAGCTGGTTCATACTTCACATTTGATTCATTATTCACGCTCATCATCAACTTCTTGCTTAAGAGAAAAGGCTATGTTTACCATGGCATCCGCGTTTTCACACTGGGCCAATTAAAATTCAGAATTCGTGATTACACGCGTATTCTCTCAGTCATCTCACTACTTTTCGCATTAGCGCTTGGTGCAATTACTGTTGGTCTTAACTTCAATTCATTAAAAGATCAAGCAGTTAAAAGCACATATTACGATGCCACAATCGTTGAAAACAATCCGGCTGTTAAGAAAAATATCGCTAAAATCGATATTAAGACCAAAACTACTTATCATTATGTAGAAACTAAAAATGACCTTTACTTTAATCAAACAGAATTAGAAAAACATTCAATAAAAGATATTAAATTTATCCCTCATGGCAACAATTTTCCAACATATAAGCCATTTGTTTTGAAGACTGAGGATTTAAGCAATCCTGAGAAGTATGCTAATATGCATTTTGGATTATTAGTGGGTGCAGGTAAAAAGAAGATTAAATTAGTTTCTGCCAACAAACTCAACGCAGTTAAAGGGCAAAAGAAATATATTACTTTGTTAACGGTAAAAAACTTTGCCAAGGACTATCCAACTTTGATGAAGATTGAAAAAGCCCAAATTGCAGCAGTTCCAATGATGGCCAATGTATTAATGAATACTAAACCATTTCAGTATCAAATGATGTTGGGTTTTATCAGCGGATTCGAATTCATGGGATTCTTCCTCGGAATTGCATTCCTCACCATGCTCGCATCAACACTCATGTTCAAGGTTTTGAGCGGCGCCGCCAGCGACAAGATGCGTTACGAAATGCTCTATAAGATTGGCACGAGAAGAAAGGTATTAAAACAATCAATTAGAAATGAAATTGGCGTGTTGTTCCTTCTTCCTGGCGTACTTGGGATTATTGATGTTCTATTCGGGTTACGCTTATTCAAAGCTCTGTTGCCTAAACCATACATGGGTATCTGGTTACCGTTCCTGATTTTCATCGTACTTTACTTCATCTACTATGCAGTAACGGTAAAATTGTATGAAAATATTGTTTTGAAAAAATAATAGATATGAAAAAAGCTTTCCGTGAGGAAAGCTTTTTTATGACTCAAGCATAGCACTCATCTAATATATGATAAGTCAATTGAGGTCATAGTAGAGATGAAGGTTGGCAATAAAGCTGATCTAATGTTTGTAAGAGTATATCCCGTCAGATAATTCAAATAAGAGGATAGCCCAGTACAAAGAGAACGTAACTCTTTTATGGCGAAAGCAAGCGGGACGATTATGAATAAATTTACCAGTGGAAATGGAATTAATTGGTCAGATTTTAAATTAAAACAATCTCAAGGATGCAATCATGAAGATGAAATATCGTTTGCAAGCTGTGAGGAAAGTCTACATACCGAAAGTCAACGGCAAAAAGCAACCTTTAAGTAGGAATACCATTGGTCGTTGACCAAGTAATTCAGCAATCAATCACTCAAATGCTAATGAAGAGCTATGATCCATTTAGACCTACATTGCCCATGCCACTATCAAGTAGGTTCTGGTATACTTGAACGATAGTTTTCAATGGGTGAATGATCTCAATATTGAGAAGTATTTTGATACAGTAAATCACGACAAATAATTTCAATAGTCAGAAAAAGAGTAAATGACAAAACTATTCTCCATTTAATCCGCGCTTTTCTTAAAGCCAGGATTATGGAAGAGGATTTAGTTAAGGGTGTACCAAGGCGGACCACTTTCCCCAATACTGTCCAATATTTACTTAGATAAAATGGACAAGTAACTGGAGCAAAGAGACTTACATTTTGTACGCTACGCTCGCCGATAACTGTAATATCTTTATTAGAAAATGTAACTTTGGCGATAAAGATATTCATAAAGTAGCTAATACACATTTAGGTTGATATAAACATAGTACTGAACATGTCGTTAACTTTTTGCTTGTTTTAAAGTATCAGGGATAAAAAAAGCGGATCGACTAATACTGGACAATCCGCTGGAATATTACCTATCTTATAAATAATTACAAATGTAGCTCCGGATACGAAAACATACACCCAAAGAGGGGCGAGGATTAATATTTACATTAAGCTAATGAATCCCATGCTGGCAAGTCGGTAATTGGACCTTCTGCAAGTTCTTTTTGCTTATCAGTTAAGTATTTCTTGTGAACAACAACTTCGTATACGTAATCATTGAACCAATCGTTGTTCATTACGAAGAAACCTTTAGAACCTGACTTATCGCCCCATGAGTTTTCAACTTTCCATTGACGAACTTCACCGTTGTCTTCATCGACACCAACTAAAGTCATAGCGTGAGAAACTTCGCCAACACCAGTCTTTAATCTGTTAGCTTTTGACATATTGAGGTCAACGCCAAACAAATCGTTTAACTTGTAAAGGTTAGTATCCAAATAACCAGTCTTACGATCCATTTGACGAAGAACATCATTACCGAACCAAACAGCTTCGCCGTCCTTTAATTGAGCGATTGCAGCAGAAGTTAAGTATTCCATTGGTACGTTCAAAAGCTTGATTCTGATTGAACCAGCAACGTTGTCTTCAGCTGGTAAACCATATAACTTGTTGTATTCATGATCAGGTGCATTAGTTAAAACAATGTAGTCATCAAAGTTAACATCGCCTAAATACTTGTGCAAGAATTCAAGTGGAGTCAAATCTTTGTCCAAGTGATACTTCTTGTCGTCATCGCGGTATTCAAGGTCAAACTTCTTAGGTGGTTCACCAACAGCGATAGCAGTCATTTGGTAAACTTCGCTCAAGAACTTTTCACGAGTCTTTTCAAGTTCGTCCTCTTTGCCATATTGCTTGAGTTCACGTAATACCAAAGCATCTTTCTTCAACTTGTCGCCGAGAGCTGTAGCAAAGCCAGTAGTGTCATTAGTGTTAAAAGTTTCAGGCATTGCATATGAAGGAACGACACCGTACTTTTCAACTAGGGCAGCTGCCATTTGGAATTGACCACCATCAGTACCAGCAAAGTCTAAGTCAGTCTTTACTTGACGTGAATCGAGTGGCATGTTGGCACTAGCGATGATTCTGTTGTAGAACATGTTGGCACGTTCAATCTTGTCCCAGAAGAAGTTGTAAGCTTGAGAGAAAGTAAAGTTCTTAGCCTTGTATTTTTCACCAAAAGCGTGACGCAGAACATTTAAAGTTGCGAATTCCCAGCAACGACCTGAGTGCTTTTGATTGGTGACATTGTCAGTATCTAATTCAGTTGAGAAAACCCGAGTTAATTTGCCTTGTACGCGATCGTTGTAAGATGCTTCAAGTACACCGCTACGTTGAGCAGCACGGGCAATAACTTTGTTTTCTGGATTCTTATTAAAATTGGCAGAAAACTTTTCGAGTTCTTGCACAGTTAATTCATGAGCCATTAAAAAAATCTCCTTTTATCATTTTAATTTTTTCTTAAATTAACTATATTTTAAGCCAAAATAAAAGCGGGTTCAATCACTGAACCTGCTTTAGAGAATTATATTATCCGCAACTTATTAGATTTCTTGCAACTAATCTAATAAATTAATCAATTTTGATAGAATTGCCATCATCGCCAGCAGTTTGCTTTGGCAAGGTGATGGTCAATACACCATTATCATACTTTGCATGAATGTCACTTGCAACTACATTTGGTAATCTGTAACTTCTTGAGATACTGCCTTCGCTTCTCTCTTTGTGGATGATGTTTCTATCTTTATCGCTGGTGTCCTTAAATGACTTTCTAGTACCAGCTACGCTTAAAATACCATCCTTGTAGTTAATTTGAATGTCGTCTTTGTTCATACCAGGCATATCAATCTTAACCATGTAGTCTTTGTCATTTTCTGCAACATCTGATTGCATAATGTTTTCAATTTCAGTGTCATCAAAGAAGTTTCTTGGAAAACCAAACCAGTCGTTCATTGCATTCATCATATCATTACGACGATTCATCATATCGTTTGCCATATACTAAAACTTCCTTTCATTTTTATTTGCTTTCTTATCTCGTAAGGACTCATTCTCTTTTTCCTTACACTGATTATTGTAGTACCTTTCAATAAAAATTAAACTATTTAGCACTCAAAAGTATATAGTGCTAATTATTAATAAAAAAGTTGATCAAATCAAGGATTAACACTTGTGGATAACTTTTGTATAATTAGAAAATAAAGGAGTACACTATGGTATATTTTCAAAAGATGACGCCAGAAGGCTACAAACAAATTGAAGATGAAATTGCACGTTTGAAGAAGGATCGGCCACGTAGAATTAAGATCTTGCAAGCTGCTCGTGCATTGGGCGACCTTTCCGAAAATACTGAATATACAGAAGCTAAACGTGATCTAGGCCATTTACAAAGTCGTTTGCGTTATTTAGGTAAGCAATTAAAATATGCGGAAATTGTAAAAACTAAAGATGATGGCAAGGTCGACTTAGGCAAGAGCGTTGTCTTGAAGTTTGATGATGACGATGATACGGAGCAGTATAAAATCGTTGGTCGAATGGAAGCCGATTTAGCGGCAGGAAAAATCTCTTTTGATTCACCATTGGGACAAGCGATTATGAAAAAAGAGGCTGGAACTACAGTAGCAGTTGAAGCACCTGCTGGAGAATATAAGGTAACGATTGTGGAAGTAAAGTAGCTTCTATTTCAATAAGCTGTATTTTTTTGGTATAATATTGGTTTTGTAGGATACAATCCAGAGTAGGAGTGAAAGGTTTTGAATACGCCAGAATCAAGAGAGGGCAACATCATTCGCTACGCGGTATATTTGATCGGTTATGTCATGGTCTTTGCTGTAGTGAAGCTGGTTACCAGAAAGTCGCCATTGCATGTTTGGGATTTAATTCTATTTGCGATTACAGCAGCGATGGTTTTATTATTTTATGGATATCGTTATATTCGTGAAAATCGTTTCTTTGCTCGTGACTTTAAGTTGCCATGGCTAGGGAATTTTTCCGCGGTAGTTCTAATGACACTGGTAATTACTGCTACACGTATCTCAATTTCGTATTTACAGTCTTACGGTAAGATCGGTTATTATGACTTTCAAACGATCTATCTTCGTAATCAGTCGGTAAATATGTTTTGGTTCTTAGTTCTGGTACAGGGAATTGTATTACCGATCTTGCAAGAATTTTTGGCTACAGGCTTTTTGTTCAATTATGCTTTCCGGAGAAGTACTAAACAGGTAGCGATTATTGGTATTATTGTTTCAGGATTGCTTTTTAGCGTATTAAATTATCAAAGTTCAATTTTAAACTTTATCATTGAAGCACTCTACGGTATGCTCTTTGCTTGGAGCTATATGTATTCACAAACGCTCTGGTTACCAATGTATTTATCAGTTTTAAGTGGTATTTTAACAGTGATAATGGTCTGATAAAAAATAAACAGGGATGAGAAAAATCTCATCCCTGTTTTTTGTGTATAAAAAAAGCGGATAGCGTGAATCGAACCCGCATCTACAGCTTGGGAAGCTGTCGTTCTACCATTTAACTATACCCGCAATACGAACCTATTTTATCATGCTTTGGGTTAATAAAACAATTATTTTTTATTAGGCTGTTTTGTGACCGAAAGATTAATGCTATCGCGGTTGATTAAGCTAGTAAAGTTTTGAAATAGCCAGCGGCGCAATTCGCTAGGCTCGATGACAAGCGGCATTCGATTGTGAATAGGTGCTATATCTCGATTAGGATTTGTAGTAACCATGGCAAAATTATTTTTGTCATAGATACCTGCAATCATTGTAATTGGATGATTGGCTTTGAAGCTGTATCGTTCATGATATCTTTTACCATTTCCTGCCTGATAAGTCTTTTTAGCATATTCAAAGAATTTGCTGCTCAGAATAATGCAGCGTTGCTTAGCAAAAGATTCATCCCACATAGAAGGTTTTTGTTCATAAAAGCGCTCAATTCTAGCATTGAAGAGTGGCTTGTTAGCATCGACAGGACTCGGGTAGCCCCAGTTTTTGTTGACTAATTGTAATTGGTTATTTTGATAAAGCAGAACAGGAGCTGTTTGATTAGGGAAGATGTCTTTAGCCTTGTAGTCGCTGGAAGGATCAACAAGTGGCAAGTTTAATTCTTCGCGTAGATATTGTTTAATTTGAGCCAAGTTTGGCAAACGAAATTGATTACACATTTTAATCACCTGTATCTATTGTAATAGAATTTTGCTTATACTAGAAGTTTAATCATAGCTTAAATTTTGTTAAAATTAGGTAATTAATGAATATAAGAAATAAAAAATTAACTATAGAAAAGAGTAAGAATTATGACAAAAGAGATTTTATTAACAGGTGACCGCCCAACTGGCAAACTTCATATTGGTCACTATATCGGTTCTTTAAAGAACAGAGTAAAGTTGCAAAATTCAGGCAAGTATGATCCTTATATTATGATTGCCGATACTCAAGCTTTAACAGATAATGCTCGTAACCCAGAAAAAATCCGTAACAGCTTGATTCAAGTGGCCTTAGATTACTTAGCTGTTGGTATCGATCCAAGTAAATCTACTATTTATGTACAATCACAAATCCCAGCTTTGTTTGAATTGACTGCATATTACATGGACTTAGTAACTGTTGCTCGTTTGGAAAGAAATCCAACTGTTAAAACAGAAATTAAGCAAAAGAACTTTAAAGATTCAATTCCAGTTGGTTTCTTAAACTACCCAGTTTCTCAAGCTGCTGATATTACTGCTTTTAAAGCAACTATTGTTCCTGTAGGGGATGACCAAGAACCAATGCTGGAACAAACCCGTGAAATCGTAAGAACTTTCAATCGCGTTTACCATACCGATGTTTTGGTTGAACCTAAGGGTTATTTTCCACCTAAGGGTCAAGGCCGTCTTCCGGGTCTTGATGGTAATGCAAAGATGTCTAAGTCACTTGGAAACTGCATTTACCTTTCAGATGATGCTAAGACAGTTCAAAAGAAAGTTATGTCAATGTATACGGACCCTAACCATGTCCATGTTGAAGACCCAGGTAAGGTTGAAGGCAATACTGTATTTACTTACCTTGATGTATTTGATCCAGATAAGGACAAAGTTGCTGAACTTAAGGCAGAATACCAAAAAGGTGGTTTAGGCGATGTTAAGATCAAGCGCTATTTGAATAAAGTGCTTGAAGCTGAACTTGCACCAATTCGTGAACGTCGTGAAAAATTCATTCAAGATGAAGATGCAGTTTACGAGATGCTTTTAGAAGGTTCAAAGAAAGCTAATAAGGTAGCTAACGAAACTTTGCAAGAAGTTCGCGATGCTATTGGTCTGAACTACTTCAAAAATAGATAATATTGACGAATAAGAGGTAAATTCATGCACGATCGAATTCCTTGGAAGCAATATTTTATGATACAGGCGCTAGTGATTGCTCAGCGTTCTACTTGTAATAGAGCATTAGTAGGTAGTGTTTTAGTTAAAGACCACCGCATTATTGGTACTGGTTATAACGGTTCCGTATCAGGGCAGCCACACTGTGATGATGTGGGGCACCAAATGGTAGATGGTCACTGTGTGAGAACAATACATTCAGAGATGAATGCAATTATCCAGTGTGCCAAATTTGGCGTTTCAACAGAGAATACTGAAATTTATGTTACGCACTTCCCTTGTTATAATTGCTGCAAATCATTGCTTCAAGCTGGTGTAAAAAAGATAAACTATTATTTTGACTATCGTGATAATCCACTGGCAATGAAATTGCTTCATGATTGTGGGGTACCATATGAGCAAATTAAAATCGATCGAAAATATGTGGAAGGCTTGGCTCATAAACTTGAAGAAGACGAAAATTAATATAGTTTGGTTGCTGGGACTGTTAGCTGTTTTTCTGACAACTACTGGTTTTGTGCAACCAAATATAGAAGATCATGCCCATATTTTGGATAAAGAAACTAAAGCTCTCATTAATGAAAAAAACAACCGGTATTTGCAAACTAAAGAGCAACCACAAATTACTGTAATTACAGTAAAGAAATTGAATAAGCTAACGCCAAAAGCCTTAGAGTTTTCTAAACGTACAGTTTTTATAGTGGTAGGGCAAAAAGGCAAAAAACGTAATGTACAGATTTATTCAACGAAAGACTTACATGGAGCATTTACTGCTGATACACGAGCCAATATTTTACGAGCTGAAGTAAATCAGTTGCGTAGTCACAATAATGCGACTTTTAATAAAGGAATTCACTTTGTCTTTAGAGCATGCGCAACCAAGGTTGATCAACAATATCAATATGCGCTTGATAAATATGATTTAAGTCCTAGCGAACAAAATAAAATTTCTCACCCACACAGTGTAGCCTTGCCAATTGCTTTAGCATTAGCATTTTTGATTACAGGGATCATTTATTTCCTTAAAAAATCTGAACGCAATAATGTTAAATTGCACAAGTAGTTGGCTTGACTTATGCTCATTAAATCCTTACACTTTTTGTAGAATATAGTTAGTAAAAATTGAACTGTTAGGTGAGACTCCTACGTGAACACACGCTATCGCCCAGAAACATCCAGAGATGCCAACGGGTTAAATAGGTGTCGTCGACTTAAGGCGAGATCCAGATAGCTAGCATGTGCTTACGTCACGTAGTGTTAAAACTGAACGACGAGTATGACGAAGCCTTGTTTGGCGATAAGTCACCTGCAGAGATACAGGTGGCTTTTTTGTTTGCTTGTCAATCGAAATGAGAGGAAGCAAAGGATGTTAAAATCAGCTGGCAAAAAGCAGTCAAATGTTGACATTCAAAGGATTCAGCGAATTGCGCATGAATCACGCAGCGAGACGCTAGCGCGATTGCAGGCAAGTGCCGAAGGACTTTCAACAAATAAGGCTGAAGAAAATAGAAGAGAATATGGCAAGAATGAGATTAGGACAAATACTAATGCTTCCAAGTGGCGTTTGCTGTGGGAGTCAATCGCTACACCATTTACTCTTGTTTTGATTAGTTTGACTATTTTGACCTTGTTCACCAGTTATATTCTGGTACCGCAAGGCAACAGTGATCTAGAAACGGTCATTGTGATGGTCATTATGCTGATCATTTCTGTATTAGTAAATTTTGTTCAAAAAATTAGAATTGCTAAAGTCAATGAGAAGCTAATGGATATGGTTTCCGTTACTACTAACATTCGGCGAGATGGCAAGAATGTAGAATTGCCAACTGATGAAGTAGTAGTTGGCGATGTGATTAACTTATCTGCTGGTGATATGATTCCAGCTGATATGAAGCTGCTGACGAGTAAAGACCTCTTTTGTTCGTCTAGTTATTTAGACGGTGATTCTGAACCGGAAGAAAAGATGGCTAATGTGTCTTTGAAGCCAAAGATGCAAGATTATTTGAATTATCCTAATATCTTGTACGAAGGTACAACCATTGTTTCTGGTTCCGGTAGTGGGATAGTTTTTGCAGTTGGCAATCATACCGTTTTTGGTAAAAAGGTTCAGAAGATTTCTCGTAAGAAAGTAAAGACAACTTTATTTGATCGCGAAATGAAGCAGCTAGCTAAGCTTCTAATTATAACTGCAGCTGTTTTGATTCCACTTTTATTTGTGATTAATGGAGTAACTAAAGGAGATTGGGGCGAAAGCTTAATTTTTGCTTTAGCTGCTGCTGTTAGCCTAACACCTGAAGTTTTACCGATTATTGTTAATAGCAATTTAACCAAAGGTGCGTTGGAAATGTCCAAGCAAGGTGCCGTGGTAAAGCAAATGAATGCCATTCAAAATCTGGGTTCAACCGATGTCTTTTGTATTGATAAGACTGGAACTTTAACGCAAAATCAGGTTGTGCTAGAACGGCACTATGATTTGGATATGGACGAGACGCCAAGAATTTTAAAGTTTTCATATTTAAATGCCTACTATCAAACCGGAATGAAAGATTTGATTGATAAGGCAGTTATTGATGCTGCTGGTGATGAGCTTGACGTTAATGAAATCCAACGTGACTACAATAAGATTGATGAAATTCCATTTGATTATACGCGTAAAAGAATGAGCGTCGTTGTGGTTGATAACGATGAACATCACGGTCAGCACTTGCTGGTAACCAAGGGTGCGGCTGAAGGGATGCTTAATATTTCAAGCAAAGTTGAAATCAATGGCAGAATTGAACCTTTAACTGATGATTGGCGCAAGAAGATTTTGAATCAAATTAATGAATTAAATGATGATGGTTTACGTGTGCTTCTTGTGGGATACAAACTAAATCCTGCTCCAGTAGGTGAATTTTCTGCTAAAGATGAAAATGATCTGACTATTATCGGTTACTTGGCATATCTTGATCCACCAAAGGAAAGCACGAAAGAAGCTCTACAGGAGCTTAGAAATGACAATGTAGACGTTAAGATCTTTACAGGCGATAATGAAGCCGTTACGCGTGCTATTGCTTTGCAAGTTGGATTAAATGTCGATACTGTTTACGATGGTGAACAAATTGAAAAGGCTAGTCCAGAAGAATTAGCAGATATTGTTGAAAAATGTGATATCTTTGTTCATTTAACTCCAGAGCTTAGAATTAAGATTATTAAAGCTTTGCAAAATAATGGTCATACTGTTGGCTATATGGGTGACGGCAACAAGGATGCTTTAGCAATGAAAGTTGCTAACGTTACAATTACTTCTAACAATTCGGTCGATATTACAAAAGAATCGGCGGATATTATTTTTGAGCAAAAGGATTTACAGTTGTTAGAAGAGATGATCATTACTGGGCGTAAGGTCTTCTCTAATACGATGAAATATATCAAGACATTCTTAGTTACCAATTTTGGCAGCATCATTACTATGGTAATAGCTTCGTTAGTTTTGCCGTTTTTGCCACTGTTACCATTGCAATTATTGATCTTGGATTTAATTTATAGCATTAGTTGTCTAGTTATTCCATTTGATAGCGTGTCCAAGAATTACGTTAAAAAGCCGCAAAAATGGTCAATTCGCAAGTGGCCTAAGTTTGTGATAGCGTTTGGCCCTATTCCTGCTATTATTGACTTCATTACAATGGCACTGATGTTTTACGTGATTTGTCCTCATTTAGTTGGACCAAATTATCATCATTGGGTCTTTGTTTCACTGTTTTACTCAGGGATTTTCGTTGAATCTTTGTGGACTAGAGAAATGATGATCCATACTTTGCGGGATGAAAGATTTCCATTCTTTGGGCAACATGCGACACCGGTGGTCTTTCTAGTTACCTTTGGTTTAGCGATTTGGGGAACAGCATTGCCATCTTCTAATATTGCTGCCAGTTTAGGGATGATAGATTTACCATTTAGCTTTTTGCTTGTGATTTTTGGCTTAGAATTAATCTATGTTTTGTTAACAACAATTGTCAAAAAAATATATTTGAAAGATGGAAGATTTTAAGTAAAAAGGAATTGAGCAGTTTTGTCTCAATTCCTTTTTTAGCGTTGATTTCATGGTAATATAGAATAGATATTTTAGACAATAAAGGAGTATGAAAATTAATGGCTGATAAAGATACTTTTTACATTACAACCCCAATTTACTACCCATCCGGTAGATTAACTATTGGTAATGCTTATACAACAATTGCAGCTGATACAATGGCTCGTTACAAGCGTGCACAAGGCTATGACACTTTCTTTTTAACAGGTACTGATGAACACGGCTTGAAGATTGAACAAAAGGCTGAGGCTCAAGGAATTAAGCCCCAACAATTTGTAGATAAGATGGCCGCTTCTTACAAGAAATTATGGAAGAGCCTTGATATTTCTTACGATAAATTTATTAGAACTACTGATGAACAACACGTTAAGGCAGTTCAAAAGATCTTTGAAAAACTTTTGAAGCAAGGCGATATTTACTTAGGCGAATATACTGGTTGGTACTCAGTAGAAGATGAAGAATACTTTACTGAATCACAACTTGCCGAAGTTTATAAGGACGATAATGGCAACGTTATTGGTGGTAAGGCTCCAAGTGGTCATGAAGTTCGTTTAGTTAAGGAACCATCATACTTCTTTAAGATGAGCAAATACGCTGATCGTTTAGTTAAGTACTACAAGGAACACCCAGACTTCATCTTGCCTCATTCACGTGAAAAAGAAATGATCAATAACTTCATTAAGCCAGGTTTGGAAGATCTTTCAGTTACTCGTACCACTGTTGACTGGGGTATTCCTGTCCCAAGTGATCCTAAGCATGTAGTTTATGTTTGGATTGATGCTCTTTCTAACTATATTACTGCCCTTGGTTATGGTTCAGATGATGATTCATTATTTAAGAAATATTGGCCAGCTGATGTGCATTTGGTAGGTAAGGAAATAGTCCGTTTCCACACTATTTATTGGCCAATTATGTTAATGGCTTTAGGTTTGCCACTTCCTAAGCATATTATTGGTCACGGCTGGGTATTGATGAAGAACGGCAAGATGTCTAAGTCTAAAGGAAATGCCGTTTACCCAGAATCATTGACTAGTCGCTATGGCGTTGACCCATTGCGTTACTACTTGATGCGTGCATTGCCATTTGGTGCTGATGGTATCTTTACGCCAGAAGATTTTGTTGAAAGAATCAACTATGATTTGGCTAACGACTTAGGTAACTTGCTTAACCGTACTGTTTCAATGATTAATCAATACCAAGATGGTCATGTTGATGCTGTTCCCGCTAGTCAAGATGAATTTGGTAAAGATTTGCAAGATACTGCAGTCAATGTGATTTCTGAATACAGAAAATACATGGATTCATTGCACTTCTCTCAAGCTTTGGACAGTATTTGGAAACTGGTTGCTCGTGCAAATAAGTATATCGATGAAACTACTCCTTGGGTGCTTAATAAAGAAGGCAAGAAGGAAGAATTATCACACGTTATGTCTAATTTAGCCGAAAGCTTACGCTTGATTGCTATTATGATTGAACCAGTGATGACAGAAACTGCTCCTAAGATGTTTGAACAACTCGGTTTAAGCTGGGACGATGAAGCTGCAAGAAAGCTTGCTTTTAGTGACTTTGGATGGAATGTAAAGGTTACTGAAAAGCCAAAGCCAATTTTCCCAAGACTTAAAGCTGATGAAGAAGTTAAATATATCAAAGACGAAATGGCTAAAGCTAAGCCAAAGAAGACTACTAGAAGCGAACAAAAGAAGAGCAATGAGATCACCATTGATGACTTTGACAAGGTAAAGATCCAAGTTGGTCAAATTTTGTCAGTTGAACCTGTTCAAGGCTCAAAGAAATTATTGATGTTCAAATTAGACTTCGGCGATGGCAAGGAACGTCAAATTTTAAGTGGCATTCGCAAGTTCTATCCAGATGCTAGTGAATTGCTTGATAAGAAAGTTTTAGCAGTTACTAACTTGAAGCCACGTAAGATGTTGGGTCACTTAAGCGAAGGTATGCTTTTGTCTAGTGAAAAAGATGGCAAGGTTAAGTTAGCAATCGTTGGCGAAGAACACGCAGTTGGAGCTGAATTAGGTTAATGGAAATTATTGATAACCATACTCATTTAAATGATGAGCCTTTTCGTGGCAAGGAACAATATTACCTGGAACGAGCTAAAGCGTTAGGCGTTACCAAGGTAATTTGTGCTGGTCAAGATCCTGATTTTAACAAGCGAGCAGTGGATTTAGCACAAAAGTTTGATAATGTTTATGCAATGGTTGGTTATTGTCCCGATGTAGCTAAAGACTATGATCAAAAGGCAGAAGATGAGCTAGTTAAGCAGTTGAAAATGCCTAAAGTTGTCGCAATGGGTGAAATCGGCCTGGATTACTATTGGGATGAATCTCCGCGTGATGTGCAGCGTCAAGTTTTTGCTCGTCAGATTGAAGTAGCACACGACTTGAAGATGCCGGTTGATATTCATACACGGGATGCATTTCCTGATTGCTACAATATTTTGAAAAATAGCAATTTAGAGTATGGTGCAATTTTGCATAGCTTCAATGGCGGCGTTGATTGGTTGAATAAGTTCCTGGACTTAAACGTTTACTTTTCATATTCTGGAGTTGTTTCTTTTACTAAAGCAACGGAAGTTCACGAAAGTGCCAAAGCTGCTCCACTTGATCGTATTTTAGTTGAAACAGATGCACCATATTTGACACCTAAACCATATCGTGGTCATCAAAATGAAACAGGTTATGTTCGCTATGTCGCAGAAGCGATTGCGAAGTTGAAGAATATTCCACTTGAAGAAGTGGCAGATGCAACCTACAAAAATACAGTGAGAGTTTATGGTCTTAAATAAAAAGAATTTTGATGCGGTAATCGTTGTTGAGGGAAAAGACGATACTATCCGTTTGAAACAATTTTTCCCAGGTATTGAGACAGTTGAAACCAATGGCTCAGCTGTGTCAGATGAAGTATTGGCACAGTTGAAGAAGCTAAGTCAAACAAGACAAATTATTGTTTTTACGGATCCGGACTTTAATGGAGAGCGTATTCGGCGAATTGTTACTAATGCAGTGCCCAATGCAAAACAAGCTTTTATCACGCGCAAAGAAGGCGAGCCGCACAAAAAGGGCAGTCTTGGTGTAGAACATGCTTCAAAAGAAGCACTTGAAAGAGCGCTAAGCGATTTGCACGAAGTGGCTCCGCAAAAGAGTGATTTGACTGAACTGGAGTATCATAAATTAGGGTTAGCAGGCGGTAGTGGTTCGCGTAAATTACGCGAGCAAGTTGGCATTAAATTGAGCGTAGGCTATGGAAATTCCAAGCAGTTCTACAGCCGCTTGCATACCTTTGGCATTTCACTCAATGAACTTAAAAGAGCGGTTGAGGAGGCAAAAAATGGCAAATAATATTCCAATTGGTTCACCAGTTAGAACTAGAGCAATCATTAATCGATATTTTGTTAAAGCTAAGAAAAATTTAGGACAAAATTTCTTAGTTGATCAAAATGCAATTTTGGGTATTGTTGAAGCAGCTAATATTCAATCTGGTGATCAAGTAATTGAAATTGGACCAGGTATTGGTTCTTTGACTGAGCAGCTCCTTTTAGCTGGAGCAAAGGTATTTGCTTATGAAGTTGACGATAGTTTACCTGAAATTTTGCATAATGAATTGCCTAAGAAAATTGATGGTGAGCCACTGGAGGCACGTTTTAAGCTAACGCTTAAGGATGTGCTAAAAGCTAATTTTGAAAAAGATCTGACTGGCTTTTTTGACATGGGAAAGCCAATCAAAGTTGTAGCCAATTTGCCATATTATATTACAACCCCAATTATTTTTGTCTTAGCTGAATCAGATTTGCATTTCACAAGTTTAACCTTAATGATGCAAAAAGAAGTTGCAGAACGACTTGAGGCTAAGCCAGGCAATAAAGAATATGGTCCGCTAACTATTTCGGTGCAGACTGAAATGAATGTAAGATTGGCTTTGGAAGTTAAAAATACTTCATTTATGCCTCGGCCTAGAGTTGACTCCAGCGTAGTCGTTTTAACACCGCTTAAAGACAAGCCAGCAATTGAAAATCGTAAACACTTTATTTGGGTAGTCAAAATGTGCTTTTCTCAAAGAAGAAAGACACTTAACAACAACTTAAAAACTTTAATTCCCGATACAGATCAACGAGCAGACTTAATTAAAAAGTTAGATGTTGATCCAAGGATCAGACCAGAAGATTTATCAATTGAACAATTTATTGAAATTGCTAGAAATATTCCTAGCAATTAGTGTATAATATTGATTTTATTATATATTTGTGATAAAATGTCACCAAAGGAGTTGTTGCTTAGTGCCAACATCAATTATTACTATAAAGCACAAGTTGGATTCTCACTTAGGTGATACCTTAACAGTAGTAGCTCAAGCGGGTCGTAAGAAAGTTACTAAGAGACGGGGAGTTTTGAGAGAAACATTCCCTGCAGTGTTTGTGGTCGATTTAGACCAACGCCAGAATAATTTTAAGCATGTTTCTTATAGTTATACAGATTTGTTAACTAAGAATATTGCATTAAAATTTGATGATAAAGCTGAAACCTAAACACAATTAGAAAATATCACTAGCATTTTTAAAATGTTAGTGCTTTTTTTTGCCCTTTAGAGTATATTAATTAAGTATAAAATCAAACATTAGAAAGGAAATATCATGAAACGTTCAGAAAGATTGGTGGACATGACCAAATATTTGATGGAGCGTCCCCATACATTAATTGCACTACCATTCTTTGCTAAGCGTTATGGTGCAGCTAAATCATCTATTTCGGAAGATTTAGCTATTTTGAAATATACGCTTGCTAGCAATCAGGATGGTATTTTAGAAACTGTAACAGGTGCAGCTGGTGGCGTACGCTATATTCCATTTTTAGGTAAAAAACATGCTGAAAATTATTTGTCTGACTTGTCTTCAAGAATTGAAGATTCAAGCAGAATTTTAGCTGGTGGTTTTGTATATTTGTCAGACATTTTGGGTAATACGCAAGATTTGCGTAGAATCGGTGAACTGATTGCAACTCATTATGCTTATAAAGATGTTGATGCTGTAATGACTGTAGAGACTAAAGGAATTGCTTTAGCTCAAGCTGTTGCACGTTACTTAGATGTTTCATTTGTTACTGCAAGAAAGAGATCCAAGGTTACTGAAGGCGCAACTGTTTCAGTTAACTATATTTCTTCATCTCTGTCTCGCGTTTCAAAAATGGAGTTGCCAACGCGCGCACTTGAAAAGGGAGCCAAGGTTTTAATTGTCGATGACTTTATGAAGGGCGGCGGCACCTTAACCGGGATGGAAGAACTAGTTAAGGAATTCAAAGGTACTATTGCTGGTGTCTGCGTGCTTTGTGAAGCTGATTTTGATAAAGAAAAATTGATCAAAAATTATCTTTCACTTGTAAAAATCAGTAAAATTGACACTACTAAGAAACTTATTTTGGCAGAACCTGGAAACTTCTTAAGTGAAACTGACTTTGACCGTTTCTAAAAATGGTATACTAGACTCAAGTTTTGATTATTAAGAGGTTAAACATTCATGGAAAAATATGTAGTTGTTCTTGCCGCGGGCAAGGGTACCAGAATGAAGTCGAAGTTGTACAAGGTTTTGCACAAAGTTTGTGGTAAAACTATGGTTGAACATGTTGTTGACGCTGCTAGAGGCGTTAACCCAGCTAAAATTGTTACTGTTGTTGGTACGGGCGCTGGAGAAGTGGAAAAGGTTTTGGCAAACAAGTCTGAATTTGCTTTCCAAGAAAAGCAACTGGGTACTGGTGATGCTGTAATGACGGCCAAGGAAGCTCTTGGCGATAAAGATGGTGCTACTTTAGTAGTTACTGGTGATACCCCACTTTTCACAACTGATACTTTTAATGAATTATTTAAATATCACGCAAAGAAAGGCAATGCAGCTACTGTTTTAACTGCAGAAGCTCCTAACCCATTTGGCTATGGCAGAATTATTCGTGACGATCAAGGCAACGTTTTAAGAATCGTTGAACAAAAAGATGGTAATCCAGAAGAATTGAAAGTTAAGGAAATTAACACTGGTGTCTTCTGCTTTGACAACAAGAAGTTGTTCGAAGCTTTGAAGCATGTTGATAACAATAACGCTCAAGGCGAATACTACTTAACTGATGTTCTTGAAATTTTGCGTAATAGCAGTGAACGCGTTGATGCGTACAAGATGCCTGACTTCAGTGAAAGTTTAGGCGTTAACGATCGTGTAGCTTTGGCTCAAGCTACTAAGACCATGCAAAGAAGAATCAATGAAATGCATATGCGTAATGGTGTTTCATTTGTTGATCCCGATACTGCTTATATTGATGCTGGTGTAAAAATTGGTAATGATACTGTAATTGAAGGCAATGTCGTTATCAAAGGCAATACTGAAATCGGCAATGATTGTTACATTACTAATGGTTCAAGAATCGTTGATTCTAAGATCGGTAATAATGTCACTATTACTTCTTCAACTTTGCAAGAAGCTAAAATGGATGACAATACTGATATTGGTCCAAACTCACACTTGCGTCCAAAGGCAGTTATCCGTAAGGGTGCTCACATTGGTAACTTTGTTGAAATTAAGAAGGCTGAAATTGGTGAAAACACTAAGGTAGGTCACTTAACTTATGTTGGGGATGCTACTTTAGGCAAGGATATTAACGTAGGCTGCGGTACTATCTTCTCTAACTACGATGGCGTAAAGAAGTTCCATACGAATGTCGGCGATCATTCATTCGTTGGTGCTGGTTCAACACTGATTGCTCCAATTAACGTAGCTGACCATTCATTTATCGCTGCTGATTCAACAATTACTAAAGATGTTGGTAAGTACGATATGGCAATCGCTCGTGGTCGACAAGTTAATAAACCAGATTATTGGCATAAGCTTCCACTTTCTAAAGATAAAGAGTGGGAATAAGATCAAAAAATAACCTTAGTCGTTCTGACTAAGGCTATTTTTTGATCTTTAGTTATAGCTTGTATATAGCAAGCAACTTGAAATAGAAGGATTAGTGTGTTCTTATAATTTCATCTGTTATTTTAAATCATCTAATTAAATAACATAAGTATTAAAAATAATTCTGTTTGGGTATAATAATTTAATATGGTAACTAAAAAATACTCTGTTTATAATCTTAATTAAATAACTATTAATGTTGATAACGATAAAACGAAGCTTTACAATATGCATTAATGGTTATATTTAAAATTAAGAACGAGGGAAAAAGATATGAAAATAAATTTTAAAGTCATCATGATATCCATAATTACACTCATGGAGATAAATTTGGTTACTACAGTTACAAACACTTCATTGGTTGATGCTGCAACTAATAATATATATAAACCTATTGGAAAAAATATAGTTAAGGCTGTTAAAAATGATAATTTTATTACTGAAGAAGGAGCCAAAAAAATAGAAGTTGCTGAAAAAGGGGGAAAGTATATGGTTTATGCTGTTAAGAATATTAATGGGATAACATGTTTAAGCGTACAAAAACATAATAAATATTGGCTTCCTGCTTCTGATGTAGAAGGTACAGTATCTTATAAAAAAGATAATTTAACCTATACAATTACTAATGATAAAAATAAATCAAATGATATTACTACACCGAATAATCGAAAAATAACTTTGGTACATAACGCATATGTTTATGATGTAAAGGGGAAGCGCGTTAATAAAAATGTGGGCGAATATTTTATTAGGAAAGGTACTGTTTTGTTTTCTTATGGTATAAGAACTATTAAGGGTAAGAAATACTATAATTTAGGTAACGATCAATATATAAAAACCAGCAACGTTACTAATGTCAATTTTGAATCATCTCCTAGACCTCTTGCTACAACATCATTATCTATGTCGACAGATTTTAATAAGCCCAATTTAACTTTAAAAAGAAATACATATTTGTATAACATAAAAGGCAATAGAATTTATAATTATTTAGGTTATTCTTATATTAAGAAAAATGCGACTATTAATTTTTATAATAAAAAGAAAATTAATGGTAAGTTATACTATATGTCGGTAATGATGCTTATGTTAAAGGCTCTAATGTGGGTTCCATTAGCCAAGGAAAAAAGATTACACAATTAGATGGAAGTAAAAAATCTGTAAAAGCTTCATTGTCAATGCCACGAGGAAAGAATACCATTACTTTAAGAAATATTGCCTATCCTTATAATTCTAAGGGTAATAGAATTAGTAATTATTTAGGTTTTAATTGTATTAAAAAAGGAACAGTACTAAATTATTACGGTACTAAGAAAATTAATGGTAAAATGTATTACGATATTGGTAATGGTGCATATGTCAATATTACTGATGTGGAAAAGATTACCAATAAATAGAAGATTATATGATAATTTTATGTTATTTAACTATGTTAGTAAGTAATATTAATTTCTAAGTTTAAGGTTTTTAATAAGAGGTAAGATATTATGAAATTAAGTCATAAGTTAGTTATGGTATCAGTAGCTGTTTTAATGGGTGTTAGCCCAGTTTTAGGTATGGCAGAAGGCAACGCTTCTGTTCAAGCTGCTCCAATTGCACATGCAAAGGGTGTTTACAACACCTATGGTAAAAATAGTCGTGTTACATTGAATAAGACTATGAAGTTTGTTGACAGATATGGCAAGAAGACTTCAAAGACTGCAACTAAGGGTAGTAAATACACCATTTGGAATGTTAAGAACATTAATGGTCAAGTTTACTACAGTATTCAAACTGATTTGAAGTACTGGATTCCAGCTGCAGCTACTGAAGGTACAGTAACTTACAAGTCTGGTAATACTACTTACACTCTTAAGTCAAATGGTAAGAAAGTTGTAACTTCTACTTCAACCAAGAAGAGTGTTTCTAAGAAGTCAGTGTCAAAGAAATCAACTTTAAAGAAGACTGCTTCAAAGGAAACTGCTAAGAAGGAAATTTCAAAGAAGTCAACTGCCAAGAAAACTACTAAAAAAGCAAGTTCTAAGAAGTCAGTTAAAAAAGAAGAAAATAAGACTACTAAGAAGAGCACTTCTGAGAAGGCTATAAAGGTAGTTAAGATTACCATGAAGAATAAGGCTTACGTTTATGACAAGAACGGTAAGCGCGTAAAGAATTACTTAAACACTAAATACATTGGTAAAGGCGTAACTGTTAAAGGCTTAGGTACTAAGACTATTAAAGGTGTTAAATATTATGCTTTGCAACCAAATCATTATTACGTAAAAGCTTCAGATGTAACTGTTAAGTAATAATTCACTTAAAAAGATACCTTTTCGTTAAGAAAAGATGTCTTTTTTTGTCCTAAAATTGGCAAAACAGCAATTTCGATTTACAATATATAAATGAATTAAATTTTAGTTTTAGATGTGAGGTAAATTATCGATGAAATTAAATCATAAGTTGATCATGGTATCAGCAGCTGCATTAATGAGTGTTAGCCCACTTTTAGGTACTGCTCAAAATGCTACCGTTCAAGCTGCAACTACTAAGTCATCAAGCAAGACTACTGCTTCTAAGAAAACTACAACTAGCAAAACTACTTCAAAGAAATCAACTTCAACTAAGAAGACAGTTTCAAAAAACAACTCATCAAAGAAGACAACTACTAAGAAGTCAACTTCATCAAAGACTACTACTTCAAAGAAATCATCAGCTAAAACCATTACTTTGACACATAATGCTTACGCTTATGATCAAAATGGTAAGCGTATTACTAATTATGCAGGCGGTGGCAGATTAGCTGTGATTGCTAAGGGTGTAACTCTTAACTATAATAAAATTCAAAAGATTAATGGTGTACTTTACTACAATATTGGTAAAGATAAATCTAGTGGTAAAGTAGCCTTCATCAAGGCAGCTAATGTAAACGATAAAGCTGCAACTACTAACAAGAAAGCATCTTCATCCGATAACTCATCGTCTTTATCAGATTCAGATATGGATGCAGTAAAAGTTAAGTTAATTCACAATGCATATATCTATGATCAAAATGGCAAGCGTATCAAGAAGTACAAGGGTAAGGCAAAGCTTACTAAGGGTGCTACTGTAAATTCATACGGTACTGAAACTATTAAAGGTAAGGATTACTATCAACTTGATGAAGATGGTACTGCCTTCGTTAAGGCTGGTAATGTTGATGCGAAGCGCACTGCCACCATCACTTTAAAGAAAAATGCCTACATTTATGATGAAAATGGTGATACTAAGAAGAAGACTGTCAAGAAGGGCAAGAAGGTAACTACTTCTGAAACTAGATACATTGGCACTAAGCTTTACTACAAGATTGGCGATGATCAATTCGTTAAGGCAGCTAATGTAGGTAAGGTTTCAGGTGCTAAACTTGATCCAGTTAACGAACCAGATGGTGCAGCAACTGTAGAAGACAACTTATCAGGTAATGAAGATTCAAATGCATCATCTGTCGTAACAACTATTAAAATTGCGCCACTTTATAACATTAAGGGTCGAGCAGATAATACTAGATCATTTGGTATTGGCCAAAAACAGCAAGTTTCTGAATTAAGATACATTGCTACTTCTGCAACCAGTACCCCAGAATTGTTCTATAAATTAATGAATGGTAGAGGATACTTAAAGGCTTCTGATGTTAAATATAGTGGTAAGACAATGCTTATCTCGAATACTATTGAACAAGCTAAGGCTGATGTTACTGTAGCTACTGCAGTTGACAAGGCGAAGCTGACTCAAAGCATTAATGACGCAGCAGCTGTTAAGAATTCAGATACGTACAAGCTTGCTTCACAAGATGCTCAGAATGCTTATGATAGAACAATTGCTAATGCTAACACTGTTAATAATAATGCCACTGCAACTGTGGCTCAAGTTAATGAAGCTATAGCTGCTATTACTACTGCTAAGGCAAAACTTGGTGGTAAGAAGGTTGCTGTGGCTAACTTGAATAACTTGACTCCTGATGAAGTTACTGCAATTGTTAAGTTAGCTGCCTCAGTAAATAATGTTCCTGAAACTGCTATTCAATTTACTAACAACAATACTACTTTATCAATTGTTACTAACGGTTATACTCAAGCTTTGAACATTAACGATTACGCGATTCAAACTGCACAAAATTAATAATTGACTATTGAACAAAAATAAGACGTACACCCAGAAGATGCTACGTCTTATTTTTTTAGGATATTTTCGTTGTACTAGAAAGTACAAGTATATTTTAGCTTTTTTAAGACTTGATAGTTAGTGCTTTTGTTGGTTTTTTACTATTGAAGCAAAAATCTTGTTATAATTAAAGAGTATGTAGTTCTTTTTGAAACAACTTTTGCTAAAATAGAGCTGGTTAAATTTTTTTACGGAGGAAATTATGTCCTATAAAGACGATATGATGATTTTTGCCCTTAACTCAAACGTGCCTTTAGCACAAAAGATTGCCGATCGCGTGGGCATCCCGCTTTCAGAATCAAGTGTTGAGCGTTTTAGTGATGGCGAAATTCAAATTAATATTGATGAAACTGTACGTGGTAAAGACGTATACCTTATTCAATCAACAAGTGCTCCAGTTAATGATAATTTAATGGAACTCTTGATTATGATTGACGCTGTACGTCGTGCTAGTGCTCGCACAATTAATATTGTGATGCCTTACTATGGTTATGCTCGTCAAGACCGTAAGACTCGTGCACGTGAACCAATCACTGCTAAGCTTGTAGCTGATATGCTTCAAACTGCAGGTGCAAACCGTATCCTTTCACTCGACTTGCACGCACCACAAATTCAAGGATTCTTTGATATTCCGGTTGATAACTTAATGGGTGCTCCACTTCTTGCTGACTACTTCTTATGTAATCATCTTGAGGAAGGCGCAGTTGTTGTTTCACCTGACCACGGTGGTGTTAACCGTGCCAGAAAGTTGGCTGAATTCTTAGGCTGTCCTATTGCTATTGTTGATAAGCGTCGTCCTAAGGCTAACGTTGCTGAAGTTATGAACATTATTGGTGACGTTAAAGGCAAGCGTGCAATCATTATCGATGATATGATTGATACTGCTGGTACTATTACTTTGGCTGCTCAAGCGTTGATTAATGCTGGTGCTACTGAAGTTTACGCAAGTGCTACTCATGCCGTTCTTTCAGGTCCAGCTATTAAGAGATTGAATGATTCACCAATTAAGAACTTGGTTTTGACTGATTCAATCAACCAACCAGCTGAAAAGAAGTTGGACAAGATGCTTTTGGTATCTGTTGGCCCACTTATGGGGGATGCTATTAAGTGTATTCAAAACCATAGGGCACTTAGCCCATTGTTCAATACCAGATACGAAGCTGACAAGAACAAGTAAAAAATATTTGAAAATAAGAAAAGCGACTAGCCAAATTGATACATTCCCTGTCAAGTAG
>NZ_AZFO01000069.1 GCF_001436305.1 Lactobacillus ultunensis DSM 16047 | reverse complement strand
TATAGCAATTAAATTTATAGCTTCAGTTTTGATATGTGTTGAACAGTCTAACCCATTGTAAGAGTATTTAACTTTTCTTCATTTATAACCTTTAAAATAGGTATTTTAAGTGTTTTTCAGGGTTAAATCAGTTTCTTTGGGCAATTTCAATCAACCTTAAAATCATTTCACCAGTAGAAACACATTTTGTTTTGTTATTAGACAATTCTATCGACCATTAAACAATACATTTTTTAAATTGCTTAATATTTTAAAGATTAGTTGATTATTCGTCCCAATTTAGAGCCTAACAGAGATTTTTCTACTTTTGGTTTACATCAGCCAAAGAACTTCTTCATCAATAGCTCGAATTCTTTGACTTATCTAACAATGGTTTTCATTCCTTAACAGAAAACATATGATTACAATATTTGAGCCCTTGCTTAGCGAGAAGCTTTTCCAAGACTTTTTTCGACACAGCGTCAAAATTTTTTCTATACAGGCAATTAAAGTAGTATTGGGCAATTACTGGACCTACGTCAGAAGAAAGTTCGTTCTTAGAAGCTGTGCCACAAGACAAGTCTTGTACTAAGCAAGGAAGACCAACATTGCATGTAGATATTTTATTTAGAAAAGAATGGAAAAACTTAACTAACGAAGAATGATATCAAGCTTTCCAAGAACAGCTTAACCCACTGATGAAAAAGTTAGATATCATGAGTTTTTAGTCCTACTCGTTTCTAAATTAGGCTGTACTATCAATTATACTTTGAAGTATCAGGAAACCTTTAAGCACGCGCTACTTGATGGCCGCTTGGAACTCTCTAACAATTAGGGGCGAACACACTGTTAAATCGGTAGTCATAGGCACAATTATATGGTGAACATATTTATGTACTTAAAAAGGAATTTAATCGATTGTAGCTAATTATAGGACAATTAATTATCAATGACTTTCAGTTAGTTTAATGGCCAAATACTATGTTCTACAAATTATTCTTTATTGTACAGAATTTAATAATGGACTCTAATAACTTGGAATATTTTTAATTTCAATTAATTATATGGGCACACAAATTATTGATTAGTTCTTAAGAAGAGAGCGCTTTACTATCAACTAGGGACAAAAAGAAGTTAAAAGTTTATTAACTAAAAGCATAACACCACATACTTTTATGTATCAGTAAACATGAACTTGTTTTATTCTAGTATTGAGTTTTTAACTATTGCTATTGGGCTAGAACATAAAAGTATTGAAACCAGAGTAAATATAGAAGTTAAAAGAAAAACTCTTAAAGAGTTTAATACATAAATGATGAAAAATACGGATATCTATTCTCTGATAATTTATTTGAGTTCTTGTATTCATTTTATGTAGCTATTAATTATTGTAAAAGTGATAGACCAGAAAAACATAACTAATTGGAACACATAAATATATTCACTACATAGTTTCAATTATGTTTTTAAGAACATAACCGCAAGACTTGGCTGTTCTCGAAAAGCTTTATTAGTACATAAACCAGCGGTAGCTCCTTCGAAGCTTTGTGAAAATAGCCAATTTTTTCTGTCCATCACGAGTGATTTGACCGCTCGTTCAGCCTTGTTGTTGGATAATTCTAAATTGCCATCAAGCAAGACATACGCAAAAATTTCTTGATGCTTGAGCACATAGTTAATGGCTTTGCCTAATTTAGAACCTGGCAAAACAGTTGCTTTATTTCTCCTGCACCATTCAAAGAACTTCCGCATTAAGGGCTTAAGTTTTACTTGTCTTATCTGGTAACGCTCTTGTTTGCTTAAAGCTTCCCAAGTTTGTTCTAAATAGAACATGCGATTGCAGTAATTAAGTCCTTGCTTAGTAAGAGACTTTTCAGAAGCTGCTTGTGGCACGGCTTCATGGAATTTTCTTCTAACATGGGCCCAACAACCAACTAAAGTTGCTTTAGGCAGCTGTTCATAAGCCTGCCACATATCGCAGTGCAGATAACCTTTGTAGTCACCTAAAAAATCAAGCGCTACTTGACCACTACGTGAAGGATCGTGATGATAAAGAGTAATCCCATAGCTATCATGTCTGTCAGAAAGGAAGACCCAATAATAAGTTTTAACGGTCTCGCTTTCCAGCACAGTGTAGTAGGTTTCATCGGCATGCAAAACAGGCTGAGCTAGCAGCTTGCTTTTGAGCAGGTCATACATCGGCTTGAAGTAGTACTCGGTACATTTCAAGCCCCATCTTTTTCCAGTCGCTTTCTTGACGATAGTCTGGCACCTTCAGCTTATATTTTTGATAGAGAGTATGAGCGATTAGTGAAGCCGAGCCAAGACCATGATTCAATGGCGCCTTAGGTACTGCAGCTTTAATAATCTTATCGCTAAGATTCCTTTGACTACAGTATTGGCACTTATAAGCATGCTGGATGTGATCCAAACGCTTAAGCTGAGCGGGAATGAAAAACAATTCCTATCTTACCGGATAAGCACCGATTTCTGTCAATTCACGATGAACATCTTCAGCTGGAAAGGCTGCCAGCAGGTCGGCGCGTTTTTGCTTATGAGTTCTTCGCTTATAAATAATAGTCTCAACGGCGACGTCGGGGACGCTCTCCGTCATCTTGAGCATCAGGCTCATCGAATAAACTGGTTTGACCATTCAAAGGCATTTGTTTTGAAGATTTGCCGTAACGCTTTTGTGTTAAGTAAGCTACTTGTTCACGGAGGAGCTTGATTTCATCAGTTAAGTTTTGAATCGTAGTTGCTTGTTGGTCAATAATCTTTTCCAAATTTTCTGGTGACATAATTCAAACTTCCTCCTAAATTTTGTTAGTTAAAAGCATAGCAAACATTCTAAGCTAAATAGT
>NZ_AZFO01000068.1 GCF_001436305.1 Lactobacillus ultunensis DSM 16047 | reverse complement strand
ATTTGAGCTAGAGTGAGAGTTCTTATTCTTGTAATAAGAAGTTTTATTTTTAATAAGGAACTTGATCATTTCATGATCAAGAATTGTATCTCTAAACGCTAAAGCGTTAAGAGATACAATTACATTCCCATTCCTGGAGCGCCGGCACCTGCACCGCCTTGTGGAGCAGCTGGCTTTGGTTCAGGAATTTCTGCAACAACGGCTTCAGTAGTCAAAAGTAATGCAGCAATTGAAGCAGCGTTTTGCAAAGCAGTTCTAGTTACCTTAGTTGGGTCAATGATACCTGCATCAACCATGTTTTCCCACTTGTCAGTAGCAGCGTTGTAACCAACTTCATTTTCTTGGTGTTCAAGCTTGTTCAAAATTACTGAACCATCTTTACCAGCGTTTTCAGCAATTTGACGAACTGGTGCTGAAAGTGCTCTTAAAACAATGTTGATACCAGTTTGTTCATCTGGGGTTTCACCCTTAAGGTCCTTAACAGCCTTTTCAACGTTTACTAAGGCTGTACCACCACCAGCAACATAACCTTCGTCAACAGCGGCACGAGTTGAGTTCAAAGCGTCTTCAATTCTGTAACGACGTTCCTTCAATTCAGTTTCAGTAGCAGCACCTACGTGGATAACAGCTACACCACCAGTTAACTTAGCAAGACGTTCTTGTAACTTCTTCTTGTCAAAGTCTGAAGTTGATTCTTCAATTTGCTTTCTGATTGAATCTTCACGTTCTTGGATAGCGTCCTTTGAACCAGCACCATCAACAATAGTAGTTGAATCCTTGGTTACAGTTACACGACGAGCTTGACCTAATTGATCAATCTTAGTGTCCTTCAATTCAAGGCCTAAGTCACTGCTGATTACAGTACCACCAGTCAAAGCAGCAATATCTTGTAATTGAGCCTTACGACGGTCACCAAAGCCAGGAGCCTTAACAGCAACAACATTGAAGGTACCACGGATCTTGTTCAAAACAAGTGTTGGAAGAGCTTCACCAGAAACATCATCAGCGATGATTAACAAAGCCTTACCTTGTTGAACAATTTCTTGAAGCAATGGCAAGATGTCTTGGATGTTTGAGATCTTTTTATCAGTAATCAAAATGTAAGGATTATCAAGATCTGCTTCCATCTTATCGTTGTCAGTTACCATGTATTGTGATAAGTAACCACGATCGAATTGCATACCTTCAACTACTGAAAGTTCAGTGTTGATACCACGTGAATCTTCAATAGTGATAACACCATCATGACCAACCTTTTCCATAGCGTCAGCAATTAAATTACCAACTTCTTTTGATGATGATGAAACAGAAGCAACGTTAGCAATTTGTTCCTTTGATTCAACTTGGTGGCTGATCTTGTGTAATTCATCAACGGCAGCTTTAGTAGCCTTTTCAATACCGCGACGAATACCTACAGGGTTAGCACCAGCAGTAACGTTCTTCATACCTTCACGGGTAATAGCTTGAGTCAAAACAGTTGCAGTAGTAGTACCGTCACCAGCAATATCGTTGGTCTTTTGAGCAGCTTCAGCAACTAACTTAGCACCCATGTTTTCGTAGTGGTCTTTTAACTCAATTGACTTAGCAATAGTAACACCATCGTTAGTAATGTCAGGGTTGCCGTAGCTTTGTTCCAAAACAACGTTTCTACCCTTAGGACCAATAGTAGTCTTAACAGTATCAGCTAACTTATCAACACCCTTTAAAAGGGAACGTCTTGCATTTTCTGAGAATTTAATATCTTTTGCCATATTCTAAAACCGCTCCTTTAATTACTTTTCAATTGCTAAAATGTCTTTTTCGTGAAGGACTAAGTACTTTTGGCCTTCGTATTCAACGTTGGTGCCAGAGTATCTATCGTAAATAACTACGTCGCCTTTCTTAACGGCCATAGGAATCTTTTCACCGTTTGATGCGTAAGCACCATCACCAACAGCTACAACTTCACCTTCAATTGGCTTCTTCTTAGCATTTGATGCTAAAACAATGCCGCCAACTGTCTTTTCTTCTTCTTCTTTAACTTTAACGATCACGCGATCACCGATTGGTTGTAACACGTTTAGTCCCCCTTATAACTTATTTTCTTCTTTAAGAATTTGAAATCATTTATTAGTGATTAGCACTCTTATTTATCAAGTGCTAACTTACAAATATGATAATAACCTGTTTTATTAAAAAAAGCAAGAAAAAATTAGCACTTTTTATAAAAGAGTGCTAATTTTGCTTTTTCTTAACTTTTTATCTAAAACGGGATCATTAGAATGGCTTCTAAAATACCTTCTTCTATCGTACTGGACAAGTATTTTTTATAAGCTGGACCAAAGCTATCATATTCAGTCTTTTTATTATGCTCTTCTTCAGTAAAGTAATATTTGCCTTTCTTGCAAGAACGAAGCGTACGAATCAGCGCAACCAGCATCCCTAACAGGATAAAAGCAATTAATACGATGATAGCAAAGAGCAAGCCAATCCAACTTTGTTCTTCATAACTGAGACCTATCCCGACTAAAAAAACGAAGTACAGTCCTACAGTATTAATATTTCTAATCCAGCGAAACAAACTGACTTTAGCAGTTAGCAAGATGGCAGCTAACACTGGAAGCATCGTAAAGATGATTAAAACTATGCCATAGCTATTCTTTAAATATTGAACTCCATTGCGAAAAATAAAGAAAACAGCTATTGCAACAGAAATAATTGCTATTATCCAGGCTGCATTTCTTTGTTGCTTTTTCGTCATTTCCATCATCCCTTACTTGAAAGTTAGTGAAGCAATTTATGCTATAATTTTTTGTTCAATTTTATCATGTCTAACAACAAAAAGGTTCACAATATTGTGAGCATTTTTTTGTTCGGGATGTTCCTGTTAGCTCTACTGACATACATCGACCACAAAAAATAAAAACGCCGCTCAATTGCAACTTTTGGCAGAGTTATTGAGTGACGTGTCCACAATAATATAACTTTCCACCGCTCTTAAAGCGGGGTGTTAAGGAGACATTACGTCTCCTTTTTCTTTACTTTAATTATAATACGCGTGGTGCTAGTTA
>NZ_AZFO01000067.1 GCF_001436305.1 Lactobacillus ultunensis DSM 16047 | reverse complement strand
TCTACTTGACAGGGAATGTATCATTGTGTACGCTTTTTCTTTTTGCTTTAAAATATTAATTTCTTTAATTTACTCGGTTAATGGCTTTACCAGCCTTAAAGAATGACAACACATTTGCTGCAGCTTCTTTTGATAAAGCGTATCGTGCACCATGTGTTGCAGAACCAACATGAGGCGTCATGATGACATTATCCATATCTACTAATTCTTGCTTTGGATGTGGTTCATTTTCAAAAACATCTAAAGCACACCCTGCAATTTCACCGTCTTTAAGTGCTGCAATTAAAGCGTCACTGTCTACCAATGAGCCACGAGCAACGTTAATCAAAAATGCGGTATCCTTCATTTGCTTGAAAACTTTGTTATTGATTATGTGATAAGTTTCATCAGTAGCAGGTGCATGCAAGGTTAAAAAGTCTGCATCCTTTACCAAAGTATCAAAATCTACATATTTAGCATCTAATTCTGTTTCGATCTTAGAATCTAATTCGTGACGATTATGATACATAACCTTCATTCCTAAAGCTTTAGCAAATCGAGCAACTTGTTGTCCAATTCTGCCCATACCAAAAATTCCTAAAGTTTTACCTTCAATACCATAGCCTTGATTATCATATTCGTCAGCATTCAAAAAGACGCCTTCACGCAAAGCATGATCATAATAACGTAAGCGGCGAGCAGAAGCTAAAATCATAGTTAAAGCTAATTCAGCTGTTGGTCGTAAGACACTCTTAGGGCAGTTAGAAACAATGATTCCTTTTTCTTTAGCATACTCTGTGTCCACATGATCGAAACCTACACCATAAGTCGAAATCATCTTTAGGTTTTTAGCCGCATCAATCATTTCTTTATCAAAGACCATCTTAGCCACGATTACACCATCAAAGTCAGCAATGTGATCCAAAACCCATTGACGATCATCTTCAGGACGATGACCTACAGGTCCAATAGTTACATCGCATTTATTCTTTAAATCAGCCAAAGCATCTTCTCTTAAGCCACCTAATACTAAAATTTTTGCTTTACTCATTTTATAAAAAACCTCTATTCAACTTTCTTATCTTTAATTAAGATACCACTCTTTAGAAAAGATGCTACTCTATTTTAGAATTTTATTGATAGCAAGTGCTACACCATCATGATCACAATCTGCAGTAATCTCGTCAGCATGTTCTTTAGTGTAGTCAACTGCATTACCCATTGCTACTCCTAATCCTGCATACTTAAGCATAGGCATATCATTAGCTTGATCACCTAAGGCCATAACATTTTCACGATTAATTTTTAGATAATCGCAAAGCCTTTTAAGACCAGTCCCTTTATCTACGCCAGCTGCTGTAGCCTCAAAATAAAAAGGTTCTGTTTTAGAGAAAACCACTCTATCCTTCATTTGTTCAAATAAGGGACTATTCAATTTGCTATCCAAATAATCTGGATCATCAACATACATACATTTAATAATTGGAATATTTCGCATTTCTGCCTGAGTTCTGTACGAGACTTCCAATTTAACTACTCGAGAATTGTAAATAGTATAGTGTCCCAAATCACGCTCAGCAGTGTAAATACGATCTAAACTAACACTGTGAAAATGCAGTTTTAATTTACGAGCAATTGCTTCCAGGTCAATATAGTCATCATATGCAAGCCCTTTTTTAAAAATTACCTTGCCTGCAGTAGATTCAACCACTGCTCCATTAAAACTAACAACGTACTGTCTATCCTGATTATTTAGCCCTAATTCATTTAAATAGCGCTGTGCGCCTGAAAGAGGTCTGCCAGTGCAAATAACTATTTGAATTCCTTGATTTTTTGCATCCCTTACTGCTTTTTTTACTACAGGCGTAATCTCTTTTTGAGAATTAACTAAGGTGCCATCAATATCAATTGCAATTAGTTTTATATCTTTCATTTTCCCCAAAACAAATAAAGTACCGCTCTTCGAAGCGATACTTAATTAAACAGATAAACTTGGAGTGGTTTCCTTTAGCTTAGCTAAAGCCGCCATATCCTCGTCACTAATCTTAAAATCAACGTTCAAGTTTTCTTTCATTTCAGCAACATTATCACTCTTTGGTATTACGATACAACCAAGTTGCAAATCAAAAGCTAACATTAACTGCGCTGGACTAACATTATACTTTTTAGCATAAGTATTAATCTTACGATCATTGAGCAAACGTCCATGAGCCAGTGGCGAGTAAGCCTCTATTTGAACACCAAGATTTTCACAATATTTCATTAAATCTGAAGGAACATTCCCAATGTGAACTTCAATCTGGTTAACGGCAGGCTTTATTGTTCCGTTATTTACAATATTAGCGACATCTTCTTGTAAAAAGTTTGAAACGCCAATTGACCTAACTTTACCAGCTTTTACTGCTTCTTCCATTGCTCTCCAGTTTTCCAAATTCCCTTCAAATGCCGATCGCTTGTACGATTGACCTCAATCCAAGGCTGCGGTGAGTGTATTAGAAGCATGTCGATGTATTCCAAACTGAAGCGGTCAAGTGCTTCATCAATTGCCTTTTTTGTACCTTCATAGTCTTTGACGGCAGTTGGCAATTTAGTTGTCAAGTAGATGTCACTACGTTCAACGTCAGAATTCCAAATTCCTTTACCCACACCATTTTCGTTACCATAGTCTCTAGCGGTATCAAAAGCGCGGTAACCTACATCAATTGCCTGACGAACAACTTTTCTAACATCATCATTATTGATTAACCAGGTACCCAATTGAATTAGAGGAATTTTGGTTCCGTTGTTAAGCGTTAATGTTTTGTCAGAGTACATACTTTACACCTCTATATTTTTATTTAATATGTCTCTGTCTTCTCAATTCCTGTATGTGCATAGCTAATAAAAAGATTTTTGAATTTAACAATCTCAAATATTGAACCTGCTTCTAATAGCATACACCAATATTCGCCTAAATCCTATACATATATTTGGAATTTTGTATCCTTTTTTGACTTTTTACTATTAATAAACAGCGACACACCGCCATTAAGCAGTTCTTTTTTCATTTATATTTCAATTATTTTAATTTTTTTCTTTCTATACAAATGATAAATTTTTTAGGCATAAAACATTCTAAGCTAAATAG
>NZ_AZFO01000066.1 GCF_001436305.1 Lactobacillus ultunensis DSM 16047 | reverse complement strand
TCAAAGAGCTAGTACATTGAAAACTGAATATAATCCAAGCAAAAAACCGAGACAATCAAAGAGAACAGATTGCAAGCGACCGAGAAGAGAATTCTTGAGTAAGGTCAAGTAGAAAAGGGCGCACGGTGAATGCCTAGGCACTAGCAGCCGATGAAGGACGTGACGAACTACGAAAAGCTTCGGGGAGCGGTAAGTACGCAGTGATCCGGAGATGTCCGAATGGGGGAACCCAGTGCAGCGATGCACTATTGGATGATGAATAGATAGTCATTCAAAGGAATACGCAGTGAACTGAAACATCTAAGTAGCTGCAGGAAGAGAAAGAAAGATCGATTTCCTTAGTAGCGGCGAGCGAAGAGGAAAGAGCCCAAACCAGTTGATTTATCAATTGGGGTTGTAGGACTGCAAGGTGGCAGCGCAAGCGATAGTCGAATTATCTGGGAAGGTAAGCCAGAGAGGGTGAGAGCCCCGTAAGCGAAATTGCAAGCGCGCCTAGCAGACTCCTGAGTAGGCCGGGACACGAGGAATCCCGGTTGAAGCCGCGAGGACCATCTCGCAAGGCTAAATACTAGCTAGTGACCGATAGTGAACCAGTACCGTGAGGGAAAGGTGAAAAGAACCCCGGAAGGGGAGTGAAAGAGAACCTGAAACCGTGTGTCTACAAGTAGTCAAAGCACATTAAAGTGCAATGGCGTGCCTTTTGTAGAATGAACCGGCGAGTTACGTTGTGCAGCGAGGTTAAGTCAGAAAAGACGGAGCCGGAGCGAAAGCGAGTCTGAAAAGGGCGAGAAGTTGTGCGACGTAGACCCGAAACCAAGTGACCTACCCATGACCAGGCTGAAGGTGTGGTAAAACGCACTGGAGGGCCGAACCCACGTAAGTTAAAAATTGCGGGGATGAGTTGTGGGTAGCGGTGAAATTCCAAACGAACTTGGAGATAGCTGGTTCTCTCCGAAATAGCTTTAGGGCTAGCCTCGTGGAGAGGATAATGGAGGTAGAGCTCTGTTTGGACTAGGGGCCCGTCAGGGGTTACTGAATCCAGATAAACTGCGAATTCCAGATATCCATACACGGGAGTCAGACTGCGAGTGATAAGATCCGTAGTCGAAAGGGAAACAGCCCAGATCACCAGTTAAGGTCCCCAAATCTATGCTAAGTGGAAAAGGATGTGGAGTTGCGTAGACAACTAGGACGTTGGCTCAGAAGCAGCCATCATTCAAAGAGTGCGTAATAGCTCACTAGTCGAGTGGCGCTGCGCCGAAAATTTACCGGGGCTAAGCATAGTACCGAAACTGTGGATGCATCGCAAGATGCGTGGTAGGAGAGCGTTCTAAGCGCGGCGAAGGTCAACCGAGAGGATGATTGGAGCGCTTAGAAGTGAGAATGCCGGTATGAGTAGCGAAAGACAGGTGAGAATCCTGTCCGCCGAAAGACTAAGGTTTCCTGGGGCAGGCTCGTCCGCCCAGGGTAAGTCGGGACCTAAGGCAAGGCCGAGAGGCGTAGTCGATGGAAAACAGGTAGAGATTCCTGTACTGTGTCCGATCGTTAAGAGCGAAGGAGGGACGCAGGAGGCGAAGCACGCATCGAGCTGGATCGATGTTCAAGCGGCAAGTGCGGCTAAGAGTCAAATGCTTCTAGCCAGCAACACGAGCCGTGACGAGGAGCGAAGTTAGAGTAGCGAAGGTGTTACAGTCACACTGCCAAGAAAAGCTTCTAGCCAGAGAGGACATACCCGTACCGCAAACCGACACAGGTAGTCGAGTGGAGAACACTAAGGTGAGCGAGAGAACTCTCGTTAAGGAACTCGGCAAAATGACCCCGTAACTTCGGAAGAAGGGGTGCTGGCCATGAGAATGGTTAGCCGCAGTGAATAGGCCCAAACAACTGTTTATCAAAAACACAGGTCTCTGCAAAATCGTAAGATGACGTATAGAGGCTGACACCTGCCCGGTGCTGGAAGGTTAAGAGGAGAGCTTAGCGTAAGCGAAGGTTCGAATTGAAGCCCCAGTAAACGGCGGCCGTAACTATAACGGTCCTAAGGTAGCGAAATTCCTTGTCGGGTAAGTTCCGACCTGCACGAAAGGTGTAATGATTTGGGCACTGTCTCAACGAGAGACTCGGTGAAATTATAATACCCGTGAAGATGCGGGTTACCCGCGACAGGACGGAAAGACCCCATGGAGCTTCACTGTAGCTTGATATTGAGTATCTTTTAAACATGTACAGGATAGGTAGGAGCCAAGGAAAGCAGGACGCTAGTCTTGCTGGAGGCAATGTTGGGATACTACCCTTGTTTGAAGGATGCTCTAACCTCGACCTGTAAGCCAGGCCAGGGACAGTGTCAGGTGGGCAGTTTGACTGGGGCGGTCGCCTCCTAAAGTGTAACGGAGGCGCTCAAAGGTTCCCTCAGAATGGTTGGAAATCATTCGCAGAGTGTAAAGGTATAAGGGAGCTTGACTGCGAGAGAGACAACTCGAGCAGGGACGAAAGTCGGACTTAGTGATCTGGTGGTACCGTATGGAAGGGCCATCACTCAACGGATAAAAGCTACCCTGGGGATAACAGGCTTATCTCCCCCAAGAGTTCACATCGACGGGGAGGTTTGGCACCTCGATGTCGGCTCGTCGCATCCTGGGGCTGAAGTCGGTCCCAAGGGTTGGGCTGTTCGCCCATTAAAGCGGCACGCGAGCTGGGTTCAGAACGTCGTGAGACAGTTCGGTCCCTATCCGTCGTGGGCGTAGGAAATTTGAGAGGAGCTGTCCTTAGTACGAGAGGACCGGGATGGACGCACCGCTGGTGTACCAGTTGTTCCGCCAGGAGCATCGCTGGGTAGCTATGTGCGGAAGGGATAAGCGCTGAAAGCATCTAAGTGCGAAGCCCCCCTCAAGATGAGATTTCCTTTGCGCAAGCAGTAAGACACCTCAGAGACGATGAGGTAGATAGGCTGGGAGTGGAAGTTCTGTGAAGAATGGAGCGGACCAGTACTAATCAGTCGAGGACTTGACCAAAGCGCGCAATCAAGGTTTTTTGCGAGAAGGATTATGTTTAGTTTTGAGTGCAAAAGCTCAAAAGAGTACGGTGGCGAAAGCAAGAGGGATACACCTGTTCCCATGCCGAACACAGAAGTTAAGCTTCTTAACGCCGAAAGTAGTTGGTGGGCGACTGCCTGCGAGGAAAGGAAGCTGCCGTGCTC
>NZ_AZFO01000065.1 GCF_001436305.1 Lactobacillus ultunensis DSM 16047 | reverse complement strand
AAACAGAAATCAATTGATAAGGCTTGTCTTATTGTGAAAGTTAGACAGTTTAAAATACACGATTAATAGAGGCTCGATTCTGATATTCTTTCAGGATTAAGCTTCTTATGTCATATATAATTGACATTTATGAATTAAACGTGATAATATATATTTATCAAATGTCACATATAGTTGACACTTGCAAAAATTTTTCAAAGGCTTTGTATGAATCGAGTAAAAAAATATCGTAAACAAAAAAATTTATCACAAATGGCACTTGCTAAAAAAATAGGTGTAGCTAGGCAAACTATTAATTTAATTGAAAATGATAAATACAATCCTTCACTTGAATTATGTTTAAACTTAGCACATGCATTAGGGACAGATTTGAATAGTCTATTTTGGGATGGGGATGAACAATAATGTACAGACGAGAAAGCTTATGGTTAAAATTTGTGAAAAACTGGTTTGGTATTGATGGTAAGTTAGATGAACGACAATTAGCTGAAGTAGAGAGAATAGGTAATAACGCCTATATATTATCGTCTATAGCAGAAGGAATGATATTATTTATTTCATGCTATTTTGTTTTCACCAATCAAATTACTGTGGCTTATTCGTTTTTAGGGTTAGCTACGGCAATAATTCTGCTGTTATCAGGTTGTTATACTTCGTTTGCACTTAAAAGACTGCAGATTTTTCAAGTAGAAATTACACCAGAGGAGCGACCAAAAGCTGTTCGAAGAATTTATTTGAAAGCGATTGTTGAAGGAATAATATGTTTTATACCGTGTATGATTGGGGCAGCAGTAGGTAGTTCAATTGCTAACCATGGTGGTTTGGTTAATGTTTTAGCATTCTGGCCTCAAGGTTTATGGATAAGTGTATGCATATGTGTTGGTACAGTATTGGGTAAATTACATCGTTTAAAAGTTGTTAAAGATGAAAAGAGTATGAATTAAAAATAGCGTAGTTGATCGACTACGCTATAAAAGTAACCTCTAAAAAGTTCAATTTTAGAGGTTTTTTATTTCTTTAAAAATTGTGTACCAAAAATACAGATATAACAAAACACAGATAAGAAAAATAGGCATTTTAAGCCACAGTGGCCACTGTAAGGTCATTTTCATGATTGAAGTATGAATATTCGTTTTAAAAATAGTATCTGAAAGTAGAGGGAGAAAAGGAATTAGTCCTAACACTACTTCAAGAGCCAATACTAGTTTTTTCATAACTCATCACCACCTAAATCAATTTTTATTTAGATTAAGTGTAATTTATATGAAAATGAAAAAATAAATATGGGCATATTTGCCTTCTTTTACATTATTGATGTTTCTTTTTAAATTTTGAAAGTTCTTTTGCATATTCTGGCATACCGGTAATACTGATATTTCTAATTATCAAATTGCAAAGTTTTAGTGCAGATACATCTTTTTCACTTTTATATTTAATAAAGTGAGTTAAAAATTCCATGACATTTTTATAAAAGAAAATATCAGGAGTAGTAGGAATATTGCTTACAAAAGAAATATAATAGTCAATATTTTCAAAGTCATTTTCTTCAATAGAAAAGATTAAAATATTGATTACTATTGAAATAAGGGCTTTCTGAACAATTTTAGACTCATCATCTTTATAGCGTTCAATCAGCCTATTAACTATTGTTTTATTATCAGAAAGACTATAGAACCTCATTGAATTGCAGTAAAGCATGAATTTTGTTTTGTTAAAATTAGGTATTTCAAAAATTTTCTTTTTAATCTCATCTCTAAGCTTTTGATTAGGATTATCTGGACTTAGAAGTTCAATGAAACCATCAGCTATTAAATTTTGAATTTCTTTATCTTTTTTAGAAAGATTACTTTCTGAAATTATTATTTTTATTTTTTGTAATCTATCTTTATCAACGTGATAGTATGCTTCTTCCATTAACTTTCTTTGTGTCTGAAGTTGATTTTGGGTGTTTTCATAATTAGAATTTAGTTTTTCTATAAATTCTGCAGTATTTATCTGGTTATAATTAAGTAAGTCGATCAAATTATTGATTGAAATCTGATGAATATTCTTTTCTACTTTACCGTAATAAGAACGATCGATTATATTACCCGCAAATTCCTTTAAAGTTTTATTTTGATTAATACGATAATATTTAAGTAGTTCCCCGATAGTCATAATTCTGCACCTCTCATATTATAGTGATCAAAATATTAATTTAATCGCTAGTTTACTATCTCTATATGACTATTAAATACTTATTTATATTTAATAAGAAGTCTTTCAAGTAATTTACCGTACTCGGTCATACCGATACTAAGTAAGAAATCTTTAGTTTGTATGCTTTTAATATTTATTATTATTTGTACGATGGTAAAAAATTATGTTTTTAAAAAAATAGAATGCAGAACTATAAAATACAAGTTCAGGTTTTGTCTTAATCTTTTCTCAACTTATGAATATAATATAGAAATTTAATAGCATTAAAAATGGTGATATTCAACAAAATTTATGTTGTGAATATCACCATTTTTTAAGTTTTTAGATTAGATTTTTGTGTAAAATTTTTATTTGTAATTAGCAATACTTATTTGGCTTCATCGTAATCATGTGCAGTCAATTTTTTATTTACTTTTACATATATTGAATAAATCCAGTTATCTGTACCCTTAATGTGATAAATAGTTTGATCGCCATTAAAGGCCCCAATAAGGTCTGCGACTTTGTCAGCACGTGCTCCTCTTTCTAATCTATCTACTGTCAATTTAGTACCATCAGGAACAGATTTTACAATTTGAGCTTTCCCATTACTATTAAATGTAACAATTGGGGCGGTTTTTCTGTAATATCTAGCAACGGCAACCGTAGCTATAGCTTCTTCACTATTAGTAGATGAAGGAGTGTTGTTTGTCGTAGATTTCGAACTAGTACTGGTTGAATTAGAAGTATTAGTTCCGATAACTGGTCCTAAGTTGTAAGTTCTAACATATTGTTTTCTTGGTCCACCGACTTTGAAGTAGTGCTTACCATTCTTAAAGGTATAGTAGCCACCATAAGTAGTTACCGTTTCACCCTTGTACAATTTCCATTTTTTACTACTTGCAGTCATACCATAAGGTGTTCTTTGAGTAGAAGTACGATAGATATATGCATTATGAGTAACTTTACGTTTTACACCATCAATGTTAGTTACTTTAACGTATTGATCTTTACCTGAAATCTTGTAGTATTGACTTCCATTAATAGTTACAGGAGTTGGATCGACATAGATTGATCCATAAGTGTAATACTTGCGACCTGTTTTACTACCGTCTTTGTCATAAGCAATTGAATTATGCATAACAGTTTTTCTGACAGAACCATCTGCCGCTTGAACTATGTGAGCATTAGCAGAAACGCTCAT
>NZ_AZFO01000064.1 GCF_001436305.1 Lactobacillus ultunensis DSM 16047 | reverse complement strand
ACTTTAGTGGGATTGTATCAAATTTAGGGTGGCGTTTTTTCATATGCTTATTTAGTTCGGTGAATACGTCGTGTATAATACCTTACTTACACTTTCTATTTTAACTTATTTATATCATTTGATCAATTATAATAGCTAAATCAGTTTGTACTTCTTCATTAATTCTTCGACATAGGTGCCCTTAACCTTCTTGAGCATCCCCTTGATTGCCAACTTTTCAGGCAAAGGCAAATCAAGATCTTCCAACTTCTTTTGATCATTCAAGTAATACATAGCGTTCATCAACATTCTGACATCAAATGCAGAAGCAAATACTTCAGGTACGCCACGGTCAATATCAAGCAAGGTGTAGACAGCTTCCATCGCGGTTCTGACTGAGTATTCAGTAGTGAAAACAGTGTCTCTTGGAGTTTCTGCAAAATTACCGATGAAGGCTAAGTTCTTGGAGTGATCTGGTACAACCTTTGGTCTGTCACCTAATGCTCTAGGCATGAAGTAAGAAGTAATGTATGGCATATGTGCTGGAATAGTCGTTGCAGCTGAAGCTATTTCAGGAATTCTTTCTTCTGGAACGCCCATATGGTATAGCCATTCTTCGCACATCTCAATACCATTACAGTCGGGCATTGTCTTTTCAACATAATTACCCTTAGTATCTGAGAACAAGCCATAAAGCCAGACAATTAACTCATTTGGCTTTTGCGCCTTGAAGTGTGGCTGACGACTAATGGAATAACCAAGTAACCAGTTAGAATCTTTAATAGTAGTAGGACCACTAGTTACGATTGAGCCACTGTGAGGATCTTTCTTGTTAACAGCTTCAATAAATGGCACAATATCGTCATTCTTGAAGGTAATCGTAGCTGACATTCTCCAGTTAGCCTTTGGAATATCTTTACAGAAAATATCAGGATGACCGAAGGTTTCATCTTGAGCTGCCAAGTTCTTCCATAACTGCCAGCTAGCACCTAATTCATGCTCTTCAGGAGCTGGATGCAAATTATCACCGTAAGTAGTGCTTTCAGTAATTGAACCGTTGGTTACGAAGACAAGATCATTTTCAGTTAAATCAATACTCTTCTTTTCGCCATTTTCGGTTAAAATAATTTGCTTAGCTATCTTTTCACCATTTGACTGGTTAACAAAAATATTGTTAACTACGGTATTGTAATGGAATTGGACACCGTGATCTTTCAAGTATTTAACCATTGGCAGAATTAATGATTCATATTGGTTATACTTAGTAAAGCGTAATGAAGATAAATTCTTTAAAGTGAGGCTCCATTTCACGACCACCACGGATGATGTAGCTTTCTTTTTCTTTATTATAGATACCATCCATTGAGCCGCCTGGCAGACTTAATTCTTCTAAGATATGAATTCTGTCACCCTTCATTTGACCATCACGAATGAGAAATACAGCGCTGGCAAGTGCTGCCAAACCTGAACCTACAATATAAGCTGACTTGTGATCAACGCCTTCGGGCTTATCAGCCTTAACGAAGGCTTCATAATTACCATTGCTATAATGCATAATTGCCACTTCTTTCAAATAATCGTTACACTTGTAACTATTTACAACTATAATAGTAATGTAAGCGATGTCATTTGTCAAACTAATTACTTATTAAGGGATGATTTTTTATGAATATGAAAAGCCTGCATACTCAGCAACAAATTGAAAAAGCAATGTTTTCTTTGCTACAAAAAAAGCCTTACGTGGAGATCTCCATTGCAGAGATCACGCGTAAAGCTAAAGTTTCTCGTACTTCTTTTTATCGTAACTACAATCAAAAAAATGACGTATTAACTTCTTTTTTAGCAAATCAATATCAAAAATTCATCGTTGACATTAACGAACACAAATTAAAGTCACTAACTGAACAATTAACTGCTTATTTAACCTTTTTTAAAAATAATCCCGAAATTATGAAAACATTACTCGATGCTGGATTCGAAGGTAGTTTACTTAACTTTCAAACTCGCTATTTAAAGAAATTGCTTGAAGTTTATCACCCAGATTTGCATTTGCCAGATTACGCTGTCGCATATCAATCCGGCGGAATTTATATGTTATTAGTCTGGTGGGTTAAACAAAACTATTCAACGCCACTCGAAGAATTGATTACTTATGCTGAAAAACACATCATGCTTTAATTCTGTTTATTATGCTTCGATGGTGCTATTGTAATTTTTCTGCTTCTTGCCAAAGTTAAAGTAAAAGTTCAACACTAAGGCAATTACTAACAAAATCAACGATACCAACATAATTTCCTTAATTCCTGAATGGAAAATAGTCCTCATTGTCGGTACAAGATTTTGTGGCAATAGTTGCGCACTTTTGGCATCACTCAATTTATTCATCATCGTCATTGTAATGCCATGATGCGTCTGTACACCAGTTGCTAAATTAAGGTTCATGATTACGCCATATACGGCAGCCATAACCGTCTGTGCCAAAATTCTGATCAAATATGAAGTTGAAGTTGCTGTAGCCATATTCTTTAAGCCAGCATCCAGTTGAACCTTCAATTGTAAAGCAACAAAGATAAAGCCAACCCCAATTCCAGAAAAAGCACCAATGAAGGTTAAAAATTGAATTGGCGTATGCAAATCTGCCAGGAACATCCCTGCCGAGGAAATAATCATTGCTACAATACCAATTAAAACCAATTTAAAAGTAGTCAAATGTTCCTGAATAGCAGCTACGCTTTGAGAAGAAATGATTTCTACTATTGAGTTAGGAATCAAGGTCATCCCACCTAAAAGAGCTGACAAGCCCAGAAGAGCCTGTGCCCACATTGGCAAATAAGTATTAACGGCCAAAAATGCTCCCCAAGTAAAGGCGAAAAGCAAGAAGTCTCCATCCAAGTCTTTATTCTTAAACAAAGAAATAGGAATGATTGGATTTTCAGCACGACCTTCTCTAATAAAGAAGAATACGATAAATACCAGACTAACAATAATCAAGCTAATGACAATCCAATTAGCAGTTAAGCCCACGAGTTGCACACCCATTAAGAATAAAAGCAGGCCAATTACCAACAAAGTAGCTCCAGGAATATCAAATACTGGCGTACGTTCTGGTGTAACTGGTTTGTAGTAAACCAGACAAATCAAAACTGCAATTAAACCAATGGGAATATTAATATAAAATACCCAGTGCCAAGAGAATGCATCGATTAGCCAACCACCAATCAATGGTCCTAAAATTGCGGCACCATTCCAACTTGCCGTCAAATAGCCTAAAACTTTGGTTCTAGTTTTAATGTTTTTGAAAACATAGCCTGCAATAATATAAGGCAATGAACCCATGCCACCTGCACCAATACCCATAATAAATCTTGAGCACAAGAAGAAAATGATATTAGGTGCCATTCCCTGTAAAGCAGAGCCCAATACAAACAAAACTAATGAGATTTCAAAAGCACGTTTATTGGTGATCTTCTCTCCTATCTTGGTCCAAATAGGAATCGAAATTGACATCCCTAACAAGAAAATAGCTACAATCCAACCCATGAATTGAATTCCGTGCAAAGCAGCTACAATAGCTGGGATCGCTGTATTAATGATGGTCCCATCAAGTCCAGACATCACGTTGCCGAGCATCAAGGCAGCTGTGACCATCGTAATTTGTTTTTTATTCATTCAACAACTTCCTTCAGTAAAATAAAAAGCCCTATATCGTCTAGAATAAGACAATAAGAGCAAAATTTTAAGTAAAAAAATATGGAGGATACAGGGCTCGAACC
>NZ_AZFO01000063.1 GCF_001436305.1 Lactobacillus ultunensis DSM 16047 | reverse complement strand
GGTTCAAGTCCATTTAGGCCCATTGGAGACTTACTCAAGTGGCTGAAGAGGCGCCCCTGCTAAGGGTGTAGATCGGGTTATTCCGGTGCGAGGGTTCGAATCTCTCAGTCTCCGTAATAGATAAAGCTCGTTTATCGAGCTTTTTTTATTGCTTAAAATACAAGCTGTATAAAAGAGACCTAGCTGATAATTAAGTAGGTCTCTTTTGGCATTTTTAAGAATTATTTTCTTGGGATTAGTTATTGTACAATAAAACTAAAAATATTTAGGAGAATAGCTATGTCAAAGAAGATTATTAGAGTTGCAGGGGGTAGCAATTATAGATCAGGATAAAAATGAAGTTTTAGCTGGTAAACGCGACGCTGATCGTTTAGTCGGTGGAATGTGGGAATTTCCAGGAGGAAAGATAGAAAAGGGTGAGACGCCTCAGGAAGCCGCCAAACGTGAATTAGAAGAAGAATTTCATGATGAAGTTAAAATTGGACCTCAACTGGGTAAAACGGTAAGTTACGAATACGATTTTGGCATAGTAAAGTTAACAGTTTTTTTGCAAAATTGTTAACTCATAATTTTGAACTTGTAGCACATAGTGAGATTGAATGGCTATCGGCTAGTAAGGTTAAGGAGCTAAATTGGGCGCCTGCTGATGCCCCATTGGTTGAAGAATTAGCTAGAACAAATCTAAAGGATATTAAGTTTTGATGGATTTAGAAAAAGATTTAACAAAGACGGTCTTAAATAATTATATTGATAAGGATAGATTTCTAAGTAATGGAAATTTATCGGCTCGTCTTATTCTTAATCATGGTCAAAATGATAATATTTACCGAATTTTGAAGAAGGAGTTAGCTACCTGTAAATCCTTTACGTTTGTAGTAGCGTTTATAACACAGCGTGGGTTTACGTCCTTTTTAACTGTCTTATCTGATTTAGCTAAATGTGGGATTCATGGCAGAGTTTTGACCTCAACATATCTTTATTTTAATGAACCTGACGCTTTTAGAAGTTTGATGAAAGTTCCCAATGTTGAAACTAGAATTTTTAATGAAAAAGATGCGGAAACTAACAAAGAATTACCATTTCATGCCAAGGGATATTTATTTGAACATGAAGGATATCGCTCAGCAATTATTGGTAGTTCAAATTTAACTTCAGGTGCTTTAATTAATAATTATGAATGGAATCTGAATGTAAATTCGCTGGATAATGCAGAAATTACGCAACAAATTAACTTCCAAATCGAAGATGAATGGCGCAAAGCTATACCTTTAACGAAGAATTGGCTTACACGGTATCAGAATAAATTTGATCAAAATAAACTGATAGAGCCTGAAGTAGCAGAAGATAAACGTTCCTTACCAGTTCAGCCTAATAAAATGCAAAAAGAAGCATTAGGTGAAATTCAATATCTTAGACAAAATGGCAAAAATAAGGCGCTGATTATTTCTGCGACCGGTACAGGAAAAACATATCTTGGAGCTTTTGATGTTCGTAAATTTAACCCAAAAAGATTTTTATATGTCGTTCATCGTGAACAAATTCTACAAAAATCTAAACTTAGTTTTCTTAATGTTATTGGTGGTGATGACTCTGAATATGGTATTTACAGTGGAAATCACCAGGAAGGTTTAAAAACTAAATATGTTTTTGCGACGGTTCAAACTTTAGCTAAGGATGAAAATTTAAAGAAGTTTGCCAGAGATGCCTTTGACTATATTTTGTTTGATGAAGCGCATCATTTAGGAGCAACACAGGAACTAAAAATTTTTAAGTATTTTCAACCTAAATTTTGTTTAGGTATGACCGCTACACCTGAAAGAACTGACGATTTTAGTATTTATAAGTTATTTGATTACAATATTGCCTATGAAATTAGGCTGCAAAGTGCTTTAGATCAAGACATGCTTTGTCCTTTTCACTATTATGGTGTTGAGGATTACGTTTATCAAGACGAATTAATTGGTGGTGCAACCAGCTTGAATTGGTTGGTAAGTGATGAGCGAGTAAACTATATTTTGCAGCGAACGGATTATTATGGTTATTCTGGTCGGACTTTACATGGTTTAATCTTTTGTAGTCGAAAAAAAGAATCTAAAATTCTAGCAAGAAAATTAACTGAAAAAGGTTATCCAGCGATTGCAATAGCAGGATCAGATTCGATTGGTGAACGAGAAAAAGTAGTCAGGAAATTAGAAAAAGGTGAGATTAAATATATCGTCACAGTTGACGTTTTTAATGAGGGCGTAGATATTCCGTGTATTAATCAAATTGTTTTGCTGAGAAATACTCAGTCAAGTATTGTTTTTGTACAACAATTGGGACGCGGATTGAGAAAATACAAAGGGAAAGATTATCTGACCGTAATAGATTTTGTTGGTAATTATGATAATAACTACCTGATTCCAGTGGCTTTGACCGGTGATAAATCGCATAATCGTGATCGAGTTCGTGATAAGTTAGATCTAGAGCCAATTTATGGTGTATCCTTGATTAATTTTACAAATGTGGCTAAAGAGCAAATCTATAGATCTATTAATCGTTCCAACCTTACACTGAAGCGTAAATTACGTGAAGAATATGTGAATGAAAAACGTAAAATTGGCAGAATACCGTTAATGTATGATTTACAAAAAGAATCAATTGATTGTGAAGTCATTGCTGAAAAATATAAAAATTATAGTCATTTTTTACAAGAAATGGGAGAAAGTGATTATCAAGTATCCGATTTTCAAAATAAGATATTAAAATTCCTGACTGTAGTTTTAGCTAATGGAAAACGAAAGCATGAACTTTTATTATTAGATAGGCTTTTGAATCAAAGCGAAGTCAAAGAAGATGAGTATTTAGCTATTTTAAGAAAAAATCACTGTTTGATTTCAGATGATATTCTTAAATCAGTTGATGCAATATTATCATTATCGTTTTTTATCAGAAGATCTTTGCCTAATAAAGAAACTTACGGTGGTGAAAATATTGTTGAACATAAAAATGAAAAGTACTTTTTGAATGAAAAAGTAAAATCAAAGTTAGAAAATAAAAATTTTTATGTGCTTTTTAGGGATGCAATTAGAACTGGTTTACTTCGATCCCAAAAATATAATGCCGATAAGACTTTCACTATTAATGAAAGATATACTCGCACGGATGCCAATCGTTTGTTAAATTGGGACAAAATTGTTCCAGGCCAGAATATTGGTGGCTATAAATTTGATTATGATAAGAAAAATTGTGCCATTTTTATTACTTACAATAAAAAGAATGATGCACGAACTTTGGCATATCAAGATCAATTCATAAATCAGTCTATTATTAACATGTATTCAAAATATCCTCGAAGTTTGGATAGTAGAGAAATTCAGAATTTTAAAAGTAAAGAAATTGATTTTCATTTATTTGTAAAAAAATCAGATGATGAGGGGAAAAGTTTTATCTATTTAGGAACTTGTCACCCTCAATCAGATACATTTAGACAAAAAGAAATGAAGAGAACTGATAAAAATAATAAACCCAAAATTGTACCAGTAGTCTCAATGAATTTAAAATTAACTACTCCCGTTGATATTAATACATACTATATGCTGACAAAAATGAGGTATTAGGGGATAAAAATAATTAGAAGATGTCTCTATTACAATGTATTTGTACTTTTTTGCAAAAAAATATAAAAAGTACTTGCTTTTTATCGGCTAATCTATTACTATTAAATACGTTGTGATTGAGAGATCACCTAAGTAATCAGGTTTTAAAAAGATTCAAAAAAGTACTTGACTTTCAAAACTTGATTCGGTATTATAATTAGGTGTTCTTGATTAAGAGACATGACCCGTTGGTCAAGTGGTTAAG
>NZ_AZFO01000062.1 GCF_001436305.1 Lactobacillus ultunensis DSM 16047 | reverse complement strand
TCTCACTCTAGCTCAAATCCAAATATAAAAGTCAAGATTCACACACGTTGCGTGGTTCTTGGCTTTTTTTATTTAAAAAATTATGCAAAAATATTTGACTTATAAAAAGTAAGTAGTATACTAAAGCCATTCTACAAAATAGTAGAATAGTTAAAGGAAGAATTTACATGAATAAAATTATTTATTTTTATGATGATGGCTGTGCTCACTGCTTCACTGAGGGGAGAATTTTAGATCAGCTTGATCCCTATGCGGGAGGTAGCTTTAATATTGAGCGGATTAAAGTTAGTGAAAACCAAAAGCTCGCACAAAAGTTTGCAATTTACTCAACACCAACAATTGTTTTTGTTAAGGATAATAAAGTAGTTGAACAATATAGCCATGATCTAAGTTTCAGTCAAATAAAAACAGTGATTAATTATTATTTCGGAGGTTTAAAGATGTTTAAGAAGAATGAAGATAAGAAAGACAAGATGATTAATATTATTGGTAGTGATGATCAAAAAGGTGTCTGTGGCCCTGACGGTTGTGTGATTAATTGGGACAAGGATGAAAAGAACGATGTCAAGAAAAATTAATGAATTAGTTGAGGAATATCGTGACTCAGCTTTTGAACAAATCGTCAAAATTGGGAAAAGTTTGGGTAATGTTTCTCGCTTAAAGTTGTTAGACAATTTAGCTCAAGGTAAAAAATCTGTTGAAGATTTAGCTAAAAATGTTGGTTTAACAACAGGTACAGCTTCTAAAAATTTACAGCTTTTGAAAAAAGCGGGTCTGGTTAAAGAGTCACGTGATAAGAATTTTATTTTTTATAAATTAACCTCTAAAAAAATAGCACAGATGATTTCTTTATTAATTGATATTGGTGAAGAATCATTACCAGAGTTGCGTGATTTGGAAGACGATTTAAAAATTAAAAATTCTAAATTACCACATTTATCTGTATCAGATTTAAAACAAGAAATACTCACGGATAATCCGTATGTAATTGATTTACGACCAAGATCTGAGTATATGGCGGGGCATTTACCTGGCTCTCACAACGTTCCTTACAGTACATTTAATATCGATCAGTTAAATCTACCTAAGGATCGGACTATTGTTGTCTATTGTCGTGGTAGATTGTGTGCGTATTCAGATGTATTAGGTGAGCAAGTTTATCAAAAAGGATTTAATGTACAAGTCTTTAACCATACTGTTGAAGAATGGAATCAAAAAGTTACAAGTTAATATGGGTAATAAACAAATTCGTAGAATACTAGGAGATGAAGCTTGATGAAAAAATATGATGTTGTAGTAATTGGTGCAGGACCAGGTGGAATGACTGCTGCTTTATATGCAGCTAGAGCCAATCTATCTGTAGCTATGGTTGATCGTGGAGTATATGGCGGTCAAATGAATAACACAGCCGAAGTAGAAAATTATCCTGGCTTTCCATCTATTATGGGTCCTGAATTAGGTGAAAATATGTACCAAGGTGCAATTAAGCAAGGCGTTGAATTCGTCTATGGGGATGTCCAAGGTATTAAGGTTGATGGTTCGAAACGCATTGTTCAAATGGATAACGAGGATAATAATCTAGAAGCTAAGGCAGTAATTATTGGGACCGGGTCTGATAATCGTAAGCTTGGCGTTCCTGGAGAAAAAGAATATAGCGGCAGAGGTGTTTCTTACTGCGCGGTATGTGATGGTGCCTTTTTCAAAGATGAGGATGTTGCAGTTGTTGGCGGTGGAGATTCAGCTGTTTCTGAAGGATTATATCTAGCTAACGTCACTGACAATGTTAATGTGATTCATCGACGCGATCAATTACGTGCAGAAAAGGTATTACAAGACAGAGCTTTTAAGAATCCCAAGATGGACTTTACCTGGGATAGTACTGTGACTGAGATTGTCGGTGATGAAAATAAGGTGACTGGTCTTAAGGTACATAACAAAAAAACTGGTGAAGATAAGATCGTAGATGCTGCAGGAGTATTTATCTATGTTGGTAATATTCCTAACAGTCAGCCATTTCAGGACCTGGATATTACTGATGAACAAGGTTGGATTATCACTGATGATCAAATGGCTACTTCAATTCCTGGTATCTACGCAATTGGTGATGTCAGACAGAAAAAATTGCGTCAGATCATCACTGCAGTTAATGATGGTGGCGTTGCTGGACAAAACGCTTATGAATATATTGAAAGTTTAGTTTAATAAAAATACGAGGAGGAAAATTATGGAAATAAAATACTGGTCAGATATTGCATGTCCATTTTGCTACATTGGTTCAACTAGAATGAAGAAGGCAATGAAGGAAGTAGGCATTTATGATGATACTAAGTTGAAACTTAAGTCATTTGAATTGAATCCAATGGAAAAGAAGACTGCTAAAGCAGGAGATTATATCAATCACTTTACTGGTGGAAGAAAGGATCTTGAAGTTCAAGCTAAAAAGCAAATGGATTATATAACCCAAATGGCTGCAGAGGAAGGTCTTGAATTTCATTTAGATAAAGTTGTGCCAACTAACACAGGTGATGCTCATCGCTTAATTAAACTTGCTGAAAGTAAAAGTAACCGTGATTTAACTGAAAAGTTAATTGCTCGTTTGTATAAGGTTTACTTTACAGATGGTGAATCAATTGCAGATCATGATGTACTTACTAAAGCAGCTGTTGAAGTTGGAATGGATAAAGATGAAGTAAAGCACTTATTAAATTCAAGTAAATATCAAAAAGAAGTTGTTGCTGACGAATTAGAAGCCCAGCAATCTGGAATTACTGCTGCGCCATTTTTTGTCATTAATAATAAATACGGAATTAGTGGTGCTCAACCTTATGAGGTATTTGTTAAAGCTTTAAAGCAAGTAAAAGAAGAGGAAAATGTGTAAAGATAAATATCAGATCAAAACTATGAAAACCGATCTTCGACTTCAAGTAGAAGCTTCTATTAGAGACATTAATTTTAAAATTGATGAGCCAGAATTCAACGGTGGGGATGATACAGGTATTACTCCGGTTGAATTAGAGTTAACGGCACTAGGAGCATCACTTCAAGAAAAAGTCGAAAAATATGCTGCAGAAAATAATTTTAAGTATCAAGATCTAAATATTAATATTGAAGGCGATATTGATTTAGATGGAATGCATGGCAATCCTGATATTCCAAATGGATTTCAAGCGATTAGGGTAAACTTTGTATTTAAAACTGAGGAAAATGCCAATCGAGTTAATGAAGTAATTAAGGCAGCAATCAATTCTTCGCCAATTTACAAGATTTTAAATAAAAAGAGCAAGGTTGAAAATGTAATTGAGGAGAGTGATTATCATGACTATCTCAACTTTTGGTGTTAGTGTTCATACAACTGAAAATAAAGGTGAATATTTAGCACGAGCACGTAATTTTCAAATTCCCTTTGTTGCAGGTAGCTCTGATAAGAAAAATAAGGGTATTACATCAATTGAAGGAATTTTAGTGGCCCTAGCTTCATGTGAGACTATTGTGACTTCTGATTTTTATAAAAAGCAGAAGTGGCCATTTAATAATTTCTATTTAGCTCCCACCTTTCTTGATAACAAGCTTCAAGTAAAATTTCATTTAAATAAGCATTACTATTGGGCCTTTGATGATATCAAGCAAGCTATTGTTGATGGTAGCCCTGTTTATGACAACATTGTTAGAGCAATTCCAATTGGAATTAATCAAAGCAAAGAGAATGAAAATGATAGGCAAAATATTGAAAATAGTTGAATTAATTCTAGAGTTTCTTTTTGATGTGGTTTAGTTAAGTAAAGATTCAGCAAAAAATCAAGTTGGGTACAACGCCGCTTCAATTGCTGCATTGCTTTTGACTACTGAAGCTGTTGTTGCAGAAATTCCTGAACCAA
>NZ_AZFO01000061.1 GCF_001436305.1 Lactobacillus ultunensis DSM 16047 | reverse complement strand
CTTGACTTTACGTAGAAAAAAAGATGAGTAAAAACTCATCTTAATTTTTTTACGATTAAACGAACAATGTTTTCAGTAGTTCTGGTCACATTTTGTGGTCCATCAGCTAATGCTTGAGTGATATTTTCGGCTTTTGCTAAAATACCAAAGATAGCGGTAAAGCCTGCATCATATAGTTGATCAATTCCTTTACCTAAATATCCGGCTAAAGAAATAACTGGAATATCGTATTTTTGAGCAATTTGAGCTACTCCAAAGGGAGTTTTACCAAACTTAGTTTGAAAGTCAGTACCACCTTCGCCGGTGAAAACATAGTCGGCATCCTTGATTTTTTCTTCAAGTTTAGTTTCGTGTGCAATTAGTTTTACGCCAGGGTGAATTTGTGCATTAGTAAAGGCAAGTAAACCAGCACCAAGGCCGCCGGCGGCACCACTGCCAGGAATATGTGCAATATCACGATCAATAGTTTTTTGAATTATTTGCGCATAATGACATAGGCTTTCATCTAATTCTTGGACTGTCTTTTCGTCAGCACCTTTTTGTGGTCCAAAAACTGCAGAAGCACCATTTTTGCCAGTTAATGGGTTGGTTACGTCACTGGCTAATAGAAATTCTGTGTCTTTAATTTGGGGATTGATGTGAGATAAATCAATGTTAGCTATTTTATTTAAATTCCCACCGCCCAATTTTTCAGTGATTTCTTGATTATTTTTGTCGAAAAATTTTACACCGATGGCTTGCGCCATTCCACTACCACCGTCGTTGGTACTGCTGCCACCGAGCCCAATAATGATTCTTTTGACATTATGTTTTAAAGCATCGTTGATTAATTCACCAGTACCAAAGGTTGATGTCTTTTTGATTGTACCTGGGATTCTATCTTTTTTGGCAACATATGATAAACCACTGGCTTGCGCCATTTCAATGATTGCGGTTTGTTGATCACCAAGAATACCGTAATAGGCTTGAACTGGCTTACCCAAAGGTCCAGTTACTGTAACAGTAACCTTATGTCCTGAAGTGGCATCAATTAAAGAGTCAGTTGTACCTTCACCGCCGTCTGCCATGGGAACGGAGATGATTTCTGCATCTGGCAAAACTTTTCTAATACCTTTTTCCATTGCCTGACAAACTTCTTTAGCTGTCATGCTTTCTTTAAATGAATCTGGTGCTAAAACAAATTTCATAGAGTTACCTCGTTTTCTTTCTATTAATATTTTATGTAACTTTTTAGCAAAATTCTATTGACACCGCTTACATAATCTAATATTATAGTAACTGTAAGTGAGCGGATTACTGATTCGATCAGGTCTTAGCTACTACGAGATAAGAGTTTATACATTCTTTAGTGTATAATTTATCCGTAGTAGCTTTTTTGATAGCTCAGATGGATTAAAAGGTGATTCGTGATGATATTTCTTAAAACTTTTAATAATAGTGCAGCGTTAGTAAAGGATGATGATGGTAAAGAAGAAGTTGTTCTAGGAAAAGGTATAGGTTTTGGTCTTAAGAAAGGTCAAAAAGTTGATGAATCAAAGATTGAACGTCGTTTTATAACTACGGAACAATCTGATGAAGTAAAGCAAGTAAAAGAATTCCGACCACAAACAATTGATGTTACCAATCAGGTTGTTGATTTAGTTGAACCACTTTTACAAACCAAATTTACTGATTATCAATTTTTGGCTTTGGCTGATCATATTGATTTTGCCGTGACTAGAATTAATGACAATATTGACATTGATCCTGCTAATAATGATTGGGAAGTAAAAAATCTTTTCCCTAAAGAATATGCATTGGCTGGCAAAGTGATCGCGTTAATCAATTCAGAATTTAATATTCAGTTGCCAAAAAGTGAAACAATCTTTATGACTTATCACTTGGTTAATGCAGCTTCTGATGATGCGCAGATCCAAGAGACAATGCAGATTACTAACTTGATTAGTGGAATTATTAGCATTATTCAGTATCAATACAAAATTACCTTGGATACAACTTCTTTTAACTATAGTCGTTTTATTACACATTTGCGTATTTTACTAGTTAGACTATTACGAAAGGATAAAAAGGAAGATCCTCAACTAGATCCGTCTTTGTTGTCATTTATGAAAATTAAATACAACGAAGCTTATGAAACAGCAGAACGAATTGCGACTTACTTACATTCTAAGATGGGCTGGACATTAGATTCAGACGATAAGTTTTATTTGGTGTTACACATTTTTAGAGTGACATCAAGACAATAAAATATCTAAGTTGCTTAGGTATGTTACTAAGAGAATTAGGCATGAACCCGAGTTGCTGAAAGACGTAGAACTTTGATAGTTCTTTAGTTTTTGAGTAGCTTGGGTTTTTATTTTGAGGGGGAAAGACAATGGCTAAGAATTATGACGAATTAGCTAAAACCATCATTGAAGATGTTGGTGGTAAGGATAACGTGAATAGCGTTGTTCACTGTGCTACTCGTTTACGTTTTAAATTAAAAGATGAAAAAAAGGCAGATGACGATGCGCTTAAAGATACGGCTGGCGTAGTTACTGTGGTAAAAGCTGGTGGTCAGTATCAAGTTGTTATCGGCAATGCAGTTGCGGATGTTTATGACGCTGTATTAAAAGAGGGTGGCTTTCCTGGTGGAGGCCAAGTACCAGATGATGATACTGCCGATGAAAATACTAGTTTAATTAATAAAGCAGTTGCTCTTATTTCTGGTATTTTTACTGATATTCTAGCCCCACTTAGTGCCGGTGGTATTATCAAAGGCTTGGTAGTTATGTGTGCTGCCTTAGGCTGGCTTTCTAAGACTTCAGGTGCTTACCAAATTCTGTATGCAATTGGGGACAGTATCTTTTACTTCTTGCCTGTATTCTTGGGTGTAACTGCAGCTCGCAGATTCCACATGAATCAATTTATTGGTTTAGCTATTGGTGCTGTGTTGACTTATCCAACAATGGTGCAGTTAGCTACAAGTAAAACGGTTCTGGCTACCTTATTTAAAGGAACAGCTTTTGCTTCGGAGATTCACACAACTTTCTTCGGTATTCCGGTTGTAACAATGAATTATACTTCAACCGTTTTACCAGTTATTTTCGCCGTTTGGTTCGGTTCAATTATTGAACATTGGTGTAAAAAATGGATACCAACTGTTGTGCAGATGTTCTTAGTACCGGCTTTCACTATGTTGATTACTTTACCAGTTGCTTTTATCGTAATTGGTCCTGTAATGACTTGGGTAGGAGATGGTATTGGTGCGGTAATGTCAGGCATCTACAACTTTAGTCCAATTGTCGCTGGTTTACTCGTGGGCGCTTTATGGCAAGTACTCGTTATCTTTGGTGTCCACTTGGGAATCGTTGCAGTTACTACGGCTGACCTAGCAGCTTTGGGTTATGATCCAATTTTTGCTCTTACTTGCATGGTTTGCTATTCTCAAATCGGTGTTGTCTTGGCTATCATTAAGCAAACTAAGGATAAGAAACTTAAAGAAACTGCTACAGGTGCTTTCTTCTCAGGTCTGTTTGGTGTTACTGAACCTGCTATTTATGGTGTTACTTTACCAAGAAAAACTCCGTTTATCCTAAGTTGTATCGGTGGTGCTGTATCAGGTGCAATTATCGGTATTTTCCACGCAGTTCTTTATATTATGCCTTCAATGGGAATCTTTGCTATTCCTGCCTATATCAATCCTAAAGGTGGTTCAATGACTCCAGTTATTGGGGTAATTGTATCTGCTGTTGTAGCTTTTGTTGTTGGTTTTATTTTACAAATGCTCTTTGGTAAAAAATCAGTTGATGCTGAATACAATAAGAAGCAAGCACAAAAAGTTGCTGAAACAGCAAATGAGGCACATGAAGTTGCTCATCACTCAGTCGAAGTAAAGAAACAAAATGATTCAGATTTAAATCCTTCTACTAAATTAGTTTCACCATTAAATGGTTATGTAAAACCATTATCAGAAATTAAAGATGAAGTATTTTCAAGTGGAGCAATGGGACAAGGTGTTGCTATTGAACCAAGTGAAGGCGTACTTCATGCTCCAGCCGATGGTAAGATTGCTCTTGTTTTTCCAACTGGACATGCTGTGGGTATTAACACAACTGATGGTGCTGAAGTATTAATGCATATTGGTATGGACACGGTGAACTTGCAAGGCAAAGGCTTTAAGACCTTAGTCGAAAAAGGACAAGAAGTCAAAGCTGGAGATCCGTTAGTTAAATTTAATATTGATGAGATCAAGGCAGCTGGATATGAAGTAACAACGCCAGTTGTAGTTACTAACTCAAAGAAATACGAAAATGTTACTCAAGTAGCTCAAGGTGCAGTAAAGGTGGGACAAGAAATTCTAGCTTTACAAGGAACTACCGAGCAAGTTAAAGCAAATTAGATTATAATAAATGTAACTGCTTACAAAAATGATTTATATATAAGGAGAACGCGTGGTGCTAGTTAAATCGTT
>NZ_AZFO01000060.1 GCF_001436305.1 Lactobacillus ultunensis DSM 16047 | reverse complement strand
ACAAGACCCAATGGTTGAACACCAAAGATGTCGTTAAGGACTAATTGAATCTAGCTAACTTTTAAATAAAATGAATAACTCAAAAAAGTCACGATTAGCGAAATGTTGATCGTGGCTTTTGTTTTCTGTATTTTTATTTTTGTGGCCAAATTTCTTGGGTGCTCTTGAATACGTCTAGCCATATGTGGGCTTGCTGTGAGCAATTCAGTTGAACCAAGTTATCAATCATCGCTAATACAGGCTGCTCATCTCCCGTATGACAATAATCAATTACTTTTTGCAGAAAAGATAATGTTAAGTCAAAGAACATGTAGTAAAAAGGCAGGTTAACCTTCCGTAATTTATCCAGAATTTTTTGCGCATATTCTAATTTCTTTTTGAAAACAAAAGAAATAACCGTATCAGACAAGCCACCCATAAAAATGATTAGATTCTCATTGATGTCACGAACTTGATCAAAATTATGAATGATTCGCATAGCAATTTTAAAGCCCATTTCCGAGTTTAATAAGAAGGGCGCATTAGCCAGTAAGATGATATTGTGCTTAGACCACACCGTATTATGCAATAGATAAGAACCGATTCTTTGGATATCACCAGGTTCCAAATAATTCTTACCTTCCATCAGCAATAGTTGATTGCACACTGGCAAGATATTTTTTAATTCAATGATATTTTTATTTGAATGGTAAATATCTAAATGAGTTTGTACGTATTTTCGTAGTACAGGAACATTTTCATCTTCAATAGCAGAAGAAATTTTAGTTGGCAGGTTAAATTCTGTTTCTATTTCAGCGCGATTAGTGAACTCATCAAGAGTGATATTGATTCGCTTTAGTAATGCGATAGCTGTACTGAACTCTACTTCTACTTGATTGTTCTCCCAGCGAGATAGCTTAGAAACAGAGCAAATACCCGCGCATGCTTCAGGTTGGGTTATTTCTTGTTCTTTGCGTAATTCTTTAAAAATTGAGCCATATTTGAACATCATAATACCTCGCATCAACTTGCAGATCTGCAAGTTTTTAGTATTTTTAAGTATTATCCTGCGATACTTATAACAAATCAAGACGTAGGGGGAATAGATATGCTTTACAAATACTCAAATCACTTCAAATTTATCTTAATGATCATTGCTGGTTTTATTGCTAGCTTTACGACTATTGTATCGGCTTATATGGTACAGACTTTGACTAACATTGCTACCGAGAAAAAGTGGGATAAAGTAGGCAGCTTTTTACTAATTGTAATTGTGGGATTTTTGATTACATTCTTGGCAGGTCTGCTTTTTAATCGTCTTAAAACGAGTGCGATTAAGGAAACTAATACTTATTTGCGGACCAATATTTTTAAAGGGATGCTTGATCAAGATGAAAATGCGGAAAGTCTTGGTTTTTTAACTAATGATTTTAAGCTCCTTGAAACTAATCGCTTTGATGCCCAAATTGAGATTATTATGCAGGTATGTACGCTAGTTTTGGCATTGGGTTATGCTCTAGCAGTAAACTGGGTAGTCACATTGCTGTTTTTAATTGGCTCTTTTGTGCCGATGCTAGTATCTAATCTTTTTCAAAAATCAGTTCAAAATGATTCAGAAAATTGGACTAAAGCTAATGGTAAGTACGTTAACCAGACTAAAAATTTCTTAGCTGGTAGCGAAACACTGCACTTATACAATCAACAAGAGAATGCGGCTAAGAAGAACCAAATCAAGGTAGTTAAGTTGGAAACTGCCTTAAAAAGAATGAACTTATTAAATTTAGATACTGCTACTTGGATTGGCTTAATTGGTAACCTAGTAACCTTCTTAGTTCCATTCTTAGCCGGAATCTACATGGTAATTCATGGTATGACGACCTTAGGCTCATTATTCGCAATCGTACAATTGGCTAATTCTTTTGTTAATCCGATTTTGACTATTCTTAATGATCGTAATGAATTGTCAACTACTAAGCAGATTGTAGAAAAGACTGAAAAATATTTAACTTTAGCTAATAAAGAAAAATCAGTAAATGCGGAAGCAATGATTAAGAACATGACATTTAGCGATATTTCTCTTGAGAGAGAAGGTAAGCAACTAATTCATGACTTAGATTTAACTATTAAGCCTGGCACTAAACAAGCAGTAATTGGACCATCTGGTACAGGAAAATCAACTTTATTGCAGTTTTTAATGAAAGGCAAATATGGGGATGCTGGAAAGATTTCAGTAAATGGTAAGGATATTAAAGCTGGAACGTTTGAAGATGATTTTGCTTATGCGAGTCAAGCTCCCGTAATTTTTGCGGATACATTATGGTTTAACTTAACCTTAGGTGTAGATATTGCTAAAGCTAGAGTAGAAGAAGTTTGTGATCAATTAGGTTTAAAGCAGATTATTGAGGAAAAGGGCTTTGATTATTCCCTGGGTGATAATGCTGATCAATTATCAGGAGGTCAGCTCGCCAGAATTGAGTTAGCGAGAGCTATTTTAGCTGATCGTCCAGTTCTTTTACTCGACGAAATTAATGCTTCACTTGATAAGAAAACTTCAAATCAAGTTCATAATTACTTATTTAATTCTAATCTGACCTTTGTAGAAGTAATTCACCATTACGAAGAAGATGAATTGAAGCATTATGACAATGTAGTTGATTTGAAGGAATATATGGATTAAATGAAGAAAATTATGTGGGTTTTAGTAATTATTTTATTGATTGCAGCAGGCGAGATGATACCTCAAATGGTAATATTTGCATAAATTAATTGTCTCTAAATCTTGGTCTTGCTATAATAAGTATGAAAAAAGAGGCCGACAAATGAGTCGAACTTCTTTAGTGTAGAATCGCGTTAGCGACGACTATCTAATAAATTTTTATGATTTACTAAATAACTGCCAGCTCTGCAAAGCTAAAGCAGTTATTTTTTTCGCTGATCGTGAAGTTTGATCAACTCAACAACTAATAAAATCAGTAAAACGAAGGTGTTTTTATATAAATTAATTGTTATCGAAACTTCCGTTGTTATAATGAAATATGAAAAAAGAGACTGACAAATAAGTCAGACCTCTTGTTGAGCAGAATTCCACTTTGATAATAGCTGTCTCAAAACATAGTTATAATTTATTTTTTAACTAAGAAAATAACCACTATGAGCTGGGCGGCTGAGTGGCTATTGCACTTATATTGAAATATAATGCAATTTTCGATTATTTGTTTAAAAGTAAAAATCGGCACAAATATAGGTATTAAAAAGAGATTGAATAAGTTTTCAATCTCTTTTTTAATTACTATGGGTTTTAAAATTTTTAATTTATTAGTCGTAATTAGTTATTCTTAAGTAAAAAAGATTACTGATAATATAACCCTATATCAGTAGCTTGGTTGTCTACTCATTTATCATATTGTAAATTAGGGTATTGAACCTGTTCTTTTTTATTTGAAGTTAAACATTAAATTCCACAGATTACTCATTAACTACGGCAGCTGGTTTAATTTCCTCTTTATTTACTTTAGTCTTCACACTCAACTTAGCTGCTACGAATAAAATAATAATTTCGATAGCTAAGAGTGCGAACAAGGCGTATCTAATATCTCCTAAACCTGAAATAGTAGTTAATACTGTAGTCATCATAGGCGCTGTTGCCATGAGAATCGTATTAAGCAAACCTACACTTGAAGCTAAGATCTTACGATCAATTGTAGTAACTAACCATTGTTGCATTTTAAGTGAAGCAATGCTTGTAACTGCAGCTAATAAAAAGTAAAACGGCATGATTGCATAAATATTAGCAAACATTGCAGCTACTGTAGTGGCTACACTTAAAACAATGGCAGTAATAACCATAAAGAAAACAGATTGTTTTTTAAATAATTGTGGTCCAAAAGTACTACCTAAGATTGCACCAACACTTACTACTAATCCAATTACTGCAAGAGTAAAGCTGTAAGTAGAAATAATCATTGTTGAGCGATTGCCGGCCATAACAATTGGTAATAATGAACCCATAGAAGTTAATGCACCGTTAAGAAGTGCAATTACTAAAACTACTGATAACAAGCCTGAAGCCTTCTTGATTTGAGTGTATGAAGTTTTTATTGTTGCAAAGAATTTTTGGTCGTTTACTTCTTGTGGTTCAAGCGGCTTATTGTCTTTCTTATGACGAAGTCCTACACTAGCGTATAACAAGCCAGCTGCTAAGAAAGTGAATGCATTAACGAAAGCTAAGCTTGAGTAAGATAAGAAAAGTAATAATCCTGATCCAACAAATTGAGCCACAGTAGTAATTACTTGACTAATACCATTGGTAAAGCCTTCTGCTTGTGCAAATTCATCTTCTCCAACTAAGTCAACAATTAATGGCGCTCCTAATCCTCTTGCATAAGTACCAGCCATATCAGAGATAAAGTTAATAATTACTACTGCAATTATTAATCCCCATTGAGATACATTGGTAACGAATAATACTCCAACTAAGCCGTAGAGAGCAAATCTAACGATAGACATTACGAAGATGTTCTTAAATTTCTTTCTTGTCTTATCAGCTAAATAACCACCAAAGATATCAAATAAGCTTGGCAATGATTCAGAAATTGCAATCAGCGATAAAGCAAGTGAATAATTTTGTAGTTTACTTGCATAAGTCATAAATGCTAAGTAAAAAAGAATGTCACCAGCACTAGATAAGAAACTAGCAACTGAAAATTTTCTGTAATCTTTGTTCTTCAAAAAAACGTTCATAATGTTTAACTCCTTTTTTTGATGTTAAACATATAATATCGGTTCTATAATGAAATTAATGAAATAGTCGTATTTGAATTTTTTAGGAGAACATGATTATGACTACAGGTGAATTATTAAAAGAATACCGTATTAGTCAAGGTAAAAACCAAAAAGAATTTATCAACGACGGAATGATCGTCAGTCAATCCTATTATTCCAAAGTGGAAAAAAATGCTAATAAGATTACTGTACGCGTGGTGCTAGTTAAATCGT
>NZ_AZFO01000006.1 GCF_001436305.1 Lactobacillus ultunensis DSM 16047 | reverse complement strand
GATTTAACTAGCACCACGCGTATAACAATATTTATTTTTAAAGGAAAGATTATGAATAATAATCCACTTGTTTTTCAATTGAGTGTGGCTAAAAATAAGCCCCAATCTTATCGTAAGGATAAGCCTAAAAATGCTTGTCCTTTTTGTGACATTGAAAATTTGACTGATATTTATCAAAGAGAAGATGATCTCATCTGGCTTCATAACAAATACCCTACGTTACGTGATACGCTACAGACCGTTTTGATTGAATCTAGTGAGCATCATGGTGATATTAGCACATATACGCAAGAACATAATCGTAAGTTGATGCATTTTAGTTTAGATTGTTTTGAGCGGATGAATCAGAATATTAAGTATCAATCAGTGGTTTGGTATAAAAATTACGGTCCACATTCTGGTGGTTCATTAATTCATCCGCATATGCAGATTGTTGGTTTTGAACATGAAGATGGCTATAAGTATATCCATCCAAATAACTTTGAAGGAGAAACCTTATTTGATGAAAATGGAGTAGAAGTCAACATTGCAAAGCATCCTGTTCAGGGATATACCGAATTGAATATTAACTTGATTGATCGTAACAGTATTGATCTCTGGGCAGATTGGATTCAGAGTGGAGCCAAGTACTTGCTCAATGTTATGTATAACGGTAGATGCGATTCATATAACTTATTCTTCTATCCACGAAATGATGGCGGAATTTGTGCCAAATATATTACGCGTTTTGAGGCACCACCTTATTTTGTGGGCTATAAATTGTCCCAGGTGAATGATGAAATTACATTGGATAAAGAAGCAAAATGCTTTAGAAAATTCTACGATAAAGGTTCAAAATAAAGAAAAAACATCCTAATTTGTTTAACTTGGAGGATGTTTTTTCTTTAAAATTGTTTCATATTAGTCATGAATAGTGCCATGAATTGTATGTGTATTATTGGCATTACCACCGTAGAACTCTAAAAAGTATTGTCCACTTGTTTTATCAGTCTTTAAACCAAAATGATGGGTTCCCACATTAGATGAAACTTGTCCAAAATTTTTATCTAAAATAATACCTTTTCTCTTTAATGTGCATAATCCGGAACCTGCACCAGTACTGCTGCTAATTCTTAAAGTGACACGCCTATTTTTGTTTAAATAGTGCCATACATTGTTAGTTTTTCCGCTTGAAATTCCATTACCGCTAGCATGGACTCTATAATGAGCGTATACGCTCTGTGAAGATGCATAAATTGTTTGAGAACTCATGCCAACGCCCAATAATACTAGTACACTAAAGATGATACTCTTTATTCTTTTCATAAAAACTCCTTTTCTAATTAGATCGTACTTCTAATATTTCTTTTGAAAAGAAATGATCTGTCAATTTGAAAAAGATAAATCCTAAGATAGAGCCAGTAGTATTTAAAAGTAGATCATTTACATCAAACGTTCTGTTTCCTAAGTAGAAAAAGCTCATAATAAGTTGAGCAGTCTCAATACTTAAAGTGCATAAAAACATTAGAAACAAATTGTTCCAAAAATATGTATATTTTTGTTTGAATACAGCCATAAAAAATGATAATGGTGCTAATAACAAAATATTGCCTATTACCTGTAAGGGCAGATAGTCTTGTAGAGCATTAAACTGCAAGTTGATGAATACTTGTCGTCCTAGCCCAAAAGTGTATGGTGTCATATTGTGAGGAAATAGGAATATAGGAAAAAGGGTGATATCTAGTAAAAGCCACAAATATATTAAATATAGAATGTTAATTAAGAGTTTTTTCCAATAAATATTCTTATTTTTTATTTGTTTAAATAGCATTACTAGAAAAATTATTATAAAAAATGGAAGCATTACACCACCATTTAGATCTAGTGGTGCTACATACCATTTACCAGATATAAGAACCATGATATCGTCTCCTGAGTAATTTTATACAAAGATGGCGTTGAACCATTTTTATAAAAATTAAGGAAAGATAACTGGCGTAGTTACGACTATCATAAATTTCTCCTTTCTTTTATTTATATATGTCAGTATAAATTGCCCGTTTATATTCTCAACAAATTTTCCTAAACGAAAATTCACTTTGGAAGTTTATCAATAATAGTTTGGTAACCACATGCTTTAATACTATTTTTTATTATTTGCATCGTCGTGTAATCTTTTTTATAGTAAGACTCAAAATATTTTCCAATTAATTTGTAAAGAATCACGTGTGGAGTTTCATCTAAATTTTCTAATAAAGTTATAGCTTGATTTGTATATAATGTCCTTATTCGTTGGTGTCCATTGTAGAGATAATTTGAACAAATTTGTCCAATACGCTCTTGAACATCATCAGGGTAACTTTTAATGTTTTTGTAGGCTTTGAAAATACTACCAATACATACTGAAGTATCTTCATAATTCCATAAAAACATTGAATTTCCAAATAACTTTAAGGAATCTTGGTTAGTTGTCCAAATATTTTGATTAAATATTCTTCTAAAAATTGTTTTTTGGTTTTATCATTAACAGCTTTCTGATCATGTTTTAAGACGGATAGAATTAATATAGATTTTAATTTAAGCTCAATAGGGACATTAGGTTCTAGTGTTAACATTGTTTTTATCTTTTTTACAGAACTTAAATCATTTTTATAGAAGCATTTCTCTAGTTCTTTCGTAATAAACTCTAAATTAAGTTTGTTCTCTGAAATTAAATACTCTGATTGAATTTTTTTGTAAAAATTTTTTATTTCGATATTATGAAGTTCTAAAAGTGAAAAGAGTGTATTTGCATCGATATTATGAATGTTATTTTCAATTTTTGAATATTCTGAAATAGATAGTAAATCTTTTACCATTTCTTTTTGCGTAAGACCGAGTTTGTGTCGTTCCTCTTTTAATGCTTCGCCAATTGTCATTTCTTCTCCTTGTTTATCAAAAGCGTAGTAGCTAATAAAAAAGCCGTTACTCCTATGAAAAATCTAGAGCAACGACTCTTGTTTAGAATTCAGTATGAATAATATCGTCTTCAGGACGGTGAGCTTGAATACGCAACACGTTCCATTCAAACACGTCATCTGGTTTAACTAAATCAATTGTTAATTTGCCATCTTTCATCGCAAAATTTAACTCGGTTCGATGTTCAATCCATTCAACGCGGTTAGGTTCTTTATCTAAGCCTTCAACGGTAATTTTATTTGGAATATCCTTCAGGAAGACATACTTTTGGTAATTTGCATGGCGGTTCTCTAATATGAAACCATTGCTAACAGTTAATTCGCTAGGTTGACCTTCATTAAAAGCATGACCAAACATGTGCATCCATGAATTGATCGCATCCAGCGTTTCTTGTGTAGATTTATCAAATTTACCATTATTTACTGGTACATTAATAATAGTAGATTTACCATTTTTACGGTTTTCAACCATTGTGTCAATGACGTTCTTGCTATTTAAATTCAGCCCATCTTTTTCATCAGCTAAGAAAATCGTGTACTTATCGCAAGCCGCTTGAAAGCCATCTGTATTATTGCTCATTACAGCGCGAGCACCAATATTGCGTGCGGTTTTAACTAAAAAGTCCGCATCAAATTCACCGGTTGTTTTAAAATTTAAGACAATTGCAAAATCAGGATTCATTGTTTTCCTCCTTATTAATCATCAATTAGTTTACCGTAAAGGATCAAAAATGAAAATTATTATTGCCCCAGCTAAGATTATGAAAATTGACCGTGATTCATTTCCCGTGCAATCACAGCCAGAATTTTTGGACAAAACCAGAATATTGGAAAAGTTTCTAAAATCTAGAACGAATGAGCAGTTGAATACTTTGTGGCATGCTAGCAAAAAGGTGACGGAACAAAGTATCTTGCAGCTCAAAAATATGGATTTAGATCACCGTTTAACGCCTGCAATTCTTGCTTTTTCTGGTATTCAATATCAATACATGGCACCAGATCTTTTTACTCAGCCAGCTTTAGATTATATTCAACAAAATTTACGTATTTTATCTGGCTTTTACGGGATGCTTCGACCTTTTGATGGTGTTTGTCCATATCGTTTAGAACTCAATACTAAGATGATTGGCTTTCGAGATTACAGCCTCTATCATTTTTGGAATGATGCTATTGCTAATAGTTTATTTAAAAATGATCAAATAGTAATCAACTTAGCTTCTAAGCAGTACATGCGTCTTATCAAGCCATATTTAAATGAAAATCGTCAGATGATTACGATTGATTTTCAAGAGTATAAAAACGATAAATGGAAAACCGTTGGCGTTCATGCCAAGATGGCGCGTGGTGAAATGGTGCGTTTTATTGCTGAAAACCAAATAAAAAATCCCGCGGATTTGCGAGACTTTCATGATTTTGAATTTCACTTTGTATCAGAAGTCAGCTCAGATGATCATTACGTGTTTAGAACTGATTTTGATTTTACGCGTCATTAAAATAATGGCTTTAAGAATTGAGCAGTAAGACTAGCTGCCATATCTTTATATTTGCCGCTAAATCTGTGATCTGCATCTTGAATCATGTGCAATTCACTGTTTTCGTAAACTTCATCATATTTCTTAGCATATTTAGGATCAACGACTTGGTCATTGGTACCAACAATAACTGAAACTGGACCAGTGAATTTTTGTGAAATTTCATAGATTGGTAAAACTTGTGCAGTTCTTAAATAAAAGCCACCTAGTTTTTTGTCACGGAAAGGAACCACTGCTGGAATGTGATCAGGATTGTAAGTTGCACCTTGAGTGTTGCCTTTTAATGCATCATCTTTTAATTGAGCAGCAGGTGCTAGCAATACGACCTTTTTAATAATATCTGGGTAAAGTCCAGCAAGCATTGAAGCTACTACACCGCCTTGTGAATGGCCTATTAAGAAAATATTGCGTACATGTGGATCAGTACGGACATATTCTAAAATTGCTTGTGCATCTTCGATTTCATTGCAAACAGTCATTTTTTCAAAATCTCCGTCGCTTTCACCATGGCCGTTGAAGTCAAACCGCACGCTAGCTACGTTTTCATCACGTAAATCGTCTGCAATTTGTTTTAATAAATCAGTATTGCGATTGGCAGTGAAGCCATGCATAATGATGGCCATGTCGTAAACTTCACCAAATGGTTCTTCGCGGTCTCCTACTAAAGTTAAGCCGTCTCTTTCGATTGTAATCCGGGACATAGATTTTCCTCTTTCTACTTGCTATCTTTATATTTATTGTAAACTTTTTATAGGTTAGAAATGGAAAAAATAAATTAAGAAATTGGAAAGATTGGCTTAATCAGCGTAATATCTTAGTGTATTGATGAAATGAGGTAATGATATGGAAATCGTGTTTATTCGTCATGGACAAACAGATGTAAATAAGGATAACCGTCTGCAAGGGGCAAAGGTAGACGCAGAATTAAATGATTACGGTCGCGAATATGCTAGAAAAGCTGCAAAGAATTTTGACGAAAGTGAATTTGATGTTGTTTATTCCAGTCCAATGAAGAGAGCCGTAGAGACTGCTAAAATTTTTACTAAGGGTAAAAAGAAGATCAACCTTGATGATCGCTTGCTTGAATTTGATTTTGGTGACTGGGATGGCAAGAAGATGGAAGATCTAGCTAAGAAATATCCAGATATTATAGATCCATGGGGCAAAGTTAACCGCAATTACGTTAAGTACGCTAAGAATGGTGAAAGTTACGAAGCATTTGATCAACGGTGTGGCAGCTTTTTAGATGAAATGTACTGTAAGTATCCTAATCAGAAGGTTCTAGTTGTTGCTCATGGTCGTTTAATTCGAATGATGGCCGCACACTATTTGACTCACGGAGATATGGATCAAATTGATACGATGAATAATAGTGCGTTAGCTAAGTTTAGTGTCCGCGATGGAATTGCTCGTTTGATTTATTACAATCGTTTATTGGCGTAAGGATAGGGTTAAGAAAACCCTATTTTTTATATATATGTATTGACAACGCGTCACAATGAGCTATGATATAGAAGCAATAAGTGACAAAACGTCATTGTGTTGAAGGAAAGAGGGATAACGATGGTTAAGTCAACGTTTAAGAACTTGCCAACTGCTAAGCGCAAGAGAATTGAAGAAGTATTGCTAGAGGAATTTAGTAAATATCCTTTAGCAGACGCTAAGGTTTCTCACATAGTTAAAAAAGCTGACATTGCTCGTGGTGCCTTTTATAAGTATTTTGATGATTTAACAGATGCGTATGTTTATATGTATCACATTGCAATTGATACAATTCACATGAATATGACTCCTGGCGATAAGTTTGACCCAGATCACTTCTATGATCGAGTAGTTAAGTTCATTGATCAAACGCAACACAGTAAGTATGAGCCAATGATGAAGCTGCATATGTCACAAAATGAGTACCTTATTCCAGATAACTTCAAAATTTATTCTAGACAATTGCTCAATCTAGGGCCTCAACTTTGGAGTGCTATGGTGCTGAGTCATGAGGTTATTAATCTATGTCTGTCAGATCCAGAAAATAGTAAAAAGAATTTAGCACGTTATAAGAAGAGTCTAGAAATATTAGCAAAGGGGATGGACTAATTGTTTTTAGCCATTAAAGAAATCAAGCATGAGAAATTAAGGTATGGTCTAATCATTTTAATGATCTTTTTGATCAGTTACTTAATTTTCATGCTGTCGTCTTTAGCCGTTGGTTTGGCTAGTGAGAATACACAAGCAATTGAAAGTTGGAATGCAGAAAAAGTAGTTTTAAATAAAAATTCCAACATTAATATGAATCAATCTGTTTTAACTAAGAAAGATTTGAAGAAAGCCGATTTAGGTAAAAATGAAGCTTATGTTGGTCAATTGGGTACAGTTGTGAAAGCGAAGAATCGTTCTTCAGTTTCAGCTCAATTTTTAGGAATTAAAAAAGATCAATTCATTTATAAAGAGCAGAAATTGCTTTCTGGTAAAAGAGCCAAGAACGGTGATCAAGTAACCGTTGATTCTAGTTTCAAAGACAAGGGCTATAAATTAGGCGATAAGATTAGCTTAAATGGCTCGGATAAGAAATATAAAATTGTCGGTTTTGTAAATAATGCCAAAATCAATATTGCGCCAATTGTTTATGGGACATTTGCTACCTGGAAGAAACTACGCATGGTTGCTCCTAATGTAGCTGCCTCTGCTATTATTTCTAAGAGTCGCAATTTTAAATATGACTATAAAGATGCGCAAACTTATCCAGTCAACAAGTTTATTAGCAAGTTGCCTGGTTATACTGCACAAAATATGACTTTTGAATTGATGATTGGCTTCTTATTTGTAATTTCATTGATCATTATTGCTGTCTTCTTGTACATTTTGACGATGCAAAAGATGCACAATTTTGCAGTAATGCGTGCACAAGGCATTCCAAGCAAGACGCTTATTGGTGCAACTATTAGTCAATCTGTGATCTTAGTTGCTGTTGGCGTCATTATTGGTTTGATCTTAATGTGGATTACAAGTATGGCATTGCCAGCCGCTGTTCCAATGAAGTTTACTCCGACAATTATGCTTAGTGGTACAGTCGGAATGTTAGTAATGGGAATTATGGGTAGTTTGATTCCAATTAGATCTATTTTGAAAGTTGATCCAGCAAAGGCAATTGGTGAATAAAATGGCAGTAATTGAATTAAAAGACGTTAAAAAAATCTACGGTACAGGTGAAGCTCAAGTTGAGGCTTTAAAAAATGTTGATGTTAAAGCTAATAAAGGTGAAGTCGTTTTAATCATGGGACCATCAGGTGCTGGTAAAAGTACTTTCTTAACTATTGCAGGTTCTCTGCAGAAGCCAACCTCTGGTGAAGTTTTAATCAATGATCAAGATATTAGCGACTTTTCTGCTAAAAAAAGGGATGCATTGCGTTTAGACAAGATTGGTTTTGTATTGCAAGCTTATAATCTGGTTCCGTTTTTAACAGTAAAGGAACAATTTGTCTTAGTTGATAAGGTAAAGAAGCAAAATAATCTATCTAAGGAGAAACTTCAAGTTTTGCTTAAACAATTAGGAATTACGAAATTACTGAAGAAGTATCCTAATGAATTATCAGGTGGTCAACAGCAGCGTGCGGCAATTGCACGTGCACTTTATGCTAATCCTGAAATTCTGTTAGCAGATGAACCTACTGCTTCGCTTGATACTAAAAATGTTGAAGAAGTAGGGCAATTATTCAAGGACTTAGCAAAAAAGCGTGATAAAGCCGTTATGTTGGTTACGCACGATCCTCGTCTTGAAAAATATGCTGATCATATTTATGAGATGATGGATGGTCAAATGACCAAGAAAAAATAAATAGTAAATAGGTAAAAAATAAGAGTCGTCTCAAAAAGACGACTCTTATTTTGATTATAAGTTAGGATCCATCTTAAATCTAAGAGGTGAATCACCAGTTTGTTCAGTAATCAATTTAGCAATTAATTGTTTGTAAATATCAAGTGCAGCTTTAGCCATCTTTTCATTAGCTTCGTTTACTAAGTCAGTTTGTTTGGCTTGATCATTTTCTTGAGTTAATTTTTTGTCGTATTCGTAACGAAGCTGCATAGTCTTTTGTCGAGCTTCGGTTTGAGCGGAGCTTAATTCACTACCATATTTGTTCCAACTGCGGTCGACCAACACGCTGGCTAATTTAAAGACCCAGTAAGCTGAGTTAGAAGAATAAGTTTCTTTGCCATATTTATACATGGTAGGAACTTTAGTACCTTGTGGGTAAAATGGCACATAAACGCTTTGAGCTCCTACGCCCATTGCTAACCAGTGCGTCATATTTTCATCATTTAATTCGAGTAAATGTGATTCTTGAGTAGTAGCTACAGATATTGGACGATAGGTCGCATTTTCTTTGTTTTTAGGATTGGTTAAATCGTAAGGAGTATTTTGATAGTGATTGCACAAAACATCTTGTGCATCCCTAATTGAAATTGGCTTGTCAGCCTTTCTTACAAATGGTAGGTCAAAACTCTCCGGTTCTTGTTGAACGGATGGGGTTAAGAGTTTTTGTCCAATCCAGACACGGGGCGTATTGTAATGCAAGTCGCTGTCATCATGCGTACCAAAAATTTCTCTGAAGTTAAATGGTTTATTAGTAGGCCATAATTTGTTTTCGTTAACGAACTTCTGAATACCATTAGAGAACATAAAATTCTTTGAATCGTTAAAGTCAATTTCTTGAATGGCCAATTGGTTAGCAACTACAGCGTAAGAATCATCGGGGATACGCATGGCTACCCAATGGTGACCCGAACCAATTTCCATGTACCAAGCTTCATCACGGTCTGCAAATAAAATGCCGTCTGCTTCGGCTGCACCATGTTCTTCTACAATGTTGCCTAAGCGTTTAACGCCTTCTTGAGCAGTTTTTACATAAGGCAATACCACAGTTACTATAGCTTCTTCTAAAATACCTTTTTCTGTGTCAAAAGGATCAGCAGCTAGTACTCTTTCATTAGCATAGGCACTTTCTGTTGCACTCATAGCTACGTGATATTCATTAATGCCATCTTCTTCGAAAACGCCATATTTATCTGTCCATTCAGGAGTTGATGAATAAGAATATACGGTTTCCGGTAAATCTATTTCAAATTTATTATCCTTAGATTTAAAATGGTTATTTTTAATATTTTCATGTGCATTAAAGGCAAGATGTTTTGGCCAAGCTGTCTTGGCATCTTCGTTACGACCAATGATTACACTGCCATTTAACGTAGCCTTTTTACCAATTAAAATTGAAGTACAAGATGAACGTCCAAATGAATTCTTCATATTTACCACCCTTTATAAAATATTTTGTAATATAATTATAATGTAAATTTATGTAATTTATATTATATTATTGATTGGAAAAAATAGGTTTTAAATGAGGTTTTAATATGAATGATAAACCAGAAGACAAGTCGATCGAATTAACAACGGATTATGCGGAACATACCATTGATATGAAGTTCTCAGATAATCTTACTGATGATCGTGAGCGAGGTTACATTCTTTCTGCTGCTTTCTTTTCTTTCTGTGCAGCACAAGGATTAGATAAACAAGCAGTTATTGAAATGGTATCTTCACATTATGACCAATTTACCGGAGATAATGGGTCGTCCTTGTTTAAGCGTTTGTAAAAAAATAAGGAATTAGACTTGCATTTGTTATTTTTTGGATATATGATGGTCCTGAAGTAAAAAATAACGGGTGTATTGAAAAGCATATGAAGTGATTATATGATTGAGGTGCATTGAAATGGCAAGAAAAAAGGAAATTAGTAAAGACAAAATTTTAGATACCGCGTATAAGATGGCAATTAAGGATGGTATTGAAGGATTAACTGCTCGTAGCATTGCAAAGGCAGGTCACTTTTCAACCCAACCTTTGTATCTAGAATTTGAAAACATGGAAGATCTTCGTGCTCAAGTTTTGGAGAGAATTTCAGATGACTTGAGAACCCATACTTTGCAACAAAAGTACACGGGTGAACCTTTGATCGACCTTGACTTATCTTATATTGATTTTGCACAAAAGCATGTTAACTTATTCCGTGCTATGTTTGTAGACGGCAAGGTTATCGCTGATACTTTGATGGATCTTGCTATCGAAAAGTTCAATGAACAATATTCTGATACTGATTATGATCAAGATAAAGTTCGTGACATTGTAGTAGCTAACTGGATTTCAACTACTGGTATGGCTGCACTGGTTGTTAACGAGATTGCAAGCTTCAATCAAAATCAAATTATTAACGTTTTGGATGCTCAAATTCATGACGCTATGCTCAACGATCGTCTCAGCGAAACTCAAGAGAATCCTATGTTTGCAGCAGACGACGAAGCATCTCTTAAGGATAACTTGGCATAATATACTTTGCCAATCATCTGTGCTTTTCTACTTTTAAAAAGACATTTTCGCTTTATTGAAAGTGTCTTTTTTCTTGTGTCGAAACAAATTAATTTCTCTTAAATTGGAGGGCATTAAGTTATAATTATTCAGAGAGGGAATTTTGAAAGGTGGTTTTTATGAAGGTCCTAGCTTTATCTGGCTCAAATGCCGATAACTCGTTTAACGAAAAGTTACTGCGAGTTATCATGAAAAATTTAGATTATAAATATGACTTTGACTTTGCTACAGTAAAGGGCTTGCCAATGTTTAAAGAAGGTGTTGATGCACCTGCAGATGTTTTAGCATTAGGTAAAAAAATAGAGGAAGCTGATATGGTAGTTATCGGTTCTCCAGAACAACAACACTCAGTTACTAGTGCATTGAAGAGTGCTCTTGAATGGCTCTCTAGTTCTGTTCACCCATTTCATGGTAAGCCAGTTGTAATCGTATCAACTTCACCAATGCCTCAAGGTGCCGCTCGTTCTCAAACTCGTTTAAAGAGTATTCTGGCTGCTCCTGGTTTTAGCGCTCATGTTTTTAACGGTGATGAATTTATGATGGGCATTGCTCCAAAGCAATTTGATAATGAAGGTAACTTAACTGAACCAGGTACGCTTAAGTTCCTGAATCACTTCTTTGATGAAGTCGATGAATGGTATGCACAACTTACTAAATAGGGGGCTTATTTAAATGAAATTATTAGCAATCGTTGGTACTAACGCTCCGTTTTCATATAATCGCTTTTTGGCAAAATTTATTGCTAAGCGTTATGCTGACAAAGCCGATATTGAAGTAAAAGAAATTGATGGAATCAAGCCATTTTGTAGAACTGATGAACCAGATGAAGCCACTAAACAATGGATTGAAGATATAAAAAATGCTGACGGCATTATCTTCACTACGCCGGAATACGACCATGCTATTCCTGCTGCATTAAAGAGTGCCCTTGAATGGTTAGGTTCACATGCTGGTCCTAACGTAATGAAAATGAAGCCGGCTGCAGTTGTGGGTACGTCATATGGTATTCAAGGCTCGAGCCGTGCTCAAGAAGATATGCGTGAAATCTTGCTTTCACCAGATATGAGCGCCAATGTTTTACCAGGCAATGAAGTCTTAATTGGCGGTGCTGTTAACAACTTTGATAAGACTAGTGGAGATTTAACTAATGAAAATTACATCAAGCAATTAGATGCTATGATGGACAATTTTGTTAAATTTGTTGATCAAGCTAATAAATAATTTTGTTAGTTTGACCACTCAATAGTAAAATTACCGAATAGGAATACTATTCGGTTTTTTTATCAAAAAACTAAGATGTAAAGAAGTGAAGACAATGACAGATCCGATCGTTTTACCATTAGAAAAAGTCCGTAACCCACGAGATTTAGGTGGCTATATTGGCTATGAAGGTCGTAAGGTTAAGATGCGTCGTTTGCTGAGAACAGGTAAGATCAGCGATATAACTCCGCATGATGAAAAATTTTTGCTTAATTATGGACTAACTAAAATTATTGACCTGCGTTCACCACTTGAATGTCGTAAAATGCCTGATAGCCAAATTCCAGGCGTAGATCATATCGATTTATCGATTTCAACTGATGATAATACTAAAGGTGGGAAAAAGGACCTGGCTAAAGTATTTGCAGTGTATCGAAAGGATCAGTACGCTGGTTTTAGAATGATGTGCGATCGTTATCGTTCCCATGTTGTAAAAGAGCATGCTCAAAATAGTTTGCACAAGATTCTAGAAGTACTAGCTAATACTGAAAATGGTGCTGTTTTATATCATTGCTCTGAAGGTAAGGACAGAACGGGAATTGTAACGGTAATGATTCTTTATCTTCTTGGGGTTGATATGGAAACCATTAGACAAGATTACTTGTACTCAAATTACATGCTCAATTCTTATCGCGCTATTCGTGATCAAAAAATGAAAGAAGACGGTGAAAATCTCTGTTTCCGAGCTAATATGAGAATTTTAGGTTCGGTTAGTGATGCTTTTTTGGATACGTCATTGATTGCGATCGAAAAGGAATTTGGCGGAATTGATAATTATTTAAGAGAAAAAGTTGGCGTAACGCCGCAATTACGTGACAGATTGCGTGAATTATATTTGGAAGACTAGGAAAATGATTAAAGATTTAGCATTAGAGCAAGTAGTTGGACACCATCATGCTTTGGGAACTTCAATTACTTTACAGATTTTTGGTACACAAGATCGTAGTTTGTTGCAAAAATCATTTGATCTGATTGATCATTATGAAGATCTATTGACAGTTAATCGTGATGAATCTGAAGTAATGGATATTAATCATGCGGCTGGCGATCATCCAGTTCAAGTATCCAGTGCAGTTTATGGCTTAGTAAAATTAGCTGTTGAACAAAGTCGAGAAAATTTTGGCTTTAATGCGTTGATTGGACCTGTTGTTAAATTATGGCATATTGGCTTTAAAGGAGCACATGTGCCTAAAGATGAAGAAATTAAAGACAAAATGTTGTTGATCAATCCATTCAAGGTAGTGTTGAATGATCAAGATCAAAGCGTTTTTCTTAAAATGAAAGGCATGGAATTAGACCTAGGTGGCATTGCTAAAGGTTGGATTGCTGACAGAATTCGCGATCTCTGGCTGGCTTATGGCGTAGAAGCTGGGATTATTAATTTAGGCGGAAATATTTTGCTCGTGGGGGATTCACCTAAGAGAGCTAATCATCAATGGACAATTGGTGTCCAGGACCCGAAAGAACCACGTGGCGATAATATTACCTCGGTAATGGTGCCTCAGTGTTCAGCGGTAACTAGTGGTACCTATGAACGTTATTTGATTGTTGATGGACATAAGTATCACCATTTAATCGATCCTAGAACTGGCTATCCTGTGAAGACCGACTTGGCTGGCGTAACAACTTTTACTAGAACGTCAGTTGAAGCCGAAATTGAATGTAAAAGGCTGTTTTTCGCAGGTCATCCGATGAAGGGGTGGCACGATAATGCTGATCGAATCGGTGCAATTTTCGTTTATAATGATGAACATGTGGAGTACGATAATTTTAATAATTAAAAATAAGGACTAAGCTTTTTCAGCTTAGTCCTTATTTTGTTAACCAACTGTTTTACTGATGTTAAAGATATTATTGAAGACGCCGTTGGAAAGTCCTGGTGTGCTGTAAATAATGAATCTTAAGAATGAAGAATCAATTGTTTGTTGCATGAACCACGGATTTTGCAATGCATTAAACATTGATAGGACAACGTAAACGATAAAGTAACTAGCAATCAGGGATGCCAGTGCACCTAATACGTTATCTAAGATGCTGCCTAAATTCGTAGCATGTGGATTCTTTGCAGGAATCCAATTCTTGAAAATCTTCATGATCATTTTTCCAACAAAGAAAACAATAAAGAATGCAGCGAAACGTGCGATCATTAATTCTACATTGTTTGTTGCATTATTTTTGATCATTTCTCCAGTAAATTGCATATACAGCCAATTGCCAAATGGGTTTTGCATAAAAATGGCAACCATAAAGACAATTGCTGAACAAATTAAGCCGATAATGTAGCGTGTAAAGCCGGTCTTGTAGCCTGTATAAGCTTTATATGCTAAATAAGCTAGAACAATTAAAGTAACAACCATATTTTCTTTCTCCTTGTTGTCCTATTATACCTTATTTGCAAGCCGTAAAACTTTGACGATTGCAATAAAATACTTCATAATTGAAAGATGATTTCTCTTTACTAATCAGTATATTTTGCGTTAAATTTAGAAGTGTGAAACAAGGTTTCACGGGTGAAAAATGAATCCTGAAAAATTTGTCTTAGAACTATCAAAACATAATTTTAAGTTAACTGATAAACAAAAGCAGCAATTTAAACTTTACTTTAAATTGCTGGTTGAAGTTAACGAACATGTTAACTTGACTCGAATCACAGAAGAAGATGAAGTGTATCTTAAGCACTTTTATGACAGTGTTACGCCACTTTTTACTTTTGGTGAAGTTTTTAAAGATGGTGCAACTCTCTGTGATGTTGGTGCTGGTGCCGGTTTTCCATCGATTCCGCTTAAAATTTTGAAGCCAACGCTTAAAGTAACAATTGTTGACTCTCTTCAAAAGAGATTGAATTTCTTAAAAGATTTGATTGCTCAACTGGGCCTAACGGACGTGGAATTAGTTCATGGTCGTGCTGAAGACGTTGGACAAAACAAACTTTATCGTGAAAAGTTTGATATTGTTACTGCTCGTGCTGTTGCAAGAATGTCTGTATTGAGTGAATATTGCCTGCCCTTAGTTAAAAAAGAAGGCTATTTTGTAGCTTTAAAAGGTCCAAAGGCTGAAGATGAATTAGATGATGGCAAGAAAGCTCTTGAGGTCTTAGGTGGCAAACTCATTAAAGATGAAGGATTGACTTTGCCAGAAAGTGAAGAAGAGAGAACCTTGGTTTTAGTTCAAAAGATTAAAGCAACGCCAAAGAAGTATCCGCGTCAGGCTGGGACACCGCGGCGTAAACCAATACATTAACTTAGGAGGAGAAAGAAATATGTCATTATTTTCTTTTATGCATCACGATGATGAAGTCCCTAAAAATAAACAAATTCAAGATCTTGAATTAGATAAAATCGTTCCTAATCGCTATCAACCACGGCGTAGTTTTTCAGATGATTCTATTAAAGAATTAGCTGAAACGCTTGATAAAGATGGCCTTCTTCAGCCAATTGTTGTAAGAGAAGATGGCGATCAATATGAAATTATTGCTGGTGAACGTCGTTATCGCGCTGCTCAAAGTTTAGGTTGGAAGACAATTCCAGCTATCGTTAATAATATGGATGACGATCAAGCTGCTTCATTAGCTTTGATTGAAAACTTGCAGCGTGAAGATCTGAATCCAATTGATGAAGCTAAAGCCTACACTAATTTGATGAAATTGAATGATTTGACTCAAACTGCTTTAGCTAAGGACATGGGTAAATCACAATCTTATGTTGCTAATAAATTGCGTTTATTAAAATTGGGCGATGATGTTCAACAAGCTTTAATTGATGGCAAGATTACCGCTCGTCACGGTCGTGCTTTGATTGGCTTAAGTGATGAAGATCAAAAGCGTGTTTTAGCAGAAGTTGAAGAAAAAGGTTTGACCGTTAAACAAACGGAAGAAATTGCCAAAGACGTTGACGGTTACTTTAACCCTGCTCCTAAGAAGAAGGCTAAACCAGAACAAAAGCATGTAACCAGTCGAATTCCAAAAGACTTAAAAGTACAGATTAATACAATTAAAAAAGCTATTAAATTGGCTAAAGATTCAGGTATTAAGGTTAAAGTTAAGGAAGATAAGGATCCTGACGATTACAAGATTATGATTGAACTAAAAAGAAAATAGGAAGGGATGAAAAATATGGTAAATGTAATTTCGGTTGCTAATCAAAAAGGCGGCGTAGGCAAAACTACGACTACCATTAACTTAGCAGCCTCAATTGCCGACCGTGGTTATCGCGTGTTGATTGTGGACATTGATCCTCAAGGCAACGCTACCTCTGGTTTAGGAATTGAAAAATCAGAGATTGACCAGGACATTTACAATGTTTTGATTGATGAAATTCCTATCCAAGATACGATTCATCATACTTCAACTACTAAGTTAGACATGGTACCAGCAACCATTAATTTGTCTGGTGCTGAAACAGAATTGATTAGTATGATGGCCCGTGAAACGAGACTTAAGTCTGCACTTGATGCAGTGAGCGATCAATATGACTTTGTCTTTATTGACTGTCCACCATCTTTGGGTCAACTTTCTATCAATGCCTTTACTGCATCTGATTCAATTTTGATTCCAGTCCAAAGTGAATACTACGCTATGGAAGGTTTGAGCCAGCTTTTAAATACTATTCGTTTGGTTCAAAAACACTTTAATAAAGACTTAGGTGTTGAAGGCGTATTGCTGACCATGTTGGATGCAAGAACTAACTTAGGTGCGGAAGTTGTTAAGGAAGTTCAATCTTACTTTAGCAAAAAAGTTTATAAAACAATTATTCCAAGAATTACCAAGTTGGCAGAAGCTCCAAGTTATGGTCAGCCAATTACTGAATATGCTCCAAAGTCACGTGGTGCGAAGGTATATGATGATTTAGCAAAAGAGGTGTTAAAAGCTCATGGCAAGAGACTCAAGAAGTAAAGAGCCAAAAAAGAAGGGCGGCTTAGGACGCGGCATTGAGGCGCTTTTTGAAGATGAACCTCAAATTGAAGAAACTGAGGAAGTCCAAGAACTTAATTTAGGCGATATTCGCCCTAACCCCTATCAGCCTAGAAAACGGTTTGACGATAAAAGTCTGAAAGAATTGTCAGATTCTATCAAAGAAAATGGCGTTTTTCAGCCGATCATCGTGCGTAAGTCTGTCAATGGCTATGAAATTATTGCCGGTGAGCGTCGTTATCGTGCTTCTAAGTTAGCTAAGAAGAAGACCATTCCTGCAATTGTACGCAAGTTTGATGAAAGTCAAATGATGGAAGTTGCAGTTTTGGAAAATTTGCAACGTGAGGATTTAACTCCACTTGAAGAAGCACAAGCTTATGAAATGCTTCAAAAGAATTTAGGCTTAACTCAAGAAGAAGTTTCTAAGCGAATGGGCAAGTCTCGTCCATATATTGCTAATTATCTGCGTTTATTAACTTTGACAAACAAGACAAAGCGCATGTTACAGCACGGCGAATTGTCAATGGGGCAAGCCAGAACCCTTTTGGGCTTGAAGGACAAAGACAAGATTGATGCCTTGGCTAAAAAAGTTGTCAAGGAAGGGATGCCTGTCCGTAAAGTTGAAGCTCTTGTCAGCGAGATGAATGCTAAAAAGCCACGTAAGAAATCGGTTAAGAAATCCGCATTTATTCGTGCTAGTGAAAATCAACTTTCAAATAAGTTTGGTGCAAGCGTCAATATTTCTGAAACTAAGAAGGGCAAAGGCCACTTATCAATTGATTTTGCTTCTGCTGATGAACTTAATCGAATTCTTGATTTGTTAGGTGTTGATTTAGATGGCTAAAGAAATTGTTTATAATTTGGCGGATACTGTTCAAATGAAAAAGCCACATGCTTGCCAAGTCAACGACTGGGAAATTTTACGCATGGGTGCGGATATCAAATTGAAATGTATGGGCTGTGGTCACATAGTTATGATGCCCCGCAGTGAATTTAACCGGAAAATGAAAAAAGTTTTAACCAAAGCAAATGATCCGGTTAATGCAAAAAAAGAGCAATATGTACCAAAAGATAGTATCGCTCGCCCAAATTTTAGATAAAATAGACAAGTAAGATAAAAACATAAAAGATAGATTTTTAGAAAAAGAGGACAACAAATGTCATTAACTGCTGGTATTGTTGGTTTACCAAACGTTGGTAAGTCAACTTTGTTTAACGCGATTACTAAGGCTGGTGCCGAAATGGCTAATTACCCATTTGCCACCATTGAACCAAATGTCGGAATGGTTGAAGTTCCTGACAAGCGTTTGGCTAGAATTCAAGAATTGATTCCTGCCAAGAAGATTGTACATACTACTTTCGAATTTACTGATATTGCTGGTTTGGTAAAGGGTGCTTCTAAAGGTGAAGGTCTTGGTAACAAGTTCCTCGAAAACATCCGTCAAACCGATGCGATTGTTCACGTGGTACGTGCTTTTGACGATGACAATATCACTTCAGTTACTGGTAAGGTTGATCCAGAAGAAGATATTAATACTATTAACTTGGAACTTGCGATTGCTGACCTCGATGCCGTTAATAAGCGGATTGGTAAAGTTAAGAAGGTTGCTCAACAGGGCGACAAGGATGCTAAAGCTGAAATGGCTGTCCTTGAAAAATTAAAGCCAGTTTTGGAAAACGGGGATGCTGCTCGTTCAATTGACTTTAACAAGGATGAACAAAAGATTGTTAAAGGCTTGTTCTTGCTTACTGCTAAGTCAGTAATTTATGTAGCTAACATCGCTGAAAGTTCAATGGCTGATCCAGAAAGCGACAAGTACTTCCAAATCGTTAAGAAGCATGCAGAAAAGGAACATGCCGAAGCATTGGGTATTTCTGCTTCTGCCGAAGAACAAATTGCTGGTCTTGATGGCGATGACAAGAAAGAAATGCTTGAAATGGAAGGCGTTAAGGAACCAGGTCTTAACCGTTTGATTCGTGCTGCTTACCACATTTTAGGTCTTAGAACATTCTTTACTGCTGGTGGTCCTGAAACTCGTGCTTGGACTTTCCACGAAGGCATGAAGGCTCCTCAAGTTGCCGGTATTATTCACTCAGACTTTGAACGTGGTTTCATTCGTGCTGAAGTTGTTTCATTTGATGACTTGGATAAGCTTGAAACTATGCAAAAGGTTAAGGAAGCAGGTAAATTACGTCTTGAAGGTAAGGATTACGTGGTTCAAGACGGTGACATTATCGAATTCAGATTTAACGTCTAGGAGTAAGAATGGCTGAAGATACAAAAAAAGAACAAGAAAAGAATAATTCAAATATTAATGCTGAAAAGCAAGAAAAGCTAAAAAAAGCGTCTGAAACTGATGCTAAAGATGAAGAATTAAAGAATACAGATCCTAAGATTCTTCGTGAAAAGCTGAGTAATAAGAACAGAGACTATGTTTTCCGTTTGGAAAAGGAATTGCAACGTCAAGGTTCAATGTCACGTGATGATGCTATTGCAATGACTGATGACTTATTAAGTGAAATTATTATTGCTCAACGCCATGGTCAACCAGCTAATGGCCTTTACCTGGCTTCACCTAAGATCAAGGCTGAACAATTGCTTCATCCAGAACAAAAGCCAGTTGAGACGCCATTTTGGCAATTAGCCGTTGATGGAGCACTCTTGTATGTAGCTATTTTTGTCGGCTTGTTTGGACTTGTTGCTTTATTCCAAAACGAAAAGCAACCTGAAAACTCACAAATGGGTATTTTAACCTTAACCAGTGTAGGTATTATGATGGGCGTATTTATGGTTAAATATAACGACCTAGTGATGCCTAAGAATGGTCAACGTATTGGTTGGTCTAAATTTATCTTAAGTGGGTTAGGTATTGCAGTAGCTTTATTTGTTTGGATTTGGATCTTATCATTGCCAGCAATCCGTGTAATTAATCCTGTATTGCCAGGTATTGTAGACTTGATTATTGCTGCTGTGGCATATGGTGTACGCTACTTATTTAGACAGCACTACCATATTGTAGGTTCCGCATTTGCACCAAGACCTCAACGCAAATAACTTGCTTCTTTAAAAAAATAAGTACATACTAAATATAATAACTACACATAAAAGATAAATAGGCATTGTCCTATTTATCTTTTTATTTATGATTTTGGTTTGGAAGAAATAGAAAGGTGGTTTTATATGGTCAAAACGTTGAGCAAATCGATCAGACAATATAAGAAATTGTCACTACTCTCACCACTATTCGTTATTGGTGAAGTTATTATCGAAATGCTGATTCCATATTTAGTTGGTATTTTGATCGATAACGGAATTATGAAGGGCAATATGCCTTATATCAGTAAGATGGGACTGCTTTTGCTTGTATTAACGATCGTTTCATTAATATTAGGGGCAAGTGCAAGTTATGTCTCAGCTCATGCTGCTGCCGGCTTTGCCGCAAACTTGCGAAAAGACATGTTCTACCACATGCAAGATTACTCCTTTGAAAATATCGATCATTTTTCAAGTGCTAGTTTGGTTACACGTTTGACTACTGACGTTAACAACGTTCAACTTGCATATCAAATGTTAATTAGAATTGCGGTCAGAGCACCAATGATGTTTGTTGTATCAATCATCATGTCTGTGATTATCAGCCCACGTTTATCACTGATTTTCTTGGTATTAGGACTACTTTTCGCATTAGCATTAGGATTGATTATTAAGTCAGCTTACCCATATTCCCCTAAGATCTTTAGAGGATACGACCGCATGAACCAAGTAGTTCGTGAAAATGTTCGTGGTATTCGTGAAGTTAAGACCTATGTCCAGGAAAAGCCACAAATTAAACAATTTGAAAAGTCGTCTGGTTTTATTTATAAGCTCTTTGCTACTGCACAAAAGATTATGTCTTTGAATGCTTTGGTAGTTGCAGCGGTTTTGAATATCTCAACTTTGGCAATTTGCTGGTTTGGTGCACGAGAAATTGTTGGTGGCAGTTTACAAACTGGTCAGTTGATCTCAATGTTCACTTACTCCAACTCAGTTTTATTTAGTTTGAACATTTTGGCTATGATTACCACTCAGTTGGTTATTTCAGGTGCCAGTGGTCGTCGTATTGCTGCTGTAATTACGGAAGAACCAACTATTGAAAATCCTAAGAAGCCACTCAAGCGTTTGACTAATGGTGAAATTATTTTTGACCACGTTAGTTTTAAGTATGAAATAGCTGATAAAACCAATGCGCTTGATGATATTAATCTACGAATCAAGCCAGGTGAAACGATTGGGATTATTGGTGAAACAGGATCTTCTAAATCTACCTTGGTTTCAATGATCCCACGTCTTTATGATGTAACGTCGGGTGCGGTACGTGTTGCCGGTCATAACGTTAAGTCATATGATTTAAAGACCTTGCGTGACAACGTTGCGATGGTTTTGCAAAACAATGTTTTGTTCACAGGAACGGTTAAAGATAACTTAAAGTGGGGTAACGAAAACGCCACTGATGAACAAATTGTCGCAGCTGCTAAAATTGCTCATGCTGATGGGTTTATTCGTGAAATGCCTAATGGCTATGACACGATGGTTGAACAAGGCGGTAACAACGTTTCTGGTGGACAAAAGCAAAGAATCACTATTGCTAGAGCCTTATTGAAGAACCCTAAGATTTTGATTTTAGATGATTCAACTTCAGCGGTTGATACTAGTACTGAGCGTGAAATTCGAATGTCTCTTGCTAAAGATATGCCTGATACTACTAAGATCATTATTTCCCAGAGAATAGTTTCAATTAAGGACGCTGACCGGATTATCGTTATGAATCATGGTAAGATTCAAGATATTGGTACTCATGATGAATTGATGAAGACTAATGATCTTTACAGTTCAATTGCGAAGTTCCAAGAAGAACAAGGAAAGTAGGTGAGCAGTTTGGATAAAGCAGTAGAAAATAAAAATCAAGTTAAGGGTAGTAGAACCAAAATCTTGTTGCGTTTGCTTAAATTGATCAATAGTACTAGTCCATGGATGCTCATCACTTCCATGATTACTATCGTTTTGGCAGCAGCCAGCAACGTTATCGGTTCACTGTTTATTGAACGGTTAATCAATGACTACATCATTCCGTTGACTAAAGAAAAAGTGCCTAATTATGGCCCGCTAGCAACAGCAATCGCCGTTATGTTTGGTATCTATGCTATCGGCTTTTTATCAAACTATCTTTTTAACATGTTAATGGGTGTGTTAGCGCAAAAAGTTCAATATCGTGTTCGTAACGAGATGTTTACTCATATGGAGAGCTTGCCAATTTCATATTTTGATCAAAATGAATTTGGCGATATCATGTCGCGTTACACTAACGATATTGATACCTTGATGCAGATGATTTCGCAATCAATTCCACAATTTACTAACTCAGCTTTAAGTTTGGTCTTCGTTGTGGTTGCGATGTTTACTCTGAGCTGGCAATTGACGGTCTTCTCATTTATCATCTTTGCTTTGTCATTTGGAATTGTCCGTTACTTAACAATTAGATTAAGTCATTTCTTCCAAATTCAACAGAAGAAATTGGGTCAAATCAATGGTTATAACGAAGAAATGCTTAACGGATTAAAGGTTATCAAGGTTTTCAGCCATGAACCTGAATCTAAAGCTGGTTTTGATAAATACAATGAAGAACTTCGTCAGGCATCTGGCAAGGCTAACACTTATGCTACTGTACTTTTCCCAATCATGGGTAACATGGGAAACTTGCTGTATGTTTTGATTGCCTTTGTTGGTGGTGCCGTAGCTATCAATCAGTGGGCTCCACTTTCACTTGGTGCTATTGATTCATTCTTGCAATTATCTAAGCAATTCAGTATGCCAATTGCGCAAATTTCACAACAGTTGAACTCAATTGTCATGGCTTTAGCTGGTGCTGAAAGAATCTTCAACTTAGAAGATCAAGTTTCAGAAACCGATAAAGGTACTGTTACGATTTCCAAGGGTGAAGAAGTCGGCAGTAATTGGAACTGGAATGTCCCACAGAAAGATGGATCTATTAAGAAAGTACCAGTTCGTGGTCATATTATCTTTGACCATGTCAACTTTAGTTATGTGCCAGATCATCAAATCTTGCATGATATTTCCATTAACGCTAAGCCAGGAATGAAAGTTGCCTTAGTTGGTGAAACTGGTGCAGGTAAAACTACCATTTCTAACATGCTTAATCGTTCTATGAAATTGATTCGGGAACAATTACTTACGATGGCATTCCAATTAAGAATATTAAAAAGGATGATCTGCGTAAGTCGCTTTCAATCGTTTTGCAGGAGACGCACTTGTTCACTGGTACAATTATGGACAATATTCGTTTTGGTAATCCAGAGGCTAGTGACGATGACGTTTACCAAGCAGCGAAGTTGTCACACGCGGATGAATTTATTCATGATCTTGATCATGGCTATCAAACTGTAATTGATGGTGACGGTGGCGATTTATCTCAAGGGCAAATGCAGCTACTTAGTATTGCCCGGGCAATGATCGCAGATGAACCTGTTATGATCTTGGATGAGGCTACTTCAAGCATTGATACTAGAACTGAAAAGATGGTTCAAGCCGGAATGGACAACCTGCTTGCAGGACGAACAAGTTTTGTTATTGCCCACCGTTTGTCAACTATCGTCAACTCAGATTTGATTTTGGTACTTGATCACGGTCATATTATTGAACGTGGTAATCACGAACAACTTTTGAAAGAAAAGGGCTACTACTACGAGCTCTACACTGGCAAAAAAGAAATTCAATAGTAAAGTTAAAATCTGGAATTTTTCCAGACTTTTTGTTTTTAACAAAATTTAAAGATAGGCGTTGATCTTAGTCCTTTTTCTTAAAATTGAGTAAAATAGTCATAAGGTTTGCTAAACTATATATAGATAATAATTGAGAAAAAAAGAAGAAGGGGGATTCTTCCTCGTGAAAATTTTAGTTGTTGATGATGATAAAGAAATCGTAGAACTTTTAAGTATTTATCTTAAAAATGAAGGTTATGAACCAATTGCTGCATATAGTGGCAAGGAAGCTATTACTAAGTTAACTACCACGCCAGATATTGCTTTGATGATCTTAGACGTGATGATGCCAAATATGTCAGGGATCGAGGTTATTAAGGAAGTTAGAAAAGACTCTGATATTCCAATTATCATCGTTTCTGCTAAAACAGGCGACATGGATAAGATTCAGGGCTTGATTACTGGTGCCGATGACTATGTATCTAAGCCATTTAATCCACTTGAAGTAATGGCTAGAGTACGTTCACTTTTGCGTCGTAGTCAAAAGCAGGTTAAGGATGAAAAGCCTGATATTTTGGAAGTTGGTCCATTAGTAATCAATCGTGATTCTCATGAAGTAAAAACAATTGACGGTAAGGACATCCAATTAACGGCGCTTGAATTCGGTATCTTATACTTGCTTGCTAGTCACCCTAACCGCGTTTTCTCAGCTGATGAGATCTTTGAACGTGTATGGCAACAAGAATCCATTGTTTCCGCCAAGACCGTTATGGTCCATGTTTCTCATTTGCGTGATAAGATCCAAAAGGCTACAGGCGGCGAAGATGTTATCCAAACTGTTTGGGGCGTAGGATACAAGGTCGAGGCATAGTTTAATGAAAAAAGAACGCGTCAAACTTACTGGCGCTGAAAAGAGCGAATTATTTGCAGAAGGTGTCGTAACGGTCATTCTTCTGCTTTTGTTAAATCTGTCGATTATTATCCTAATTCATTTGGCTATTTTACAAGATCAAAGTCTGGTAAATGGTATTTACTTTTTGAAAAAGACCATGACTTTTGCTGGTGGTTATCATTTATGGTCATGGCAGAATATCTTTATTATCTTGATGGGGATCGGCGATTTAGTCGTTCTTTATTGGCGCTTAATTAGAAGATATCACCAGATGCAGCTGCGGCATGTGATCTCAGAACTGCATTATATTGCCAGTGGTCATTTTGATCATCGAATCAACTTTAGGGTACGGCCTGAATTGCAGCGTGTAGTTGATTCAATTAACTCATTAGTCGATAGTACAGTTAATTCAATCAACGAAGAACGGGCAATTGAACAATCTAAAGATGAATTGATTACTAACGTTTCGCACGATATTAGAACGCCATTAACGTCAATTATCGGCTATCTGGGTCTTTTGAAAAGTGGCGTTGCTTCGCCAGAAGACCAACAGAAATATATCAATATCGCGTATACTAAGGCTGAACAGATGAAATCTTTGGCTAATGATTTGTTTGAATATACAACCTTGAAATCTACTAATACAAAGTTGAATTTAAACAGTCTGCATATTTATTCAATGCTTGAACAAGTCGCAGCTGGTTTTGAATTAGAAGCTGAGAAGAAAGGCATTGAGATTGAAATTGAAGCTCGGCCAAAGGATTTAACTATTCAAGCTGATGCAGAAAAGCTAGTGCGTGTTTACAATAATTTAATTTCTAACGCTTTTAAATATGGCATAGGTGCAACCAAAATTAAGTTGATTGCTAATTTAGTTAATAAACGTGAAGTGGAATTACGAGTTGAAAACAATGGTGCCCCGATACCAAAAGATTCGCAGAAAAAAATCTTTGAACGCTTTTACCGCGTGGAAACTTCGCGTAATACCAAGACTGGTGGTACCGGTTTAGGATTATCAATTACCAAGAGCGTAGTAGATTTGCATCATGGCACGATTCGCTGTCAATCGGATAAGAATTGGACAAGTTTTATTATTCGTTTGCCACTTGATCCGAAGAAGGCGAAAAGTAAGCGCTAGCTGTGTTATAATTTTGACTGAATGTTTTAATACAACGAGGAGAAAATAATGAGTATTTCTTTAAATACCTGTATATTAATTTTAAAAGAGCACCATTTGCTTAAGTCAAGCGCAGTACAAGATACTGTAGCAACTAAGATGGAGTATGTTTCTTACGACTCACGTGATATCCAAACTAATACTTTATTTTTCTGCAAAGGTGCTGGCTTTAGACCTACTTATTTATCAATGGCCAAGGATAATGGCGCAATTTGTTATGTGGCTGAACAACCTTATCCAGAAGGCAAAGGGATGCACGCTTTAATCGTCCGTGACGTTTCTAAGGCTATGGCATTGCTTTCAGCTGCATTCTTCCGTTTCCCACAAGATGATTTATACGTTGTTGCCTTCACTGGTACTAAGGGTAAGACTACTTCCGCATATTTCTTGAAGGGGATGCTTGATCAAGCTAATGGCGGTAAAACTGCTTTGATTTCTTCAGTTAATGACGTTGTTGGTCCTAAACCAGAAGATAGTTTCAAGTCTAGTTTAACTACCCCAGAAAGTTTGGACTTGTTCCGTGATATGCGTACTGCTGTTGATAATGGCATGACACACTTGGTAATGGAAGTTTCAAGTCAAGCTTACAAGAAGAATCGTGTATTTGGTTTAACTTATGATTTGGGCTTCTTCTTGAACATTAGTCCAGACCATATCGGACCAAATGAACACCCTAACTTTGCTGATTACTTGCACTGCAAGCTTCAATTAATGGTTAACTCACGTAAGTGTATTATTAACGCTGAGACTGCTCACTTTAACGAAATTTACGCAGCAGCTACTACAACCACTAATCCAGATAGTATTTATCTCTTTGCTAGAGAAGACTTTGAAAATCCTGATTTGAAGGTGCCAATTGACTTTAGATTTGCTTCTCAAGAATTGGATATGAAGGAAACCCGCTTCAAGCTCTATTGTGCTAGTGATAAGGCTAGAAAGCTTGATATTAACGGTGACTACACTTTGAAGATGTTGGGTGACTTTAACGAATCAAACGGTACTGCAGCAATCATTGGTGCTGGTCTTGCTGGCCTTAACCATGATCAATGTGCCAAGGGTATTCGTGATGTTACTATTCCTGGTCGTATGCAAACCGAAAGAACTAAGAGCCACGGTATGGTTGTTGTTGACTACGCTCACAATAAGGCTTCAATGATGGCTTTGATGAGCTTTATGCAAAATGAATTCAATGACCCTAAGATTATCGTAGTTGTTGGTGCTCCTGGTGATAAAGGTATTTCTCGTCGTCCAGGCTTCAGTGAAAGTTTAACTGCATACGCAGATAAAGCATTCCTGACGACTGATGATCCAGGTTTTGAAGATCCTAAGTCAATTGCTGAAGAAATCGACTCTGGTATTGATCACTCTAAGTGTGACGTCACAATTGAGTTAGACCGTAAGAAGGCTATTCACGATGCGATTGCAATGGCCGGCCCTAAGGATGTTGTCTTAATTTGTGGTAAGGGTGCTGATGCTTTCCAAAAAGTTCGTGGCGTTAACACACCATACCCATCCGATATCGTTGTTGCTCAAAAGGTAATTAACGAATTAGAAGGCGAAAAAGAACACTTTAGAAAATAAAAGGTGACATAATGAAGCACTTTTTTAGTATTATTGGTGGCATGGGAACAATTGCCACTGAAAGTTACGTCCGCTTGATTAACCATCGAGTAAAAATTGCTAAAGACCAAGATTACTTAAATTATATTTTGGTAAATGATGCTCAAGTTCCTGATAGAACTGCATATATTAAAGACCATAGCAAGCCTAACTTCTTCTATGATTTACAAGATGATGTTTTGGGACAAGCAAAGCTGAATCCAGATTTCTTTGTAATGCCATGCAACACGGCTCACTATTTCTATGATGATCTGGCCGCATTGACTGATATTCCATTTTTGCACATGATGCGTATTGCAGTGCACAGATTTATTGAAGAATATCCTAAAGAAACAAAGATTGGTTTGATTGCTACTGAAGGATCAATTTATGATCACTTGTATGAAGATGAAATCCATCGCGTTCACCGTGACGTTGAATTCGGTGGTCCGGAGATCCAACCAATGGTAACTAAGCTAATCTATCGCGATATTAAAGAAAAAGGCGTGGTAGATGGCAAGTTATATCATCAAATCTTACAAAAGATGCATGATGACTATGGCTGCAATGTAATTTTGCTAGGTTGTACTGAATTGTCATTAGCTCAAGAAAAGGCTCCAGATCATCCGTATAATGTGATTGATCCACAATCAATTATTGCGGATGTTTCAATTGAATTGGCTTTGAAGATCCGTAATGGTATGGATCCCGCAGAAGCTTGCAAGAAATATATGTATAAGTAAAAAAGTTTTGAAATTAAAGCTTTCAGAAGTGACTACTTCTGGAAGCTTTTTTGAGTGGAAAAATTGTAAAGTTGAGAGTGGAAAAATTGTAAAGTTGAGAGTGGAAAAATTGTAAAGTTGAAAGTAGTACAATTTTACAGCTTAAGACGTTAAATTTAGACAGCCAAACTTTGGCTGCCTTTTTGATTTGTCTGGTAAATATTTCAACATAAGGTCTGATAAAATTAAAGAGTAGCATTAAGAAGATTGTGTAGGACTATTATGACTGAAATTATTGATACATTTAGAGAAATAATCAAAGAATATCCCCGAATTGTCTGGAGCTTTATGGGAATATACCAAGGCCTAGTTATGACGATTTTTACTATTTGGTTTTTCTATAAAGTGACAGACATTAAGGTTAAGCACTTTTATGAACGAATTTTTATTGCCTTTGCTTTTATAATTCTTTTTGTTACAAAGATATTTAGCATCTATACCTCGTTAGTTTCGACTTTGGTTGCAATAGCATTGTTTGTTCTCTATTATCACAAGTCTGATCATATTAAGATTATTACTACAATAGTGATGGGGGATAGTTTTTTCTTAATTGAATACTTTGTTTTAAGTGTATTAGTTTATTTCCGTGCCGATAAAAACGGTAATGTAAATTACGATCACCTTGCTTTTTATGAAAGTATTTTGCTAACTATTTTCTATTTAGTTTGTGTGATGTTAGTTAAAAAGTACGTCTGGTTTCTTCAAAAACAACTACAAAGTCAAACAAGTAAAATATTTTTAATGGCGGTCAGCTACGCTTATGTTTCTTTGTACTTTCTAACACTTGCCTTTTTACCAATAAAAAGAGTGGTACCTATCATGCCAATGCTGTTACTCGTTGAAGTGGCACAAATCTTGTTAGGCTTTTACATCTATTACTCATTTGTTCAAATCCAGCATGATCTGATGCAGAAAAAAGAACAAGAAACACTGAAAAAGTATGCCGCTAGCTTGGAACAAAATCAGTTGCAGCTTAGGAAATTTAAGCATGATTATCAGAATATGCTGACGAGTTTGAAACTGAGTGCTGCCAATGGGAACAATCAAGAGTTGCTCAACAAACTAGAACATTATTCTAATACGCAAATCAATAGTCAGGACTTGTGGCGTTTCAATGATGTAGACAACATTCATAATGATCTAATCAAGAGCATTATCATTAGTAAGTTGAATGAAGTCCACCAGAAGAAGATTCCATATCACTTTGAATGCAAGCAAAGTATTGAAAAATTGCCGCACATAGATCTGTTTGACCTTGTACGTATTATTGGCGTTACGTTCGATAACGCAATCGAGGCAAGTCAAAATTTGTCTAAAGCGCAGATTAATGTGATGATCTATCAAGACCAGCCCGGTGAGTTTGAGTATGAGATTGATAATCGATGTGAAGATTCTAATCTTTCTGTACAAAAAATGAGCCAGGCAGGTTTTACTACTAAGAAAGGTCACAAGGGCCTGGGGCTAGCTAATGTAGATGATATTGCGAAGAAATATGATCAAATGTACATTGATCGCAGTATCAAAGATGATTGGTTTAAATTTACGATGGTTGTGGAATAGAAATGAAATATGCAGTAATTGTTTGTGATGATGATCCTGTACAAGCAGAAGAAATCGTTAAAATGGCAAAAAATGCGCAGATGTTTTTGTCAGACGAAGATCCAATAGAATTTGATTTTAAAATAGTAGGACACAGCTATGATGAGGTCGCAAATTACCTGGGAAATCATCAGATAGATGGTGCGTTTTACTTTTTAGATATTGAATTAAGCGATAAAGCCAATGCTAAGACTGGCTTAGACTTGGCCGAGCTGGCTAAAAAGCATGATCCCCGTGCGCAAATTATCTTTGTTACTACACATGAAGAATTGTCGCTGATGACGTTTCAGCGACGTATCGGTCCAATCGATTATATTGTTAAAGGTGATCCAGTAGCGATGCAGAAACGAATTACCACAACGCTGCAGTTAGCGATAAAGAATCTATCTGAGTGGAATTTAGTTAAAAAGATGACTTTTTCTTACCGTTTAGGACACCTGGTTAAGAACATCAATATTGATGATGTTTACTATGTTGAAACGTCTCAGCTCCCACATAAATTGCATTTGGTAAAAAGTGATGGCGAAGCGGATTTCGTTGGCAATATCCGTGAAGTTGAAAAGGATAATTCGTTTTTGGCTAAAATATCGCGCTCCTGCTTAGTCAATCCCAAGAATATTCAAACAATTGATTTGCATAAAAAAGTAGTGATCTTTCCTAATGGGGATGTAGTTCCTTATGCTCGTAGTCAAGCAGAAAAGATGAAATCCTTGATTGAGCAACAAAATCTCAAAGAATAGTACCATTTAGGACAAAAAAACAACCGAATAGGACGGTTTTGCCACCAAGATTAAGCTTTGAAGCATAATAGAAACTAGAAAGAGGATGAAAGATATGCTTAAAGTGTTTTTAATTATCTTTGGTGCATTAATGATTTTTGGTGGTATTTACACGATCACCAGCAATAATCATTTTGTTAATAACCAACAAAAGAATATTAAGAAAAATCAATTTTCTTCTTTTGGCATTATTGCTGGTTATTATCAAGGTACCCTTATAGCTATTGCAGGCGTAGGTATATTGTTAGCTGGTATTTTCATTTGAGGTGAGCAATCATGATGAAGATTGTTATTCTATCAGTTATTGGTCTACTTTTGATTGTAGGTGGCTGTTATACTGTTTTTGCAGCTAAAAAGTATTTTAAACATGTAAGAACTCAAGGAACAGATAATGTTTTTAGTCCTTTAGCTATTTACTATGGTTATGCTTTCGGTATTATGTTGGCTTTAACTGGAATTACTATACTCTGTCAAGCATTTAATTGAAATTAAGTAGAATGAATAATAAGTTCTTAAAATAACTGCTAGTTCAATAGACTTAAGCAGTTATTTTTATTTTTCGTACTCAATTTCAATTATTCTTAGTCAAAATGGGTAAAATGACTAAGAATAAAGGCTAGATGACAAAGAATAGCAAATTATAAAAATAACGTTGCATACATATATTTAATATTTAACTTTGTGAAAAAATAGTCCTTACAATCATTGTTATTAAAACATCTTTTTACTTTTTTCACTAACTTTTACAATTGCTTTTTACTATAATGAAGGTAAATAGGAATGTAAAAATAAGGTGAAAGAAGGAAGATCAATGACATATTATTACAAAGGTTTCCCTCAAAGTGATCGTGATGAAAAGATCTCAATGATTAACGTTGATGAGTTGGAAGAACGTGCTAAAAAAGTAATGCCTGAAGGCGCCTATTATTACATTGCTTCCGGTGCCGAAAACGAATGGACATGGCGTGCCAATACTTCAGCTTTTAACCATTATCAAATTGTGCCACGTGCTTTGACTGATATGCAGGATCCGCAGACAGACACTCAATTTATGGGGATGAAGCTAAAAACTCCAATTATGATTTCACCAATTGCTTGTCACGGAATTGCACACAAGGATGCGGAAGTAGCAACACAAAAGGGTGTAGCAGCCGCAGGTGCGCTTTTCTCCTCAAGTACTTATGCTAATAAGAGTGTAGAAGATATTGCTGCAGTAGCTCCTGAAGCACCAAGATTTTTCCAATTATACTTGAGCAAGGATTGGGACTTTAACAAGATGGTCTTTGATGCAATCAAAAAGGCAGACTATAAAGGCATTTTCTTAACCGTAGATGCTTTAGTTTCCGGTTATCGTGAGGCAAATTTGAGAACTAAATTTACCTATCCCGTTCCGCTTGATTTCTTTACCCGTTATCTAGGCGCTAAAGGTGAAGGACAAAGCGTTGCGCAAATGTATGCTGCTAGTGCACAAAAGATTGGTCCAGAAGATGTTGCTCGCATTAAAAAGGAGTCTGGCTTGTCTGTCTTTGTTAAAGGCGTAATGTGCGCTGAAGATGCCTATAAAGCTATTGGTGCCGGTGCTGATGGTATCTATGTTACTAATCATGGTGGTCGTGAAATTGATGGCTCTCCTGCAACGATTGATGTTTTGCCAGAAATCGCTAAGGCTGTTAACCACCGTGTACCAATTGTCTTTGATTCTGGCGTTCGTCGTGGTTCTCATGTCTTTAAAGCTTTGGCATTAGGTGCCGATTTAGTTGGAATCGGTCGTCCATATCTCTATGGTCTAGCTCTTGGTGGCCCTAAGGGTGTGGAAAGCGTGATTGATCAATTGAATACCGAATTAAAGATTGATATGCAATTGACTGGCTGTAAGACTATTGAAGATATCAAACATGCAAAAATTAGTCGTATTCATTATGGTTTGGATGCTATGCCTTCGAATACTGATCCAAGTCGTATGAAGCCATATCCAACAACAGCTGAGAATCAAATTAAGAGCACCAATACAGATGCCGTTACAGGTGCATCACAACATTAAAAAAAAGTATTGCTTTCTTTTCAACAAGAACTAAAATTAGGTCAAAGGTTGAAAAAGAGGGATTAGACAATGTACAACGAAGAAAAAGATGACTTAAAAATCTGGCTTTTAAACAATATTACAGACTTGTTGGTTGATGAAGAAACTAAACCAGAAGAACGTAAAATTTTGTTGAATGCTAAGCATCAACTTGAGAGTGGTGAAAGTGCAAATTATGTTTGCAATTTGATCCGTGTTGGCCTTGATCCATTAAGTTGGCAAAGCAAACTTTCAAAAAATGTAACTAAATTTCATCAAGCAATTGTTTCTGCTGCTCGTCCTGTTTCTCATCAAGCAGGTGCAGTAGGTGGTGCTGCACTTGGCGTAGCATTTTCAAACATAATAGCTAAATAATTTATATTGATAATCAAGATTGCAGCTATTAAACTTAATTTAGTTTAATAGCTGTTTTTTTGAGGAAAAAGATGAAAGATAAAAATACACAAAACCAATTCTCAGTTTGGGGCATTATTCTTTCGATGCTCATTGCCTGGGTAATAACTTTTATAAGCATGTGGGCTTCACGAGGCTTTAGTATGGATTTCTTTATTATGCCCCGCTTTGCCTTTGTTTTGGTCCTGTCAGTGGCTGGTGCGATTATTATTGGGCCAGCTATCTACGGCTTTTTATATATTGGCAGAGAAAAATAAGCATAAAAACAATTGACAAATTAGCTAATAAATATTAGTGTATTAATTAAGTAGTACAGAATAAATACTTATATTAATTAATACAACGGGGGTGCAATCATGCTCTATCTTTTATATATTTTTGTTGGTTTGTTAATTATTTTAGGTGTTAACTTAATGATTACGGGTCTATTGGCAGTGCATGATATGTACACTCGTCGTGATGAAGAAGAGCCAACTTTTGATACTTTTAAAAAGTATTTTGCCAAGAATAATAATATTCCTATAAAGATGTCAGACTTATTCAATTAATCATAAAACTAGCAATTAAGTTTGCTAGTTTTTTCTTTGTCTAAAAATCAAGAAATTAGTTATTGTGTTAAAATTGAAAGCGAATACATAGTTTGGATTTTAACAGAGGTAAATTATGACTGATAAACTTACTAATTTTACTCAAGATGGGCAAAAGATTACTTTAAATTATGAAAATGGACCTTTGGTTTTGACTGTGATTACGCCAGAAATTGTGCGCGTTTTTGAAGATCGTGGAAATGCCAGCAATTCTTATGCCATTGAGGGCGATAAGGAGATTAAAACTGACTTCAAGATCGAGGATAAAAAAGATCACGCGGAATTAACTACGGCTAAGCTGACCATTAAGATCTATGATGATAAAAAGATTGATGTTTATGATGAAAAAGGCAATCCATTGATTATTGATTACCGTGGTAAGCGGACACCAATCGATCGTCAAATGGATAAAGAGCATTTGAAGTTGGCAGAATCCGAAGGACACGATGTTAAGAAGCTCTTAGGCATGCATGACAAGGACTACTACGAAATCGTAAAGTCTTTAGCTAGCGATGAAGAATTTTATGGTTTGGGTGACAAAACAGGCTTTTTGAACAAGCGTCATTACGCTTATGATAACTGGAACACCGACAACCCAGCTCCACAAGTAGAAAGCTTCACCCGTTTGTACAAGTCAATTCCAATTTTGCTTGGTATTAAAGAGGGTCATCCTTACGGGATTTTCTTTGATAATACCTACCGCAATCACATTGATTTGGGTAAGGAAAGCAATGACTATTACTATTACTCCGCAGTTGACGGCAATGTAGATTACTACATTATTGGCGGTGATTCATTAAAAGAAGTCATTACTAACTACACTTATTTAACAGGTCGTGTACCAATGCCTCAGAAGTGGACATTGGGCTACCAACAATCACGTTGGGGCTACAGCGTAAGTCAAAAGCAAGTTGAAAAAATTGCAGAAAATTTGCGCAAATATGATTTGCCTTGCGATGTAATTCACTTAGATATTGACTACATGAATGGTTACCGTGTCTTCACTTGGAGAAAAGATACTTATGAAAAGCCGGCTGATTTTGTCAAAAAGATGCGCAAGCTTGGCTTCAGAATTATCATAATTATCGATCCCGGCGTAAAGAAGGATGATCATGATTACAAGATCTACCAAGAAGGAATTGAAAAGGGCTACTTTGTAAAAGCTCCTGATGGTACGGTTTATGTTAACCAAGTTTGGCCAGGGGATGCTGTCTTTCCAGACTTCGGTCGTAAAGAAGTCCGCAAATGGTGGGCTAAGAATTGCAAGTACTTGGTTGACTTGGGTGTTGCTGGTATCTGGGATGATATGAACGAGCCAGCTTCATTTAAGGGTGAAATTCCACAAGACGTTGTATTCCATAATGAAAAAGAAGCTTCAACTCATAAGAAGATGCACAACGTTTATGGTCACAACATGGCTAAGGCAACTTATGAAGGCTTGAAGAAGTATTCAGGCAAGCGTCCATTTGTGATTACTCGTGCAGCTTATGCCGGAACGCAAAAGTTTTCCACAGTGTGGACAGGTGACAACCAAAGTTTATGGACACATGTGCAGATGATGATCACGCAATTATGTAACTTAGGAATGAGTGGCTTTAGCTTTGCTGGAACTGATATCGGTGGTTTTGGCGCAGATACAACTCCAGAATTGCTTACCCGTTGGATCGAAGGCGCATTATTTAGCCCACTGTACAGAAACCATGCGGCTTTAGGTACTCGTTCACAAGAGCCATGGGTATTCGGTGAGCCAACTTTGTCAATCTACCGCAAGTATTTGAAGTTGCGCTACCGCTTTATTCCATATTTGTATGATGAATTTTATCGTGAAACTAAGACAGGTTTACCAATTATGCGTCCGCTTGTCTTGAATTATGAAAATGATCCACAAGTGTATAACTTGAATGATGAATACATGGTGGGCGAAGACATTTTGACAGTCCCAGTTGTACAAGAGGGTCAAACCAAGCGTGCCGTATATTTGCCAAAAGGTAAATGGATCGACTTTTGGAATGGTATTGAATACGCCGGTAAGACAACGATCTTAGTTGATGCACCAATTGATAAGTTGCCATTGTTTGTCAGAAAGGGTGCAATTTTGCCATGGGGCAAGGAAGTTAGTCACATTTCTGATGAACCAGATGAGACGATGACCTTTAGAGTCTTTGGCGAAAAGGGTAAGTATGTTCACTATCAAGACAACGGTACAGACTTTAAGTATCAAGATGGCGAATACAACTTGTACAAGATTAAAGCCAAGGATGGATCTGTAAAAGTTAAACTTGAAAAGCACGGTTACGGTCCGGTATATCGTAAAATTACGGTGGAATTGCCAGATAAAAAAGTGGTATTCAAGTATAAGAACGGTAAGTATGTAGAGAAGTAGTAAGAATTAAAGATAATAAAATGCCATGCATCTGTTTGCATGGCATTTTTACTACATTACGTTATACTACATCGTATTATAGTATAATGTAATATAGTATATTACGATGTAGTAAAAGGAGCATGGCGATGTTTGTAGGTAGACACGAAGAATTAGCTCAATTGAATGAAGCATATGAAGAAAATAATTTCCAATTCACCGTCATCTATGGACGCAGAAGAATAGGCAAGACTTCATTGATCAACGAATTTTTAAAGGATAAGAAGGCCATTTACTATGTGGCCCTTGAAGAAAATGCGGCTGATAATCTCAAGCGTTTTTCAGAAGCAATCAGCATCTTCAAGAACACTGATCAGGGAGGCAAAGAAAGTTTTGCTGATTTTGAAGAATGCTTTAAAGAAATTACACGTTTAGCACACAAGCAGCGCGTAATTTTAGTCATCGACGAATTTCCTTACTTAGCTAAGGCATATCCAGCAATTAGTTCAATGTTGCAGTCTTATATTGATCATCAATTCAAAGAAACCAATCTATTTCTGATTCTTTGTGGCTCTTCCATGTCCTTTATGGAGCGTCAAGTCTTAGGCTATCAAAGTCCGCTCTATGGTCGACGTACTTTAGCCTTAAAGCTTGAACCATTTAAATTGACGGAAGCTCGTGAAATGCTGCCGAAGTTGAGCAAGGAAGATGCTTTTATCATTAATACGATCTGTGGGGGAGTGCCACAATATCTGAGTTATATGTCAGATAAGCGTTCGGTAGCTGATAATATTAAGAAAAACTTTTTGAACAAATCTGGGCGCTTATTCGACGAACCAAATAACTTGTTGCAGCAAGAGTTGCGTGATCCAACTAACTACAATTCAATCATTAATGCTATTGCGTCAGGTGCTTCAAAACATAGCAAAATTGCACAGGCGGCTCACTTGCAGACAGGTCCATTGACCACCTATCTAAATAATCTGATTGATCTGGGAATCATTGAGAAAAAGGTACCCGTCACTGAACAGAAGAAGCCGCGTAGCAAGAACATAGTCTATCGAATCTGTGATGGCATGTTTCGCTTCTGGTACACCTTCGTTGGCAAGCAAACTGATGTGATTGAACGTGGTTTAACTGATCTAGCTTGGGTTAAGGTAAAACGCAATCTATCTGACTTCATGGGACCAGAATTTGAAAAATATAGTCAAGATTTCATGTGGTCGCAGGATTTGAATGAAAAGATCGTGTCTAATCCATTTGTTCATTTAGGTAATTGGTGGGGCACAGATAAGCGAACTCATCAACAAGTTGAACTCGATGTAGTTGGCTTCTCTGATGATGAGCGCGACGGCTACTTTGGCGAGTGTAAATGGAAGAATGAGCCGATTCCGCGTAGCGTGCTAGAAAAATTAGTGACTAATAGTGAGCTTTTTACTTATCCGCTTAAGCACTATTATTTGTTTTCTAAGTCAGGTTTTACTGATAGTTGTCGAGAATTGGCGAAGGAAATTAACTGTCAATTGTTCACATTTGAAGAAATGTAGTAACCGGATTGGTCCATTTCGATGCCAAATTGGTCTTTTATGTCCTTCAAAATTAAAATTGCTATATTATTTTAATCAAGAGGGATGGTGAAGAACAATGAAGCAGAAGCTGTGGAATCGGATTTTAAAATTCGAATTAATCTTAAGTATTTTACTAGCTATTCTACTGAATATAAATGTAAAGGGGCTAAATTGGACCCGTCTTGCAGTAGCTGATTGGATTTCTCTAGCTATCTTGATAGCAACTTTGGTTTTACAATTCTTAGCTGAGAAGAATCATTATCTTAAATTTACAGCCGATATATTGAGTGCATTAACCTTATCATGCATTTTCAATTGGCTATTGACAGGAACTATTTCAACGCTGAATGAAAAAATTCAGCAATTGGCTCCTATATTCTCAATCCTGGGCTGCTTAATTCTATTAGTTAATTTTATACCTGTAGTCAAAGTTAGTTACCTTACCATCAAAAATGGCGTTCTACGTCTTATGCTTGTTGTAGTGTTGATCCTAAGTCAATTGTATAGTGTAGTTGTATTTAAGAAGGCGCCTAGTTACATAAGCGTAATGGTGGACCAAGGTTTTGTTAATGCAATTGCAGTATTTATTTTGACATTCTTCATTATGCAGGCTTGGGGATTCAAGTTTGAATGGAATTTGAAGTTTATTAAAACCAAAAACTTTCAATGGTGGGTACTGGTATTTTTAGTAGTCTTTTTAGCTTGGTTTAGCTTCTTTAATACGTTTATTGGCCTTGCTCAAGTACCAGCTCAACTTTTTGAATGGGATTTTAGTACTTTTGAGATTACGTGGAAAGGTTTCTATGCATCGGCAGAAGCAGGTATCCTAGAAGAAACTGAACGCTATCTGAATGTTGTGCTCTTGTTGTATATTTTTCATAATTTTAAGAGTAAAGTTGTGCTAGCCGTGGTTGGATCTTCAGCTATCTTTGGATTATTTCATTTGATTAACTTAGGAAGTACCAGTTTTGGTATTCACTATGATTTGGATGTAGTACTAAAGCAAGTAGTATATAGCTTCGGTATGGGATTGCTGATGGCTGCTTTGTACCTCTATACGGGTAAACTATGGCTATGCATTTTGGCACATTTCAGTATAGATTTTATTTCCTTTAGTAAGACAATGCTGACATTAGTTGTATCACCTATGTTAGGAAATTGGACAGTTTCTTTGATCATAATGGCGTTGCCAACAATCGTAACTATTTGGATGATGACAGGCAAAAGACGGAAGTTCATGGAAGATAATGCTGCTAGGATTGTTGCTACAAGGTAGGGTGAACTCGCTATGAAGAATAGAATATATGACTTGATTTTAAAAATTCAGTTGGTAATAGGGATAGTACTCATGTTGTGCATTAATCTGCATGTTGTACATATGTTTAAGATGCCCAAGCTAGTGTATCCGACTACTTTGTGTGCTTTAGTAGTAATTTTTATTTTGACTCTCTTAGAAAATAAAAATCAGTATATCCAAGCTGCGGCCAAATGGCTTGGCGTTTTAGCCTTACCATATGCATTTAACCTTGTAGTCTATACTGGGATTTCAGTTCTTAATTATGCCTTTCCAAGCTGTGCGATGTTTTTCTCAATCGTGGGCTGTGTCCTTCTATTGGTGGTAAATATTCCCTGGGTAATAGTTGACATGCCGATAGTAAAGAATGGCTTTCTTCGTGTATTGAGTATTGCTATCATTGATGTAAGCTTTACGATGAATGCCAATGATTTTATTAATTTGCCAGAGTCGCTTCACTTTCTTGTATATGATGCCTTAATAGTTGCCATAGAAATCTTTGTCTTAGGCTTCTTTATTACCAAGGCATGGGACTTGAAATTTAGCTGGAACTTGAAGTTTGTTAAAACTGGCAATTTTCAATTAACATCTTTAATTGTGCTTGTATTAGTGATGGTCTGGCTGATCTTCTTTAGCACATATGCCAACATTGCGAATACCTGGACAGAACTGCTTGCTTTCTGGCATTGGACTAGTTTTGAAGTTTCACATTATTTTACTGCGGGTATAGTAGCTTTTGCTGCTACAGCCGGTATTTATGAAGAAACGATTCGCATCCTAGAAATAATTGCTCTGTTATATGCAATGCGCAATTTTAAAGGCAGAATTATGTTAGCAGTAGTAATCTCGGCTATTTTATTTAGTCTAGAGCATTTAAGTAACTTGGGTACTATTACCAATGGCACGTTCTATTCTGTTGATATGACGGCACAGCAACTTACATATGCGTTTGGTATTGGCTTAGCATTTGGCGTGTTGTATTTGTATACTGGCAAATTATGGTTAGGGATGCTGATCCATTTTCTGTATGATCTGGAGAGTGTAAGTACTGATAGCGTAACGACTATGTTTACAGGTTGGCCAGTTTCAATTATGTTGTTAATTGTCGGTGTAGTGATCTTTGCGTGGATGTTGACAGGCAAAAGACGAAAATTTATGGAAGATAATGCGGATAGGATTGTTGGTAGATGAGTAAGGAATCCGAATGGTTATTAATGTAATCTATGATTTAGGAATATCATTATTATCAATTATTTTTGATATTTTCTTATTTCTTTATATTTCTAAAATAAATATCAGCTCAAAAAAAGACTACATATTTTTAATAGCTATGTCTGTAGTTGTTCTTGTAGTTAATGTTTACGGAAGATTCTTTTCAAATATAGCATCACTCATAGAGCCTTTTATCTTTTTACTGGTATTTTGGTAGAAACGATAAATATAGAGTCATAGTTTCAGCATTAATAAACTTAATATTTGATTTCTATATAGATGTTTTCTTATTTTGTATGAGCAAGATTAATAATAATAGAATCTTTGCTTTGGTCCTACTATTAGTAGCTTATCTTCTAATTTTTGTAATAATTTCTAAATTGCGAGAAGTCATATATAAACAGATTCAGGGACAGAACGTTAAAATCTTTGTAGGCATTCTTTTGTATTTGTACTTCTCAATGCTAGTGGTTAATTGGATAAATGCTTTTTTAGATCATCTTTCTCCATCAGTAATTGTATTTTTATCTATGACGTTAATACAGGCTATATTTGGATTTGCAATTTATTTTGCAATTGTGAAGGAGCAAAATGAAAAAGAAAAAATTCAAAGAATGAAGTTAAATCAGCAGCAACAGCGCCAACTTGAAGAATACGCAAATTATCTTGAAAAGAGCGAAGATGACTTACGTTCATTTAGGCATGATTATCGAAATATCCTTAATTCTCTAAAAGTAAGTGCCCAAGAAGGCAACGTTCAGGAAGTTATTCAGAAACTTGATAAATACACTGAAACAAATCTGAATTCTAAGGCCTTGCTCAAGTATAAGGATGTAAATCATATTCATATTAAGTCGATTAAGAGTATTATTATTTCTAAATTGACGGAAATGTATAACTTGAATATTCCGTATAATTTTGAGTGTCGCAGTAGTATTCATCAGTTGCCAGACCATGTGGATGAGCTTGATCTAGTGCGAATTATTGGTATCACTTTTGATAATGTAATTGAAGAGAGTAAAACTATGATGGCAAAAAAGCGTGACATTAGGGATGCAGAAGTTCAGATCATGGTTTATTCTGATGGCCCTGGTGAATTTGAATACGAAATCAGGAATAAAATTCAGGATAGGAATATCTCAACTAAACAGATTCAAGAACGTGGTTTTACAACTAAAAAAGATCATAAAGGGTTAGGCCTAGCTAATATAAAGGAAATCGAGAATAAGTATCCTGACATGTCTATTTCTTACACGGTTCAGGATGGCTGGTTTGATTTTTATATGGTGATTGAGAATTAATATAATAAGCTTTCAGAAAAAATGGTTTAAAAAATAGTGTAATTATGTCTTCGATTTACGTTTTGTGTCTTATGTTAATAGTTTCAATCTTTTCAATGATTCTAGATTATGTGTTCTTTTTTAGAATTACAGGATTAACAGTTGGAAATAGGTTGAATTATCTTTGGCTATTTTTAATTATAGTGATTGGAATATGTGTAAATGGATATGGATATAAGGGAGATCTATTTTTTGATTTTATAGAAATATTTATTTTTTACTTGATGTATAAGAAACTGACTGATAGATATTTAATCTTAGGCTCTTTTACAATTATCTTTAATGTAGATATTATTCTTGATATAATACGTACTATTTTACTGGGAATTATAATTGACTCTACAAGTAAAAATATGATGTTAAATTTAAATTTTTTACTTGCTATACTCAGTTGTTTAATTATTATATTTATCATAAAAAAGTATAGTTATAAGATAAAACTACAATTATCAGGAGATAATAAACAAATATTTTTATGGCTAAGTTGCTATTTGTTCTTAGTTAATATTATTATCTGTTTGGTTTATACCGAAACTAAGCATGTGCCATCAGTTACTGTATTCTTTATTACTTTTCTTATCATACAGGCTATTTTTGCACTTGGAATATATCGTTTAATTCAAAAGGAACAAAGGCAATTAATAAAAAAGAAGGATCAAGAAAAACTAAAACAAAATCAACGCCATCTTGAAGAATATGCCACTTATTTAGAGAAAAGCGAAGATGATCTTCGAGCATTTCGTCACGATTATCGCAATATTTTGAATTCTTTAAAGATAAGCGCTCAAGAGGGTGACGTTCAAGAAGTAATTCAAAAGCTTGATAAATATACTGAAACCAATCTGAATTCTGAAGCACTGCTTAAGTATAAGGATGTGAATCATCTTTATGTTAAATCAATCAAAAGCATTATTATTGCCAAGTTAACAGAGATCTATAACTTGAAGATACCTTATAACTTTGAGTGCAGAAACAAAATCAGAAAGCTGCCTGATCATATTGATGAATTAGATCTCGTACGTATTATTGGTATTACTTTTGACAACGCGATTGAAGAGAGCAAGGCTCTGCTTGCTAAAGATAAAAAAGCTGAGATTCAATCAATGATTTATCTTGATAATTTAGGTGAATTCGAATACGAAATCAGAAATAAAGTTCAAGATAAAAATATCTCAACTAATCAGATTCAAGAGCGTGGTTTTACAACCAAAAAAGATCATAACGGTTTAGGTTTAGCCAATATAAAGGAAATCGAGAACAAGTATCCTGATATGTCTATTTCTTACATGGTTCAGGATGGCTGGTTTGATTTTTATATGGTGATTGAAACTGAGGACGGTGAAGAAGATGACTAATTTTCCCATTATTGTTTGTGATGATGATCAAGATCTGGCAAATCAACTAGCTCAGAACATTAATGTATCTATTCAAAATCTGGCCGATGACAATCCCAGTTATGGCAAGTTGGATGAAAAAGTAACTTTTGTCGCAAATGATTTTGCTCAGACTGTAGGATATATTGTGGCAAATGACATTAAAAATGGTATTTATTTCTTGGATATTGAATTGAGCAGAGAATCTAAGGCGAAGAACGGTGTAGACTTGGCTGAATTCGTGAAGAAGCAAGATGAGAATGCTCAGATTATCTTTGTAACGGCGTACGATAAGTATGCTCCGTTAACGTATCGCCGTCATATCGGTGCGATTGATTACATTAGCAAGTCTTTATCACAGATGGAGACAATACATCGTTTGGAGGAGACGCTACGTAACGCGTTTGATAACTTGTCCAGTGTTGGTCGTTATGGTAAGCACGATTTCACATACAAGATGGGTCGTCGCGGCTTTAAGGTGAGTGAAAACGAAGTAGTTTTCATCGAGAATAGCATTACCCAACATAAGGTGCATATGGTTACCGAACATGGTGAGACTGAATTCAGAGGCGCGCTTAATCAGATTGAAACTAAAGCACCGTTTTTGATTCGGGTATCGCAATCTTACTTGATTAATCCGGAGAGAGTTAGCTCAATTAATCCCCGTACTCAAACGATTACTTTTGATAATGATATGTCGATTATCTATTCCCGTAGGTATAAGAAGATCGTGCAAGAAAAGATTATAGATAAATTTGAAGATATAAGTATTGATTAAACGAATTACCAAATTGGTCCGAAAAGTGACCGATTTGGTATTTTTTATTTTTCGTTAGGAAAATTTAGGTAAAATCTGAAGTAGATAGATATTTAGATAAGAAATGTTGAGGTGTGAAAAATGAAGAATAAAATTTTAACTAAGAGTCAAGTTAGAAACAGAAGTATTGTCGCCGGTATTTTGGCTCTGTTAATAGGACTGGTATGGGACTATTTTCAATACAAAACATTAAGCTTTGGAACAGTAATTTGGAATATAGTTGAAAGTATAGCTTTTGTTATCTTTATGAATATCTTTATGAATAATTATTATAAGAAAAAAAGTGAAAAACAATAATTAATGTTGGTGATTATTATGTTGGAAAAAGCTAAAAGACACTTTGTTGGTGCTGTGATTTTTTCTGTTATTGCACTAATTGTTGCGATTTTTAGTATTGCTGGCAATTGGGCAGTTTGGAAATTATGTGCTGTTGCTGCTATTTTGTCGATCTGGGTAGGTTATACAGGTATCAGATATTTTAGGATGAAAAAGGATGTCAATCTAAAAACTAAAGTTTAATTAGATTAAGGGATGCCGAGGTGTGAAAAATGAAAAACATAATCAAACGGGGTGAAGCCAAGACTTCGAAGCAATGGATAATCTGCATAACTTGGGTTAGTCTGCTAGTAGCCAGCGAACTATATGATTGTTTTGATCGCTATGTGATCAATGTTGATAGTTTTATTTTGCAAACTGTCGTTACATTGCTATTAACGTATGTCTTTGTGTTTGCTTTCTTTTACATTAAAGGAAAGAAAAATCGAAGCTAAGAAATAAAGAATACCGAATTAGTTAAAAAATACTGATTCGGTATTTTTAATCTCTAAAATTATTATCAAAGAATATTTTATTTCTGTATTGCAATTATAAATTATCGTAATACAATAATTTATAAAAAGAAGATGAAAGAGATAACCTACTTTTTGGGAGATAGAAGAATGAGAAAGTTTATTTTGAATTTGTTAACAGTGCTCGCCTGGATTTATCAAATAGTTTGCGTATTAGGTTTAATTATCTTTGTCCCCGTCTTTGTAATGATGTTTTTTATTAAATCTAATCCAGACTTTCGAGAAGGTTTTATGAGTACATTTAACACTCACGGAGCATCATCCATTGATCAAATAATTTTAGTTATGGAAATTACGTTTTTTTTGTTAATAGTAGTAACAATTACTACGTTCCTGATATGTTGCTATGCGCGTTTGATTATCAAGAACATCAAGCGTGAGATCTACTTCGCAGCCGATAACCTGCAACTATTACGTAAATTATTGATCACCGTTGGTGTTTATACAGTATGTTCAGTGATTGAATATGTACTGCTGCTAACTCATCGCACATGTTTTTCAACTTATACGACTAACGATATGATCTACCCAGGCAGCATTACGAATGGCTTGCTTTTCTTAGCTGTTTTCTACGTAGTCTACTTGGTGTTCAAGTACGGAATGAAAATTCAGGAAGATGCAGACTCCATTATTTAGAAAGAAAGATGTAGATGATTGAGGTAACGTTAGATTTCATGCTTTTGAAGCGCAAAATGTCTTCTAAAGAATTAGCGGAAAAGGTGGGTATCACGCCAGCTAATCTCTCAATTCTGAAAACAGGTAAGGCGCATGGTGTCAGATTTGATACGTTAAGTAAAATTTGTGAAGTTTTAGATTGTCAGCCAGGGGACTTGTTGGTTTACAAAGAAGATAAGAAATAAAAATTTCTCGGGAAATGATCGCTAAATAGAAGAATGGAGGGGCGGATCATGGATGATAAGAAATTTGCACGTGATAATAAAAAGATATTTATTGGTATGGGAGTAGGCATCATTATAGGTATTCTAGCCTCAGTGATTCCAGCTCTGATCAAGACTTCAGGTTCACTTCCATTTCTACGAATTCTAATGTTAGTAATTTTAGGTGCACTGATAGGATCAATAATAGGTGGTACAGTTGTCGCTGTTTTAGTTGCTACTGAGGATAAGGATAAAGCCGCTATGAAGAAAAGGCTTATTTACTTATTCATTGCAGTCGTAATTATATTGATTATTTACGGAACACTAACTTATGTAGGATATTCTAAAATTGCATCAATTGTTAGTTGGTTAGGATTAATTATTGCAGCGATATTTATCCAAAAAATTAAGTAGCTACTTAAGCAAAAATGGGTGATAAAAATGATAACTGGTAAACGTATTTTTAACGTAGTATATGTTTTAAATTTGCTCTTTCAAATTATCTTTGTAGGTTATCGATTATTTCAACATCTCCCTATTGAATCTAATTATTTGATAATAGCGTGTTCTAGTATTGTTGCAACAACATTGATATTTTTGATAGTGAATAAATAGAAATAAAATTTACTCCTTACCAAATAAGTCCAAAAATTGACGGAATTGGACGTTTTCGGTTATTGCCGAGTTGGCTCTGATAATATAAAAATTGAAAGATAGTGTAGGAGTTTGCCTGGAGAATGGTCGCTGGATGGAGGACTAAAAATGTTGTACTTAATTTATATTTTGATTGGCGTGTTAATCATTTTAGCAGCTAATTACGCTATCACTGCATTTCTGGCTATTCATGATTGGTTAGAGAATAGGGAAAAAGACCAGTTGAGTTTCGGGGATGCTTTTAAGAAATATTTTGCGAAGAATAATAATATTCCAACTAAATTTTCGGATTTGTTTAATTAGATAGAAAAGTTGAGGGAAAACTCATGTTAAAAATTGAGCACTTGAACAAAAGCTTTGGCTCAACTCAGGTTTTGTTTGATGTCAGCTTCAACGTACCAAATGGACGTATTTTAGGGCTGGTTGGTAAAAACGGGTCAGGTAAGTCGACGATCTTTCATAGTATTTTGAAATTCGTTGATTATGACGGTCAGATTAGTATTGAAGGTCATTCTTTCAGCACAAAGGATTATGACAATATCGGCTATTTGCCTGAAGAGCGAAGCTTAATGCCTAAATTAACGATTGAAGATCAAGTAGTCTTTTTGGCCAGTCTTAAAGGGATGCCAGCCAAAAAGGTAAAAGAAGAGTTGCCTAATTGGTTATCGCGTTTAGCCGTTAAAGGGATTCCGATGGATAAGATTAAGTCTTTATCTAAAGGTAACCAACAAAAGGTACAAATGATCGCAACTTTAATTCATCAACCAAAATTGATTATTTTAGATGAACCTTTTAGTGGACTAGATCCGGTTAATGTTGATCTAATGAAGCAGTTAATTTTAGAAGAAAAAAGATTGGGTGCTACAATAATCTTTTCTGATCATGATATGCGCAACGTGGAAGAACTATGTGATGATGTTGTAATGATTAATGATGGTCATATTGTCTTAAATGGCCCAGTGAATGATATTAAGAATAGTTTTGGCTTAACTCGTGTTTTTGTCAGAACTGATAAAAGCGTTACTGAATTATCATCCTTGCCAGGTGTAAAAGATGTGATTTTGCAAAATAATGGGACTAAGTTGCTTGTTCTTGAGGATGAAAAATATGGTAAGGATATTTTCGATCAACTTTCAGCCGGTCAATATATTCAAACATTTGACCAGGAACCACCAACTTTAGACGAAATATTCAAGATGAAAGCAGGTGTGCGCTATGAATAAGGTCTGGCTTGTAGCAAAGGAAACCTACCGTAGAGAAGTGAAAACTTGGTCATATTTATTTATGATTTTGGCACCATTCCTCTTCATTTTCTTGTCGTTTATAATCGGCATGGCATCAGCTAATAGTGGTGATGATAACTATATTGGGGTAGTTACTTCTAATCCCGCTTTGAAGCAAGCAATTAAAAAATCAGAAGACTTCGATAACTATAAGACTGAAGCTAAGGCTAAAAAAGCATATAAAGATGAGGATATTGATGGTTATGTCTTAATTGAACAAAAGAATAATCAATTATCTGCAACTTACTATAGCGATGAAAAGATGGACAGTGATCTGAAATCAGAACTATTAACGAACTTAAATGCCGCTCAGCAACAATTGAATTTAAGCAAGGCAAAGCTAACGATGAAACAGAGCCAGGCTTTAGCGACGAGGGCACAGTTTAAGCAAAGGGTTGAGCACGTCGATAAGAAGAGCTTTGATAACGATCCTGTTAAGCAGATTTCCTTCTGGGTTTTGCTTATTATTTTGTATATGCTAGTGATTACTTACACACAAGTAACAGCACAAGATATTGCTACCGAGAAGGGTACCAAGATAATGGAAGTAATCTTTTCGAGCATGCCAGGTGGTGATTATTTTACTGGTAAAATTTTAGGTATTTTTGGTGAAATTATTACCCAGGTACTAATTTATGTTGCTGGATTTGTGGCAGTTTATTGCGCAGCCCCATACATTGATGGCTTTAACGATTTATTTGAAAAGTATAAGCCAATGATTGATCAGGCGATTGGCAATTTAGCCTCTTGGGGACTACTATTTACGATAATCGGCTTAGTATTATTCATTATCTTTGCAGCATTCTGTGGAGCTTTAGTTGCTAAAAGCGAGAATGCCAACAAAGCCGTTACACCGTTGAGTACATTGATGATAATCGGATTTCTATTTTCGATTAATATGCAATCAGGTGGCGATACAATATTTGAAAAAGTCTTCTCATATATTCCATTCTTATCATCATTTGTTATGCCAGCTAGAGTGATTATAGGTGACGCGACTAATTTAGAGGCCGCTATTTCTGCTTTGATTGCTTTAATTACTGCAGTAGTGTCCTTTATCTGGATTAGAAAAATTTATCCAAACTTGATTTTGCAAACAGATGATGTAGGTCCATGGCAGAACTTTAAACGCAGTTTGTTGAATTAAAACTGCATTATAGTCTTTCATTCGATAGAATCGAGGGATAAATATGAACAGAAGAAATTTCGTCTTAAATGACAACATTATAATTGCTAATTCATGGATATTAACCGGCATTGTGGTTATCTTTTTCTTCTTAATGCAAAGTGATCACTCCGCAAATGACCTGCTCAGTTTTAACGGCATCGTTTTCTTGATTGCACTAGTCCTGCCATTGGTGAATGCATTGCTTGTAACTTTTGATTCAAAGGTTAGAAGTTTTTATTTGAAAGAGATGAAAAATTCTTTTGGGATTTGTCAGTTTCTATATCTCATTGCAACTATAGGCATCCTTAATGATTACAACAGTTCTGCATCTGTAGTAAAAACATTGTTGGGCATAGCTGCATGGCTTGTACTGGGAATAGTAGTTTACATTTTTGGTAAGAAGCAAGAACAAAAGAAAGCTGGAAACTAAAATGCTGAAATTAAGTTATTTACCATTACTGATCTTTGTCATTGCTATTATTATGTACATCGTTTACTCCAAGCGCTTAGGTAAAGTGATGTTTCTCAATCCAACTGGATATGTGCTAATGTTAACATTTTTCTTAGTCTATTATTGGGCTGGTGGGATAATTGATATTTCTCAAAATTTCACTTGGATTCAAATCATGGTGTCTCTTTGTATTTGTGCTAATGTTCAAGACTTGTACAAAAGTTTGAAAGACTAGGATGAAGGTATGAAAAATACAATTATTTCTATACTGATGATCATCGCTTTAGTACTGGTGTTTTGTCTATTAGTTGCAATTAAGCAGACGTTTAGACATAAAACTCAAGATGGTTATCTGGTGAAGTTTGAGTATGGAAAGTGGCAGCTAAAAGTATATAGCAGTTTTGGCCAAGCATATTGGCGTTATGTAGTGTTCAACATCTTAGATGTGTTTACATTTTTTGAATAGTAAGAAAGGCTGAAGTTTTTTCAGCCTTTTTCTTCGTCATTTTTGCGGATTCTTAGTCAAATAGGGTAAAATGACTAAGAATAATTAAGAATGACCAAGAACGAAGGTGAATTTTTGAAGGAATTTGACTATCAAACTCTCAATAATCTGCAGCTTACCAATACAATAATCAACAAACTGACTACTATCTATCAGTTACGAGGGGAAACCAGTAGTTTTGAAATTGATTACCATGAAGAACTCAAAAAGCTGGTTGCTGTAGCTAAAATTCAAAGTATGGATGCCTCTAACCGAATCGAAGGTATTTACACGTCAGATTCGAGACTTAATAAGATTATGTCTGATAAGGTGGAGCCACGTGATCGGGATGAACGAGAAATCGCTGGTTATTGTGATGTCTTAAGCTTGATCCATGAAAATTATCGCTACATGCCTGTCACCAAGAACACTATCTTAAGCATGCATAATATGTTGTTCAAGTATGCAGGTGATTCGTGGGGCGGACACTTCAAGGATATTAACAGTAAGATTGTAGCCAAATATGCGGATGGTCATGAAGAAGTTAGGTTCAATCCGCCTGAAGCTTTCTTAGTCCCCGATCTGATCGAAGAACTATGTAAACAATATAATGATGCTTTTGCGCGCGGAGAAATTTCTCCATTGGTTTTATCTGCTGCATTCGTTTTTGACTTTGTTTCGATTCACCCATTTCGTGATGGGAACGGTAGAATGTCACGACTCCTGATGTTACTGACGATGTACCGCTCAGGTTTTGAAGTCGGAAAATATATCAGTTTGGAAAAGATTATCGAAGACAGCAAGTCAAGTTACTATGACGTTTTAGCTGCTAGTTCGGTGGGGTGGAATGATAACCAAGATGATTACGCACCGTTCATTAACTATTATTTGGGTGTAGTGGTGAAGGCTTATCGTGAGCTGATTGAAAGAATTGGAATTGTCCATAATCCTAAAAAGCTGAAAGCAGATAAATTGATTCTCAAAACTCTCCAGCAACAATTGAAACCATTATCTCGTTCTGAATTAGTTGAACTCATCCCCCAATATAGCCAAACTACGATTCAACGTAATCTTAAGAAGTTAAAAGATAAAGGTAAAATTGAGTCTATTGGCAAAGGTAAAAATATTAAATATATTCTTCGTCAATAATAATTATTCTTCGTCAAAACAGCCAAAATGACTAAGAATAAATTAAACTGACAAAGAAAAAGATGTCACAAATGAAGATTTGTGGCATCTTTTTTGCATATAAATGAATTTTATTGAACAATAATAAATAAAAATGACATTTTTTGAAGAAAAATGATTGATTTTGAAGAAGAAAGCGAATACAATAATTAGCGAGGTGAAAAACAATGCTGACACAAGAACGCCAAAGCTTAATTGAAGACTACGTTAATCAGCACGAATTGTGCCGCGTTAGCGAGTTATGCGACTTAACCGATACATCTGAATCAACCATTCGTCGTGACTTAATTCAGATGGAGAAGAGCGGCATCCTTAAGCGTGTGCATGGCGGTGCTCAATCAGTAAAACATTTCTCTCGTGATGTTTCCCAGAACGTCCGCTTTAGTATGAATCACGATGTGAAGATCGCAATTGCTAAATATGCGGTGCAGAACTTCGTTCACCAAGGCGACAATATTTTTATCGATGCCGGAACAACGACCTATGAAATGGTTCCATTTTTAGCCGATATTCCGCACGTGAAGATTATTACCAACGGTGTTGAAACTGCATTGTGCAGCCTGAATCACGGAATAAAAACTTTCCTTATCGGTGGCGAGGTCAAAGATGACACGCATGCCGTAATTGGTCAGACTGCTTTGGCACAGATTAAAGCGATGAATTTTTCAGCTAGTTTCGTTGGAGCTAACGGGATTGAAAAGAATGGCAACTTAACTACGCCAGATCCCGAAGAAGCTGCAGTCAAGGCAGCTGAGATTAAGCAAGCTAGACACGCTTACGTGCTAGCTGATCACACCAAGATCGGTGAACGCAACTTTGCCGTTTTTGGCAATACGCAAGACGTTGTTGTGGTAACAGACAAGATTAATTCAAGTCAAAAAGCGGCATTACCTGCCGATATCAATCTAGAGGAGGCAAAATAATGATTTATACGGTAACTGTTAACCCAGCTCTTGACTACGTTCTTCAATTAGAAAAGGTCAACCGCGGTGAAGTTAACAGAACTAACAATGATTCATTTTTAGCAGGAGGTAAAGGAATTAACGTTTCTCAAATCCTTAACCAATTAGATGTTGACAACACTGCCTGGGGCTTTGTTGGTGGCTTCACTGGTAAGGAATTGGTTCGTCAATTGAACCAAAAGAGAATCGTCAGCGATTTCGTTACTATCTCAGATAACACTCGTGTGAACGTTAAGATTCACGCAGAAAAGGAAACTGAAATCAATGCAGCTGGCCCTGCTATTACAGACCAAGAAATCACTGCATTCAAGGACCGTTTGAACGACTTGAAGAAGGGTGACATCGTTGTAATGAGCGGTTCACTTACTCCAAGTTTACCAACTGATTTCTATCAATCACTTCTTCCTACTATTAAGGAAGCAGGTGCAGAATTTGTAGTTGATACTACTGGTCAAGCCCTTCTTGATACTTTGGAATACAAGCCATTGGTTATCAAACCTAACCACCACGAATTGGCAGACCTCTTCGGTGTAACCTTTGATTCAAGCGATGTAATGCTTGAATACGCACAAAAGTTGCTTGATAAGGGTGCTCAAAACGTAATGGTTTCAATGGCTGGTGAAGGTGGCTTCTTACTTACTCAAGACCACGTTTACCATGCTAAGGGTGCCGTTGGTACTGCTGTTAACTCAGTTGGTGCCGGTGACTCAATGATCGCTGGTTTCGTTGGTACTTACTACAAGACCCAAGATCCAAAGGAAGGATTCAGAATTGGTATGGCCTGTGGTGCTGCTACTGCCTTCACTAAGGATATTGCGGTTAAGAGCCAAATCGATGCAGTATTACCACAAATTAAGGTTGAACAAATTTCTTAATTTTATGAGGGGAAAAAGATATGAGAATTAAGGACATTTTAAGCCCTGAATCCATGATTATGGACCTCAAGGCGAAGAACAAAGAAGATGCCATTAAAGAAATGGCTGACCTTGAAGTTGCAACCGATATCGTTAATGACGAAGATGCATTTATCAAGTCCATCTGGGACCGTGAAAATGAATCCACTACTGGTATCGGTGGCGGAATTGCGATGCCTCACGCACGTAACAAGTCCATCAACAAGGCCCGTGTGTTATTTGCTAAGAGTAAAGACGGTATTGACTACAACTCACTTGATGGTCAACCAGTTCACTTATTCTTCATGATTACTGCACCAGCTGGTGCTGATAATACTCACCTTCAAGCTTTAGCTAAACTTTCAGGTTTATTAATTGACCCAGACTTAGTTGAAAAGTTAAAGGCTACTAAGACTCCTGAAGAAGTTATCGATCTTTTCGAAAAGGCCGAAGCTAAGAAGGATGAAGAAGACAAGAAGGCAGCTGAAGCTAAGAAGGCTAAGGAAGCTGCTAAGGCACAAGGCAACGCTGAAGAAGACAACAAGCCTTTGATCGTTGGTGTTACTGCATGTATCAACGGTATTGCCCACACTTACATGGCTCAAGAAGCTTTGATTAAGGAAGGTAAGAAGCGCGGCATCGAAGTAAGAATCGAAACCAACGGTTCAGAAGGTGTTAAGGATAAGTTAACTCCTGATGAAATCAAGCGTGCTAAAGGTGTCATCATTGCTTCTGATAAGAAAGTTGACATGCCACGTTTTGACGGCAAGCCTTTAGTCAACCGTCCAGTTGTTGATGGTATCAACAAGCCAGGCGAATTGATTGATGACATTATGGATAACAAGGCTGACGTTTACCACGCAAGTGCTGCTGATAAGTCAGAAGAAGCTTCAAGCACAGAAAAGCCAGGCGTATGGGCAAGCATCTACAAGAACTTAATGAACGGTATTAGTCATATGCTTCCATTCGTTATTGGTGGTGGTATCCTGATGGCTATTTCCTTCATCGTAGAAAACTACGGTGGTGGTGCTAAATCTCCAGCATTTATCTTCTTGAACAACGCTGGTAACTTGGCCTTTGCCTTCATGGTTCCAGTACTTGCTGCTTACATTGCTGAATCAATCGGTGATTTGCCAGCCTTGATGCCAGGTTTCGTTGGTGGTTACATGGCTTCAATCGTTAACGGTCAATTCCAAGTTAACGTTCAAGCTCACGCAACTTCACCAGCCGGCTTCTTAGGTGGTATTGCTGCAGGTTTCATTGCAGGTTACTTAATGGTTGGTTTGAAGAAAGCATTTGCTAACTTGCCTCACTCAGTTGAAGGTATGAAGCCAATGCTGTTCTACCCAATTTTGGGATTGCTCTTCATTGCAGCAATTATGTTCTACATCATTAACCCAATCTTCAGTGGAATCAACTTCGCAATTACTCACTTCCTGAATGGTATGGGTACTGGTAACTTAGTACTTCTTACTACTATCTTGGCAGGTATGATGTCTATCGATATGGGTGGTCCTTTCAACAAAGCCGCTTATGTCTTCGCTTCAGGTGCTTTTGCTAACGATCCACACTCAGCTACAGCTGCTATCTTAATGGCTGCCGTAATGGTTGGTGGTATGGTTCCTCCATTTGCTACTGCTATTGGTACTGCATTCTTTAAGAATAAGTACACTATGGAAGAATGTCGTGCAGGTATTTCTAACTGGGTATTAGGCTTCTCATTCATTACTGAAGGTGCAATTCCATTTGCAGCTGCTGACCCAGGTCACGTAATTCCTTCATGTATCATTGGTTCAGCTGTCGGTGGTGCTTTAGTTGGTTTGTGGCACGTTGGTGTCCCAGCTCCTCACGGTGGTCTTTGGGTATCACCACTTGCCGGTAACATCGGTGGTCCAAGCCACATCTTGTTCTACTTCTTAGCAACTGTGATTGGCTCAATTGTTGCAGCCTTGATCATGAGTTTCTGGAAGAAGAACGTTAAGGAAGACCCTAACGAATAAAAAATAATAATATTAAATAATTTAAGTTATTGTTTGTTTTTTAACAAATTGTGTAAAAAACGTATTATAATAAAGACATCTTGATGATCTCTACTTAAATCAAGATACTCTGTTATGTTTTGCGCTACCTTCGGGTAGCGTTTTTTTATGCGATAATAAAGTTTATAATTAAAGAAAACGAACATGATAGGTGGAGAGAAAATTGAACGATCAGATTATTCGAATCACGAGAGCTTTAAATCATCCAATTCGAATCCAAATACTTTATTATTTAAATGATCATCATCAAAGCAGCGTCAATAATTTAGTAAAACAATTTGATGTGAGTCAGCCTGCAATTTCGCGTCATTTGAGAATCTTAGAAGAAGCTAAATTAGTAAAAAGTGAGCGAGTTAAGCAAGAAAAATATTATAGTTTAGCCGATAGTCACATTATCAAGATACTAGATGTTTTGAAGCAACACGTTGAAGAAGGATTTTAGTTTGACAAGCTTATAAAAATATGTTTATATAATGATGTAATTCTAGAAAAAAGCATTTAAACAAAGTTCAGCAAGATTTGTTAATTTAAATATTTCTTATACTTTTTAAGTAGGATTGATAGCATCGGGTCTAAGTGACTTCGATGCTATTTGTCTTGTCTAAGTATTGTTGACATAATAATTAAACTGACATATCCTAACTTTAAGTCAGAAGATAGTTGCTGAATTTTCTGATTTAAATGCTTTTTTGTTATGGAGGAAAAATTATATGCCAAAATCTAGAATTACTAAATCGGCTATTTTTGTCGGAGTGATTGGATTGCTTATGCTGTTAGTTTCTGCATGTTCTAATCATCAGAAAGCTGATAATGATAAGCTTTCCATCGTGACAACAACTAATGTATATGCAGATATTGCTAAGAATATTGTAGGTAAATATGGGACAGCGACTGCTATTATCAAAAATAGTGCTACTGATCCGCATGACTTTGAACCTACGACTAATGATGCTAAGAAATTAGCTACCGCCAAGATTATTGTGGCTAATGGCTTAGGATACGATAGCTGGATGAATAAACTGGCTAGTTCTGTTAATAAAAAGCCCGTTTTAGTTGGCGAAGATTTAATGGGATTAAAAAAGGGCGATAATCCACATATTTGGTACAATTTAGATATGCCAACTAAGTATGTTGATTATTTAGTTAAACGTTTGTCGAAGCTTGATCATAAGCATGCAGCTTATTTTAAAGAAAATGGTCAAAAATATTTAGCTAAGGTTAATCAAATTAAGAAATTAGCAAAATCTACTGCTAAGAGCGACAAGCCTGTATTTGTAAGTGAACCTGTTTTTGATTATGCATTGGCAACTGCAGGTTATCAGATTGGTGATCGTGACTTTGAAAAGGCAATTGAAAATGGTACCGACCCTAGTCCTAAGACCATCAATAAGATGAATGATGAAATTAAGGCCAAGAAGATTGCTTTCTTCGTTAATAATACGCAAGCAAGTAGTTCAACTGTGAAGAGTTTTGTAAAGCTAGCTAAAGAGAACAATATTCCAGTATTAAATGTGCGCGAAACTATTCCTAACCACACTACTTACTTAAGTTGGATGAGAGAAAATTATCAAAATTTAGCTAACATTGATAAATAGCAGATAAATACTAATTTAGTAAGCAAAGGGGATGCTAAATTGATTTTAGATGTAAATCATCTTTCAATGAAATTTGATACTAAAACAGTTTTTCAAGACATAAGCTTTAAATTGGAAGAAGGTTCAACAACTGCTCTTCTTGGCCCAAATGGGACTGGGAAAACCACGTTGATTAGAATTCTAATGGGGATGCTGACGCCAACAACAGGAAGCTATCAGTTCGCTTCAGACGTCAAGCTGGGTTATGTGCCACAGTTCAGAAATATTGATTCAGAGTATCCACTTTCAATTCGTGCTTTTATTGAATTAAATGCGCCGCTTTTTAAAACTAAAAAGGTAAAAGATCAGGTTAACCATCAACTAAGTGAAACTCATTTGACGGAAATTCAAAATACGCGGATGGGCGAAGCTTCAGGTGGGCAAAAGCAACGTGCTTATTTAGCTCAAGCTTTGCTTGATCAGCCCAATATGATTATTTTGGATGAAGCAACGGCTAGTTTGGATCCTGTTGCTAAAGAAGAACTAATGGGCTTGATTGAGCACCTGAATAAAGAACATAAAATTACTGTCCTATTTGTTACACATGATATTCCATTAGCTAAGAAGTACATGAATAATTATCTGTACTTGAATAAGGGAACGATCAGACAGGGCAAGATGAAGGACTTTAAGGAGGATTTTGAATAATGTTTCAATATGAATTTATGCGTTATGCCTTCTTAGCAAGTACTTTTATTGCAATTACCTGTGGTGTCGTTGGTGTTTATGTTGTAGCGCGGAGCTATGCATTTTTGGCTCACACCTTGTCAGAAATTGGCTTTGCCGGTGCTGCCTTTGCGGTATTTATCGGTATAGCGCCGTTATGGGGGATGCTACTGTTCACTTTGCTTGGTTCAATTGGCGTTGGTGAGTTATCCATTCATAGTGATCAGAAGGAATCGTCGATTAGTGCTATTTCCGCTTTGTTTATTGGTTTAGGTGTATTATTCCTAGCAATTTCAGGCTCGAATAGTCGTTATGCCACTAATATTCTTTTCGGCAGTATCATCGGTGTTGACAAGCAGGGCGTAGTTCAACTAGTCGTTTTATCAGTCATTGTTTTATTGATGATTTTGCTAGTACAGAGAAATTTGAACTTTGATTCATTCGACCATATCGGTGCTGTTGCGCATGGCGTACATGCAGGATTCGTGGGTATCATCTTTTTGATTGCTTTAGCTATGTCAGTTGCAATTGGTGCTCAGATTGTCGGTTCTCTGTTGGTCTTCATTTTGCTGACATTGCCGTCCTCGACCGCCCGTTATATTGGAAGAACGATTCCAGCAATGATCGGTTGGTCAATTGCCTTTGCCTTAATCGGTGTTTGGGCAGGGCTGTATCTTGGTTTTATTACCAACTGGCCAGTAACTTTCTTCATTGCCACAATCGAAGTAGCAATCTATTTAGTTGCTTATGCTTTTCATGTGATTAAACACCGTTAAAATTAGAGCAAAAAAATTACCAGGCAGATTTGCCTGGTATTTTTAATGCCTTAAATTATTCGAAAATTTCTTCGATATCAATGTCTACTACATAAGCATTTGGTGCGCCACCTTCAGTAGCGATCTTCTTTTGGTAGTCATCATTTTCATGAATATGAGCAGTACCCTTAATGCGGACATTGGTGTGAGTAGGAACGTCTGCAACAACCACAGCTGCCTTAGAACCATTCTTAAGGTTCTCATAAGCATGAGCCTTGGTCTTTTCAAGATATTGCAAGTGACCATTATCAAGCACCTTCATTGATTGCTTAGGGCCGATTTGTGGTTCACCGTTGGCATCAACTGTAGCAAGGTATGCTAGGTGAGTCTTGAAGAATTCGATTTGTTTGTCAGTAAGTTTAGTTGAATCTAATTTTTTCATATGAGTTTCTCCTATATTAATTTGTTGTCTTAAGTATAAAAATAATTTTGACTAAAATAATTGATTTAGATCAAGAAAAGCTAAATTATTTTTTATTTAAGCTATATTTTAGAAATTAATATACAAAAAGTCTATGAAAATGCTTTTAGTGAAAAAAAGAAACCACTCTATTCCGCGGAGTGGTTTCAAAATGATGTGAGAAATTTTACTTTCCATTAATTGTTATATAGTTTGTTAGCCAAACTTGCAAGCAAAAGTTTTAGAATTTCTAATAAATCTGTAAAAATGGTTATCTAATTTTTCTTTTTAATCAAGAAATGATTAAATATTTAATAGATATTTTTTTATGGAGAGATTAGATGTGGATTAAATTTGCAATTGCTTTGGTGCCGATTATTTGGCTAATTATTTCGCTAGGTGTAATGCGCATGCCCGCAGCACGTGCTTGTGTGGTTGGACTAATTTTAACCATTATACTAGCGATTTTCAGCTTTAAATTGCCAGTAATCGATACTATGACTGGAGCTTTAGAAGGAATAATCATGGGAATCTGGCCGATCATGTTTGTGATCGTGGCCGCTCTTTTTGCGTACAATGTAACGAATGAATCCGGTGGGATGAAAACTATTCAGGATATGTTAGCGACAATTTCAACGGATAAGCGAATCATTGTATTGATTATTGCTTGGGGCTTCGGTGGCTTTTTGGAGTCAATTGCAGGTTTTGGTACAGCAGTAGCGATTTCTGCAGGTATTTTGATTGCCTTTGGTTTGAAGCCGATTCAAGCATCCGTAATTAGTTTGATCGCTAATACGACAGCAACGGCTTATGGCGCAATCGGTCTGCCAATTTTGACATTAGCTGAAGTTACGAATTTAGATCAGGTTGCTTTGTCTTTCTTGGTATCAGTGCAGTTGTGCATTTTGGTAATCCTTGTGCCATTTATTTTGGTAATCTTAACCGGTGGCGGAGTTAAGGCTATTAAAGGTGTGGGTTTAATCACATTTATGTCTGGCTTGGCAATGGCGATTCCCCAGGTAATAGCTGCGAGATTTGTTGGTGCAGAATTGCCTGCTATTGCTGGATCTATCTGCTCCATTGCTGTTACGATTTGGCTTACTAGATGGCATGAAGACGAAGAAGAATCCGATGTAGAACGGCCAGCAAATAAGGATTTGCTTAAGGCTTGTTCAACTTTCATTTTGATCTTTATTTTTGTTATCTTGGCTTCTTCATTGGTGCCAGCCGTTAACAATTTATTGAATAAGGCAACAATGAATTTGGTTGTTTACAGTGGTAAAAATCCTAATACGCTCTCAATTAATTTTCTTTCATCTCCTGGTACTTTGATTTTAATTGCTGCTTTAATCGGTGGGGCAATTCAAGTTAGCTTCAAGAAGATGATGCAGATTCTGGTTGAGTCCATTAAGGGCGTAGGTAAGACGACTGTTACAGTTTGTGCCATTGTTGGTTTGGCTAAGGTAATGGTTTATGCTGGTATGACAGAAGCGCTGGCTGCCGCACTGGTTAGTTTGCTCGGCCCAGTATATCCATTATTTGCGCCATTAATTGGTGCTTTGGGTACATTCTTAACTGGTTCGGCTACATCTGCGAACGTTTTATTTGGTAATTTGCAGCTGTCTGCTGCTACGAGTTTGGGCGTGAACAAGTATTGGGTTGTGGCATCAAACATGACTGGTGCGACGGCAGGGATGCTTTCGCCACAGAATATTGCAGTTGCAACTGGTGCGATTAGTCGTGAAGGCGATGAAGGTGAGATTTTGAAAGAAACTGTCAAATGGGGCAGTTTGTACCTGGTAATTTGTTGTGTGTTCTTGTATGGAACAGGATTGATTACTGGAATGATTTAGAAAAACAGAGTAAATGAAAAAACTGATATATTCATTTCTGGTGAATATATCAGCTTTTTTGTTTAATGATCACTATAATGATCTTTACACGAATAGATTATGATACTTTTTCCGTCATAATCATAAATAATTCTATCTTTAGAATCAATTCTACGAGACCATAATCCGGATAAATCATTCTTTAAAAATTCAGGTTTACCCATACCTTCAAATGGGTGACGTTTGATATCTTTAATTAGTTTATTAATTCGTTTTACTTTCTTATTTTGTCCTTGATTTTTCCAAGCGATACTTGTTCACGACCACGCTTTATCTTATCCATTAAATACTCGTTTGATTGAATTGATAAAGTTTCCATCAATGAGTCGTATTCATTTTTGCTTAAAACAACCACATTATTTTTATGATTCTTATTGATAACAATTAATGGTTCACTATTATCATTTACTTGTCTGAAGTAGGTCTTTAGATTTTTTCTAAAATTACTATAATTTACTGCATCCATATAAAGTGACACCTTCTTGTTACCTTTTGTACAAATAATTGTGCTATGATTTCTGATTGTTTCTATTAATTTCTATTTCTCAATCAAACTCTCAAATTCATCCAATCTCTTTTCAAAAGTCTTGAATGCATCTTCCAAGTAGTCTGGCTTTGTCATATCAACGCCAGCATGTTTCATAATCTCAGTTGGGTAGTCGCTTGAGCCAGCCTTCAAGAAGCCAAGATATGCATCCCTCTCAGCCTGACTGCCATGCACAACCTTGTTAGCCAAAGCAGTCGCAGCCGCAAAGCCAGTCGCATATTGATAAACATAGAAGTTGTAGTAGAAGTGTGGAATCCGTGACCATTCCAGCGCAATATCGCCGCCTGGTTCAACGCTGTCACCATAGTAATGTTGGTTGAGCTGACCATACACATCATCCAAGGTCTCAGCAGTCAATGGTTCACCCTTAGCATCAGCTTCATGAATAAATTGTTCAAATACGGCGAATTGGGTTTGACGGAATAGAGTACCCTTAAATGAATCTAGGTAGTAATTCAAAATGAAGGCCCGCGTCTTAGGATCAGTAATATGGTCTAGGAAGTATTCTGTCAAAATATTTTCATTCGTAGTAGAAGCAATTTCTGCCACAAAGATTGGATAGTCACCATAGACATAAGGTTGCGTATTACGAATGTACCAAGAGTGAACAGAGTGGCCAGTCTCATGAACCAAAGTATACAGTGAATCAACGTTGTCTTCCCAGTTAAGCAATTCGTATGGGTCAGTGTCATAGGCACCACCAGAGTAGGCACCAGTGACCTTGTTCTTAGATTCAACTACATCGATCACGCGGTTGTTAAAAATATAGTCGACATGTTTCAAATAGTCTTCACCTAGTGGAGCTAATGCCTTCTTAGCAACTTCTTTTGCTTCTTCAAAGTTGTAGGAAAGGGAAGGTTTGCCAGTCAAAGGTACATACATGTCCCACATTTGTAAATCTTTCAAACCTAAAATTTTCTTGCGCAATGCAACATAACGGTGCAATAAATCAAGGTGAGAGTCGACCTCTTTAATCAATGTATCATAGACTTGCGTAGGTACGTTATTTTCAGCTAAAGCGGCTTCTCTAGCAGAATTGTACTTGTGAACTTGAGCGTTATAGTTATGTTTTTTTACAACGCCGGAAAGAGTAGAAGCAAGTGAGTTTTGGAACTGACCATAAGTGGCATAAAGTGTGTCAAATGCACCTTTTCTGACGTCGCGGTTCTGTGATTGGATAAGCAAGGAGTAAAGACCGTCAGATAGTTGTTCCATGTTGCCATCTTCGTCTTGGACATAGCCGTATTCCATGTCGGAGTTGGTTAAAACATTAAAGGTGTTTTCTGAGACGCTCAATGCATCCCCAGCATCAGCAATTAATTTTTCTTGTTCTGCTGGCAAGGTATGCGGACGCTTGTTGGTGATCGTTTCAAGGTAGTGAGCATAGTCCTTCAGGCGTGGTTCGTCTTGCTTGAATTGTTCAAATTTGGCGGCAGGGATGCTCAAGATTTCTGGACTGATAAAACTAGTTACTGCTTCAAATTGATTAGCCAGTGTTTGTACGCGACTGACGTAACCCAAGTAATGAGAATCGGACGTATCAACATCGCTGGACATAGTAGCGTAGGCATAGATATTTTCAACTTCACGCTTAACGGCCAGAATTTTAGTTAATCCTTCATATAAGTCTTTACCAGATTTAACTAAAGTCCCCTTTAATTGTTCCAGCTTAGCGACCTTTTCTTTGGCATCGGCATAAGCTTTTTCCCAGTCTTCATCTGTCTTAAAAACACGGGTTAAATCCCATTTCAAGTCTTCAGGAACTTCATTTCGTGTTGGAATAGCCATAATTTTTCCTCCATTATTAGTTTTCATTTGATTCCACAATTATTCGATGTAGAATTGTACACAAAAAATAAGTTATTATTAATTATCGGTAATTTTATTTTATCTAGAGTTTAAAAGTGATACAAATAAACTTGTATTAATTTTGAAGGGAAACGATATAAAGATATGGAGCCAAATTCCAAACGCAGAGAAGAATATCGAGCCAAGCACTCCTCGCTCAATCTTCATCATAATCGAGCTTTAGCGGCGGATAAATCTTCATATAAGCCTGGTAATATGTTTGCTCGGTTTATAGGTTTGATTGCATTGGTCGCAGTCTGCTTCGGCGTGGCCTGGGCTGCACACATGTACTTTACAATTCATAGTGCAGTTGATGGCAGAAATGGAGGTGGTCTTGCTACTTCCGCTAAAATTACGAATAGACAACCAATTTCAGTTTTGATTCTTGGGGTAGACCAAGGAATCGAAGGCCGACATGATCGAGGCAACTCAGATACCTTGATTTTAGCAACGGCTAATCCACAAAAAAATACAGCAACTATGACTTCAATTCCACGTGATACGCTGGCTGATATTAAAGGCGATCCTGGTGATAAATACTTTATGTTCCGGGTGAACTCAGCTTACGAAATCGGCGGTAGCAAGTCGAGTGTCAAAACCGTTTCGAGTTTATTAAATGTTCCAATTAACTACTATGTTGAAGTTAATATGAAGGCTTTGCGCAGCTTAGTTAATGCGGTAGGTGGCGTTGATGTTAATGTGCCATTTGACTTTTCATACGACTGGTGTGACTTCCACAAGGGTAAGCAACACTTGAATGGTCGGCATGCGGTAGCCTATGTACGAATGAGAAAAGAGGACCCACGAGGTGACTACGGTCGTCAATTGCGTCAGCGTCAAGTGATCGAAGCGATTGCGCACAAGGCGATGTCAGTTAACACCATCAGTAACTACCGTAAGTTAGTTGATATTTTTAATAAATACGTCAAAACCAATTTAACTTTCAACGATATGCTTAGTTTGGCACTTAACTATCGTGGCTGCATGAGTAATTTAAACAGTGGCTTTCTTCAAGGACACGATGCTTGGATTGATGGTGCTTCAATTCAGGTTGCTTCAACTAAGGAACTGCAAAAGACTTCTAATAAGATTAGAAAGAATTTGAATTTACCAGTTGAAACTTTAGATAATGAAGAAACACGTCAAAATGAACTGAACGATCAGAACAACCATGTTAAATGGGATGATCCAAATGCGTTCACTACTTATCAGATTTACGAACAGAACGCAGATAAGCCAGCAGGTGGATCTAATTCTGGTTATGGTGAAAACAGTAGCTCGTCAACAAGTTCGAGTTCAAGTTCTTCATCAAGCAGCAGTAGTAGCACCTGGAAATTCCATTGGTAAAAAGAAGGTAGGATAATGCTTCACTATTCACCAGAATATATTGATGATGTGTTAGTACGATTTGCATATCACTCTAATGCTATTGAAGGAAATTCTCTTACGAGAGGACAAACCGAATCTGTTATTTTGAATGATACGGTTACTTCAGTTGGCTATAAGGGCGTAAAATTACGAGATGTGTATGAGGCTAGCAACCAAAAGGACGCATTTTATGCCATGCTTGATATGGCAGCCAATAATATGGAATTGAATGTCACTAATATATTAAAGCTTCAGTTTGAGCTAACCAAAAATACGATTGGTACTGCAGGTAAGTTTAAGCAAAATGAAAATATGATTTTAGGGGCGGATTTTCCAACTTCTTCTGTTGCGCAGACTCCAATTGATGTTAGTCAATGGGCTGCTAATACTAACTACCAATTAGAAAATAGTGCTAATGATGATGAATTTATCGAAAATTTAATGGCGGCACATATTGCTTTTGAACGTATTCATCCTTTTGAAGATGGTAATGGGCGAACTGGTCGAGAGTTGATTAATTTTGAATTAGCTAAGCGAGAGTTGCCATTCTTAGTAATAGCTAAAGAAGATAAGGCGCAGTATATTGCTTATGAAGCGGATCAGGATGCAAAGCATCTAGCTGAATACGCCAAGAAGAGAATGGCTGAAGAAAAACAACGCTATGAAGTTTTTGAAAAAAATTATCGGGCACAAAAAGATTTTGAGAAAAAACATCAAGATTAAACAAAATAGCATCCCTAACCAAGTTGGTGGGGATGCTGTTTTTTGTCATCTAGCCTTGTTGTAAAATAAAAATAGAGGTGAAAAAAGATGATAGGAACAATCGCTAACACATTGGCATTACTAGTCGGAACAGCTATTGGCTGTTTGCTCAAAAAAGGACTGAACAAACGCTTTGAAGATGTATTATTCATTGCCATGGGTCTCGCAGCTTTAGGCATTGGTTGGGAAAACGTCACCAACAATATGCCGAAGAGTCATTATCCGGTTTTGTTTATCGTTAGCTTGGCTTTAGGAGGCATTACCGGAACTGCTTTAAATATTACTGGGCACTTCGATCATTTAGTTGATAAGGCAGGTAAATCTAATCTCGGTAAAGGCTTGGCTACCGAGATTCTGCTTTGCTGTATTGGTGCCTTATCCATCGTTGGTCCAGTTATGGCGGCAGTGAAGGGCGACTACACTATGCTTTATACCAACGCCATGATGGACTTCGTTACTTCAATGGTCTTTGGTGCTAGTTTCGGCTGGGGGATGCTGCTAGTTGCACCGGTGCTGTTTTGCTGGCAAGGCAGCATCTATCTAGTCGCTAAGTTCTTATCTGCTAGTTTCTTTACTGGTCCACTAGTAGCAGAGATTTCCATCGTCGGTGGGTTCTTAATTGCCTGCTCAGGTCTGGCATTATTGAAAATTCGTGATGTTAAAACTTTGAACTTCTTACCTTCTTTGTTAGTTCCGATCATCTTTTTTATCATTAAAGATCTGACTGGCTGGTTCTAGTGGGATTGATTTTTCTAAAGATCTTACCAGCCATTTGGTGGTCATGGATCAAGTTCTGTTCAACGCCCATTAATTTAAAACCAGCATGTTCAGCAACTCGGCTACTCTTGCCATTTTCGATGGCCACGATTAAGTCAACGTATTGCAAATTCAACTCATTAAAGGCATATTTGCATAATTCCAGTACGCTGCGCGTAACGATGCCGTGTCCTTGATATTTGCTGGAAAGCCAGTAGCCGATCTCGCCTTTTTTATTTTTGACTAATTTATGAAGATCAATCATCCCAGCAGGTTCACCATTGACTAAAATAGTGAGTACGATCATTCTTTGCTGGATCATGTCTTCTTGGATAGTTTTAATAAACTTAGCTTCATCATCTGCAGACTGCATCTTGTAAGCCCAAGGAAGCCATTTACCCAAATCTTCACGATCATCTGCAATGGCGTGATAAAGTTCAACTGCCTGCCAAGCTTGTGGCATGGCTAGGTTAATATCTAAGTCGTCAATTTTGAAATGAATGAGTGAAAAATAATAGTGTACTTTATCCATAAAAGAGTGCCTTTCTAATTAAATTGTTACAAAAATTATACTTAATCATCCATCTGTTGCAAAGCCTACTAATTTTTGATAAGTTCAATAGCAGTTACCAAGTTTCAATGTAAGAAGGGAAAAATTATGCAGAAAAAAGAGAGTATATTTCCAGTTGTTTATGGCGTGATTTCCGCCATTATTTCTTTTATTGCCGTGATGTTTATTTGTCTACGCAGTTTTAGTCTGAACTTGCAGCTTTCAATCATCCTTGCTGGTGTTTTTGCGATTTTTTTCTTCGGCTTGTCTTACTTTAGAGGGCATGCATCAGTTGAAATTAAGAGAATAGTTTACAAATATAAGCTGACTGATCAAGAAGTGGCCAAGATTACGGGAATGAAGGCAAGCGATTTTCCAATCTACCATAATCATTTGGAATTGATTTTGCCTAAACGTTACTGGCCACGTGTACTTGATGCGCTGCAAAATTATGAAAAAAAGCGCGAATCAGCTGAGGAATAAGAGGGAAAATGAGTTTATTAACTGTAAAAGACTTAAGTCAGAGTTTTATTGATAAAACTTTATACGAAGATGCTAGCTTCGTGTTGAATAAGGAAGACCATATGGGAGTTACTGGTCAAAACGGGGTAGGTAAATCTACTTTGATTAAAATTTTGACCGGCGAAATTATTCCTGATGAAGGCCAAGTTAAGTGGCAAAACAAAGTTGATGTGGGTTATCTGGATCAGTATGCCAAGTTGGCTCCTGGTGTAACCATTCGTGGCTTTTTGCGTACTGCCTTTGATGATCTTTATCAAAAAGAAAAGGAATTGAACGACCTTTACGCAAAATATGCGGAAAATGGTGACGATGCCTTATTGGAAAAAGCCGGCAAGGTTCAGACTTACCTAGAAGAAAATAACTTCTATGATATTGATACCGAGATTGAACAAGTTGCCGCTGGTTTGGGTTTAGCTGATCTGGGCTACGATCACGATGTTTCTAAACTATCAGGTGGTCAACGCTCCAAGATTATTTTGGGTAAATTGCTTTTACAAAACCCTGATGTTTTGGTACTGGACGAACCGACTAACTATCTTGATGTATCGCACATTGATTGGTTAGTAGACTACCTGAATAACTTCTCAGGCGCCTTTATTGTAGTTAGTCACGACTATGACTTTTTAGGTCGGATTACTAACTGTATTATCGATATCGACTTCGGTACGATTACCCGTTATACGGGAACGTTGAAGCAAGCGTTACGGCAAAAAGCGGCTAACCGTGAGACTTACCTCAAGGCCTATGCCAACCAACAGCGTAAGATTGCGAAGACTGAAGCTTACATTCGCAAGAACAAGGCCGGTACGCGTGCTAAGAGTGCGAAGTCACGTGAGAAACAATTGGCTAGAATGGACGTTTTAACTCCACCTAAAAACAATCGTCGTGCTAAATTCGAATTTCCATATGTGGCTACTGCTTCTAACTTGCTATTACAGACGCAGGATTTGGTGATCGGCTATGATCACGCTTTGGTTAAGTCGGCCTTTAATTTCTCCGTTGGCGGGGATGAAAAGGTAGCGATTACCGGTTTTAACGGTATCGGTAAAACCACTTTGCTTAAAACGCTCTTAGGTCAGCTTAAGCCAATTTACGGTTCATATGAGTTGTCCGTAACGGCAAAATTAGCTTACTTCAAGCAGGACTTGGCTTGGCCCAACAGCAATATGACGCCGTTACAATATCTGCAAGAAGAATTTGAGCGAAAGAAGCCGCGTGAATTGCGCCAGGCTTTAGCTAGAATGGGCTTGACCGCGCAACAAGCAATGAGTCCGCTGAAGGAACTCTCTGGTGGGGAACAGGAAAAAGTGAAATTGGCGAAGATGCAATTCGAACCAGCTAACTTGCTTTTCTTGGATGAACCTACTAACCACTTGGATAACGATACGAAGGATGCTTTAAGAAAAGCAATCGTGAACTTCCCAGGTGGGGTAATCGTTGTCAGCCACGAGCGAGATTTCTTCCGTGGCGATTGGGTCGATAAAACCATTGATATTGAAACAATGAATTGAGGCTAACATTATGTCCAATAAGCAAACCGCCCAATTTTATCAAGAAGTTTTGGATATTTGTTTAACTGCAGGTCGTCTTATGATTGAAGGCGGCAGTGAAATGTATCGAGTTGAAGATACGATGCTCCGAATCGCGCGTAACGCTGGGATTGATGATCCGCGTGTTTTTGCGACGCCAACTTGTGTCTTTATGAGTTTGGATGGCGGAGATCTGTCGCAGATGAAGCAGATTCGTGATCGGAATATCAATTTGGAGTTGGTAGATCGAGTTAATGAGTTATCGCGTGAATTTGCGGCTAAAAAGATTGATCTGCCTGAACTACGCGAACGCATTATTAAAGTTGCTAATGCTCCATCCTTTCCTATGTGGCTACAAGTAGTTGGTGCGGGCGTTTTGAGTGCCACCTTAATGGTGCTGTTCATGGATAACTATGATTGGGTTGATTTTCCGGGGGCAGCTTTTGTTGGGGCTGTTGGCTTTTGGGCATACTGCGAGTTTAAAGAATACACTAAAGTCCGCTTTTTATCAGAATTAGTTGCCGCCATGGTGATGGGACTTTTAGCAGTATTTTTAAATTATCTTGATCCCAAAATGATCATTGACCATATTTTGGTAGGGGCCTTGATGACTTTGGTACCAGGACTTGCATTGACCAACGCCTTGCGTGATTTGTTCATGGGTGATTTGTTATCAGGCATCGTTAGAATGTGTGAGGCTACGCTAAGTGCTTTGGCATTAGGCGGTGGCGTCGCCCTAGTTTTGAAGTTCATGGGGGCCTAAAAATGCCATTTTGGTTAGAAATTATCATTAACGTTGCCTTTTCGTATATCGCTTCAGTTGGTTTTGCATTGACGATTAACGTGCCGCACCGAGCTTTAAATTTGTCTGGAGTTAGCGGTATGGTTGGCTGGATGACTTATTGGTTTTGCTTTAGAGCAGGGATGGGACGGATGGTTTCCAACCTGCTGGGGGCATTTTTCATTGGTATTTTGGGTCTGTTCTTTGCACGAATAAAGAAATGTCCGGTAACTGTTTTTAACATTCCAGCGTTGGTACCGTTGGTGCCGGGGATGCCCGCTTATCAGGCTGTTCGCGCACTAGTTGTTGGCAATTATACTCAAGGACAAGAGCTGATTTTACGAGTAGCCATCGTCACTGGTGCCATTGGACTGGGGTTCTTGCTTTCAACAATGTGCACGGAAGCTTTTTACAAATTAAAATATCGCCATTTGCGCAAGCTGAGACTTTACATGCGACGAAAAAAATAGTACAGTACTTAATTGACGAGTCGATTAATGAACGCGAGATGCGTATATTTATGAGATAGAGGACATCCGCCTTAAGTGGCAGGCACGGGAAGTGCTGATGTTGGGCACACTGATGTGAACAGTTTGCATGCCCACATATGCTTTTGCATGTGCCTTGATTAAGAAAGACCAAGCTTTGAATAGAGCTTGGTCTTTTTTTGTATTATTTGATATATAAAGCTTGGCGGCCTTGTTGATCATAACTTTCTTCAAGGTGATGCCAATTGACTGCTTGATTTTTTCTGCCGTAAGGATTGTTTACATAGACAATCCCTTTTTTCTTACTATAGCCGGTGATTACGCAAGCGTGTGAAGATGGCGTTACTCTGACTTTGCCGCTGTTGGTTTCCCATGTCTGCATATTGTTTACGCGACTAAAAGTGGTGGTAGTGATGATCATGACGGGATGACCATCAGAGACTCGCTTAAGCAAGTCCAAAAAAATGCTGCCTGAGATGTTTTGAATATGGTTGGTATATTTCCGTGCGACATTGTAAAGCGGCGCGCTGTAGACGCACCAGCCGGCATTAGCGACAGACATATGCCCGACAAAGCCCTGATTAGGATTGCCACGATATTTGCCATTATCGGTAAAAGAATCAACGTGTTGAATATTTTCGGCTAATTCATTTTTGCTGACTTTGATGCCATAGTAATTCATGAGCATGGACAAACTAGTTACCTCACAGCCGTTTGGTAAATCCGGCAATTGATTTTCCAGGGGTACATTTAGTTTTTGCTCATCTTTCATGGTCATCCAATCAATTTGTTCATCGATTTCGTTTTTGTTTAAAAGGTAAATTGACCCTATAATAAAAATTATTGCTAATGGAATGGGCCAAAATAAATATTTTAAATTAAATTTTCTCGTTTTCATAATGCTTATTCTAACAAAAGCAGGTAGAAAAATAACAATATATTATTCTCAAAAAAAGTGACAAAAAATTTTTTTGTAGTATGTTTGTATGTAGATTAACAAAAAGGATTGTTTATTTTGAAGATTAATTTAAAGGATTTAAACGATAAAATTGAGAATCAAGATTACATTCAAGATCTTGAAACAGTGAAATACGCCGATATCAGTAAATCTAAGAGCAAAATTAAACCATATGCAGAAAAGATGGTGAAGGAAGTTGTAGCAGCTTTCAAGCATAATTCTTTGGTGCAAACCCAACTGGCTGTAACTGGTCAACGTCCAGCTACTTTTGCCTTAGAGACTAATATTATCAACTTGCCTTATGCCAATTATAAGAAGATTGCCAATTTTTTCGAAGAAGGGCAAGAATATGACTTGAACGTTTATTTTGAAACGCGTTCAGAATATGTTAATGTATCAGGTTTTAGAATTGATCAATTAGCTACAGAAGATGAGATTGAAAAAGATAGTGCTGCAATCGTCGATAAGCTGGTTGATGCTATTATTGAAAAGCTAACTACGATTCGCGAATACAAGAAACCTGAAAAGAAAGCTGCGAAGACTACAAAGAAGCCTGCTACTAAGAAAAAGAAAACGACAAGTAAAAAGAAGTAGTTAAGTAAAAAATAAAGCCTGCTGAAAAAATTTCAGCAGACTTTTTCTTTTGAACTATTTAATTTCTTTAAATTTAGTAAGTGAATGATTGTTGGTGTAGAAGAAGAAGTCTTCAAACACAGCACTCTTGATAACGCCTTTTTCAAGGACAGGATTAATTGTGTCAGACGTATCAGGATATTTAGCTGGGAAGGCCTAAGTTCAAGTAGGCTTTGTTCGTGCTGTAGTAAAGATAGTGCTTAGCGTCATCGATCCAGCCAGTATCTTTATACATAGCTTCAATATGCTTTTCTTCAATAGTAACCAACTTACTGAAGAGGTTATCAATCCACTTCTTTAATTTGGACTTTTCTTCTTTACCAAGCTTTTGGAAGCCTAGACGGAACTTATATCCAGGATAAATTCCGCTAAAGGACGTACCACGCAATGCCAATTTTACGATTTCGGCGGTTCTTACCATTTTACCTTCACCGAAAAGAAGGAGTGGTGCGTAGAAATCAGCGTGGTAGAGAGCAGTTTCTAAAACTACATCTGCTGCCTTCTTTTGCAATGCATCCCCACTTTGGTAAATCTTATTTAAAATGTGAATCTTCCTTTGTAAATAATAGTTGTTGTTTGCCCAATCAAAGGTTTCTTGGACATCATCATCAATCCCCAATTCGTGGATGACATAGCTGTAACCTTTATTGGCGATTGATTCCAAATATTGCAGGGCATTCAAAACAGCGGACTCTTCCGGCGTAATTGCGTCTTGCTTGATTTGATCAAGGCCAATTCGCATTTGCAAACCAGAAGCGAGTGCTAATGAGCCAAAGGCACGCAATACTGCGGTTTGCTTTGGCTTATCCAATTTTAAAAATTCTTTTTGGTCTTCTTTTACTGGAACGTGTCGCGGTTCCCATATAATATCGTTTAGCCGCGCCCAAGCGGATCTATCGACTCGGTCTTCCATGTCGTTCCAGTTTATTGCTTCGTAATATTTTTTAGTCATATTTAATCTCTAAAATCACTCAAAAAGCTGATATTTCCACGTAATTCCTTAGGTTTTTGTACCTTCTTAGTGCTCTGACCTGCGGAAAGATCATGGACGATCTTACGAACATTTCTGACATCTTGGTCGGTACCACTGAATTCCAACAAATACAAAATGGGAATTTTCAGCGTTGCTGCGATCTTTTTTGCAGTTTGAGCGAAAAGGTCGTTGAAGTTTCGGTTGCCACAACCAATAATTCCTATAATATTCTTCTTATTGTCTTTATACGTTAAAAAATCAACGACGGAATCCATCATAAAGTCCTGATATGCAGGCACTACAAGAATATAGTGTTCCCCCATATCATACTTAGGGTTAGCATCGCTGATCTGGTGGGCCTTTAACCTGGTTTTATCAATAAAACGCTTGGTTTGCCCAGTGATTGAATAAAATGCTATTGCTACCATATTTTTCCCTAATAAATCTAATGTACCAAGGTATATCTTCTCACCTCAGAGCAAAGTATTCAATATTTAAGCTATTCAAATTTGAAAAAAATTCCCCTATAATTAAAGGCAAGGAGGACGACACACATGTTTAGCTGGAATATTATTGGGATCCTGATTTGGGTTGCCATCATTCTTTATTTAGTCTTTATCGTCCAAAACATCCGTCAACGGCGGATTAAGATGATTATTAAAAAACATAAGCATTTTACCTGGCCAAACTTTTTGGTCAATGTAGTAGAAGTTGTAGTATTACTGGTTGCGGCTGGTTGGATGTTTAATCAAACATTTATGGATAATCCTGATTTGGAAGATGCTAACCGCATAACTTCAAGTGTGAAGTATGAGCCACTGATTATGAGAACGGGTTCGGGAAATTCGAGCTACGTGACGATTGATTCTGCTAAGAAAAAGTATGGGTCACAAACTTATACTTTTTATCGGGCAGGAAGCAAGATTACCACTTCAAGCAATTATGCTTCGATTGCGTATGGCAACACCGCTTTAGACGTGAATGCGGAGAAGATTCCATATGTTAAGAAGGAATTGACGGAGATGGATAAGAAGTATCAGCGTGCTTATGTAGCGATTTATACGGCCGAGTATAAGCAGAATTTGGCGAATGGAATAGGGATGCACGCGGGTCATTTGGCAACGCGGTATTATTTGATTCGTGTTCCGGACCAGAGCTTTATTAAACAGAAGTAATTGAGGTGTTTCATGGGAGTACTGTCCTACAAAGGCTATTACGGCACGATTGAAACCGAAGATGACTTTTTGATTGGTCATGTATTAGGTTTAAAAAATACAATTATTTCTTACGAAGGTGCAACTGTAAAAGAGCTGAAGCGAGACTTTAAAAATGGTATTGATGATTATCTAGACAGTTGCCAGATAGATCATACTGTACCAGAGAAGTAAAAAAGATCAGCGTATGAAAATTACGCTGATCTTTTAATTTAATCTTCTTTTTTTATTTCATGAAGCAAGCTGCCTTCGACGAAAGCGAGGATAAAACTTGCAGTCAAAAAGTCCATTACATTGCCTGATAAAAACGCTGCAAACAGCATGAAGGCAATCGACAGAAGCATTGAACTTATCAGGTAGGTTCTCTTTTCTTTCTCTTTCAACCATTTAAGCAATGCATATAGCATGATCACTACATATGGACCGATAAAGAGTATCATCCCTAGCCAGCCCAATGAGTAAACCTGACTTGTAAAATCACGTTCCAGGTTGAAGATATTCGTCTCTCTAGTGTAGGAGATACCGAAGACCTTATCTAGCTTATTGTTGTTAGTCATAACTACCTGATCCAGCATCGCCTTCTCAACGCGGCGGTTTTCCATTCTAGCAGTTCCCGGCTCGTTCATAATCTTGAGCCAAAACTCCGGGTCGTACTTATATGGATAACTCGTCATCACAAACTTTCTATTCAAAGCGTAGTCTTGATAGTGTTCGCCAATAAAGTTAGTTAAAAACTCTTTACGCTTCTTGCCGCTAGGGTATTTTTTAAGCCCGTCGGCCAATTCTTTTTTAACCTGGGTCAAACTATTGTCTGATTGTTGAGCCAAGTATTTTTCATAGTTGTAGCGTTGAATGGCTGGTCCAAAGGGGATGATTGCCATCGTGCCCGCTTCGATAAGCAAGGCAACGATAATTGCTTTACCATTTTTCTTCACGTCTTTGATGATGAAGAGGTGGAAAACATAAAGCAAAATGCCGACGATGATCCCACCAATTAAACCGATTAGCGCAACTTTGGTACCTAGTTCAATCATGGCTAGCGCCTGTACAACATTTAGCGTGATAGTCTTCCAATTAAAGTGGCTGAACATGAAGTAAAGCATTAGCGGCACTAACATGAACAGTACAGCTGAAACCATATTGGCAAAATTGAAAAAGCCTTTAGATGCCATGTGCGAATAGCCGATATTTGGATTGAAGAACCATTCGAAAATATTAGCGCTAATGAAGCCTGTCTCGTAACTTCTCAGCGAAATAACGAAGAGATTGCTAATGATAATCGTGAATGAAAAAAGTCCGCTAATTCCTTCGATAACGTGCCTAAATTCATTTCTGGTGAAATCCAATTCGTTAGTAAAAAAGATTACGAGCAGTGGCAGCAGCATTCTAATCAGGTAAAAAATTTCACTTACAGTTGAATAGCCGTAATCCGTTGGATTAATGCTGTTAAAGTTTTTTACGTGGATTAAATGCAGAATCGAATAGACGATCAACAATGCTAAGTAAACGATTAGCCATTTTTCTTGGCCTAGTTTTTGCCAATTTTGTTTTTGACTGAAGAACATGCAAAAAATGACAAAAACAGCCAGAATTCTAATGATTGTTGGCAAAGTAAATGGCAATACATCGGCTAGTTTGCCGTTGTAGAACCAATACAAGTCCAAGAATGGCTGAATGAGAATGAACCAAAATAAAACGGTTCGTGTTTTTTCCTTCATTTTTTCTCCCTTAATAAGTGATATCCCTATAATTTTAGGCAAAAAAAGACCCTGCGTAAACATTGCGCGGGGTTCTTTTCATAAATATTACTTCTTGCTCTTAGAAGATTTCTTATCGTCCTTCTTCTTGGCAATCTTTTCAACCTTAACCTCATTAGTTGAAGCGGTCTTGCTGTTCTTAGCGGCACGAGCTACCTTTAAGTGCTTGAAGTTAACTACGATCTTGTTGTTCAAATCATTAACTGCAGTTTCATCGACTGGATCGTAAGAGGTAATTGCTAAAAGAGCAGAATTTTCATAAATTTTTTCAACCTTGCCTTGGAATGGTTTCTTAAGTTCTTCTTCTGACTTAGCGCCAACGATTGCGCCAACTTTTACATCTGCTTTTTTCATGCTCTTTATTATCCTTTCCAAATAAAAAGTATTCTTCTTTTATGACAAAGGAATGGTAATATATAAAAGCAACATTTTCAAGTGGGGGACTTTCTTTTGAAAAAAATAATTATAATCGCAGGACCAAGTGGTGCCGGCAAGACGACTATTTCTGATTATTTAAGTGAAAAATACGGCATTCCACGTGTCCTGACGCATACGACACGGCCGATGCGTACTGGTGAGAAACAGAATGTTTCGTATCATTTTGAAACAGATGAAACATTTGCCCAGCTGCACTTTTTCGAACATATCAGATATGGCTCTTATCAATATGGCTCAAGTCGTGAAGCATTAAACCTCGCTTGGAAAAAACATGATCTCGTGTCGCTGATTGTTGATATTAAGGGTGTTTACACTTATATTAAGCAACTTGGCGATAAAGTTTATTTTTTGTATGTTACGACATCGACTAAGGAAGAATTGAAGGAGCGCCTGCTTAAACGAGGGGATGATCCTGAAAAGATCAAGGAACGTCTCAGCGGTAGTGAATTAAACTTGCTACCGGAAGATTTGAAACAGTACGCTCATGTAATTGTTAACGATGATTTAGCGAAAACAAAACAGGCGCTCGATGCCTTAATGGCGCGATTTCAGGCCAAAAAATATAGATTGCTTTAAAATTTACAAATTTTCTTAACGTAATGGTAGTTTTTTTGAAACATTCATGTAACATTTCGAATGTATTATATAAATCGTCAGCTGATCCGAGAGGTCAGTTTTAATAAAAGAAATTAAATTTTAAAAACAACAATCAACAATCATTTTTAAGGAGAAAATTAATTTTGAGTTTTAGACGTACTTTAGTTAAGTCAACAACAGTTTTATCAGTACTTTTTGCAGGTCTTGCGACTACTACCGTATCTACAGCGACAGCAGTTCATGCTGATGACATTAACACTACAACTGTTAATGCTGAAAATTCGACTTCAAATATTGAAACTAATAAACCATCAGATTCTTCAATTGAAAAGGTTTCGACAGTAACTAAGAAGCGCAATGAAGTTGTTAAGCTTGCTAAAAAACAAATCGGCAAGCCTTACGTTTGGGGTGCAACTGGTCCCTCAGGTTTTGATTGCTCAGGTTTGACTTCATACGTTTTCAAGCACGCTATTCACAAGACTTTACCAAGAACCACTTATGGTCAAATTACTTTAGGTAAGTCAGTATCTGTTTCAACTAAGAAGCTTAAGAAAGGTGACTTGTTATTCTGGGGGAACCATCACGTAGGTATTTACGTTGGTAACGGCAAGTTTGTTCATGCACCAGCTCCTGGTCAAAGTGTTAAGACTCAAAGTTTAGCTTCATTTTACCCATCATCAGCTAAGCGTATTATTGACTAATTAATTTCTCAAAAAAATAAAAGGAAAGAGTTGAGCAAAAAGCTCAGCTCTTTTTTGTGTAGAAATAAGATTATTCTTACAAAGATTATTGTCATAGCAATTATTGTTATGACAATAATCTTTACGATAATAATACTTAAAACTATAATTATTAATAAGGATGGTGAGGGACTATGTTTGTAGGACGTGAACACGAACTCAATAGTTTAAATCAACATTATGAATCAAATAATTATGAATGTGCGATTATTTATGGCCGACGTAGAATTGGTAAGACAGAATTAATCTCTGAATTTGTGAAAGATAAACCCACAATCTTTTATACTGCTACACAGGAAAATGAAGAGGCAAATCTCACACGTATGAGCAAGGCAGTATTGTGTTTTGAAAACCCTAATTCTTTGGGAAATGCAAGCTTTTCTAGTTTTAATGACTTGCTTGAAGAAATTGGAAAAATCGCGCAAGAAAAAAGAATAGTTTGGGTAATCGATGAATATCCATATCTGGCTGAATCTTATCCTGGTTTTAGCTCTTTATTACAAAAATTTATCGATCGCAATTTCTTACATAGCAAGTTATTCTTAATTCTCTGTGGTTCCTCTATGTCTTTTATGGAAAAGCAAGTGCTTGGATATCAAAGTCCATTGTATGGCAGACGAACCATGCAGTTGAAGATTGAATCGTTCAATTTTCATGAAGCTCAAAAAATGTTACCCCAAGTTGATAAACAAGCTGCCTTCGCTCTTTATGCAATTTCTGGCGGAATTCCCCAATATTTGAGCTATTTCTCTCGTGCTAAGAGTGTAAAGGAAGCAATTATTGATAACTTTTTAATGAAAGATGGCCGGCTTTTTGAAGAACCTAATAACTTAATAAAGCAAGAATTGCGTGATCCCGCTAATTATAATTCGATCATTGCGGCAATCGCTCAAGGTCATTCACGTTTAAATGAAATTGCTACAGCAACGCAAATTAAAGCTACATCGTTGCGCAGTTTTTTGAGCAATTTAAGTGAATTAGAGATTATTGATCGGGTCGTACCAGTTACAGAAGATCCTAATAAAAGCAAAAAATCTGTTTATCGTATTAGAGACGGAATGTACAGATTCTGGTATCGTTTCGTTCCATCGAGATTGACTTTAATTGAAAGAGGAATGGTAGACGTTGCTTGGCAGGGAATAGAGTCTAAGTTGAGTAACTTTCTAGGTGCTGATTTTAAAAAACTATCACAAGATTATTTGTGGGAACATTATAATCCTGAAAAAACGCCGTTCACTAAACTGGGCAATTGGTGGGGAACGGATTCTAGAACACGTAAGCAAGTTGAGCTAGATGTACTGGCTTTCTCCACTGATGATACAAGCTTTGCCATATTTGGCGAATGCAAATGGCTCAATGAACCTATTAGTAAACAAATACTAGAAAAGCTGATTTTCAATAGTAATATTTTCAATTATCCTAAAAAATACTATTATCTTTTCTCTAAAACCGGTTTTACAGATGAGTGTCACAAATTAGCTCAAGAAGTAGGCTGTCAACTAATCACTTTTAAAGAGATGTAAGCAAGTTTATGTTTTTATTAAACTGGTATTACTTCTGTAACACTACTGTAATATAAACTAACTATCATAAAAATTGTTAATGTATTAAAGAACTTTTAAGATTTAGTGATTAATAAAGGTTCTGTTACCCAACCTAATAATTTAAAGATATAGATGTAGGGGAATTTGATGAATATTAAGAATAATTTTGTAAAAGTTGCTGCAGCTGCTACTTTAACTCTGACTAGTGTAGCTGCAGTAAATACTGTCAAACCGGATTTAACTAATGCTGCCGTTCAAGCTGCTACTACTAGGGTTAAGATTAATTATGTTCCAGGTTATGGTGTAAACATCTGGACTAATTACAATCATGGTCATTTCACTGGTCAACGTGTACAACATGGTACTACTTGGAATGTCCTTGATCGAAAGACAGATAAAAAGGGCTATATATGGTACAAAATAGGGACACATAAATGGATTAAAGCTAACTACACTGTAAGTGTTGATAAGAATATACCGATGCAAACAAAGATTACTAGGAAAAAGAAGACATTAATTGCTTTAAGTACTACCGCTAAGAAGAGGAAAGCTAAAGCCAAGAAGAGCAAGGTTGCTAAAATTAGAAAAGCTAAGCAAATTGTCAATGCAACGCGTAAAAAGACAACTACAGCTGCTCCAAAGAAGTTAACTTCAACGCAAGCTTCTAGCAAGGCAGCAGCTGTCGTAGCTTTGGCTAAACAAATGGTAGGTAAAGGTTATGTTTGGGGCGCAACTGGTCCCGATACATTCGATTGTTCAGGCTTAGTGCAATATGTATATCAACATGCTGCAGGTACCAATTTACCACGTACCACTTATGATCAAGTGAAGGTTGGTCAAGAGGTACCAATGGATCAAGTGCAAGCCGGTGATCTGTTATTCTGGGGTTCTGCAACTACTCCATATCACGTAGGTATTTACGTTGGCAATAACCAATATGTCAATGCAGCTACGCCAGAACAAGGCACTATTATTCAAACAATGACAAGTTATTATTATCCCACAATTGCTAAAAGAATTTTATAATTATAAAAACTCAAAAGACCAGGTACATTCGTACCTGGCCTTTTTGCGTACGTAAGACTATTTCTTCATTAATTTTTGAATTTCTTTATCAGTAAAAGTATTAGGATGTTTTTTCTTGATTTGATCAAAAATGAAAGTATCAGATAGACCACCATCACGCATCATTTCAATTGAATTTTTAAGCTCTTGCTTAATACTTTGCTTAATGCCCTCGCGTTTGCTATCTTGCAGCTCTGCTTCAAGCTTCATTTTGTCATCCCTCTTAACTTTACTTCAACTTACCTTTTTGCCTAAAGAATCTAAACGTGTATGTATAATGCTTGCCAATCTGCACGCGATACTTGTGCGTGTTGACCAGCTTAGTCTTCTTGCTAGGACGGTAAGTAATCGTCGTCGTATAACCTTCACCGTAGAACATCGTGCCAAAATTCTTCACTTGAATAGCACGGTAGAGCCGCTTCTTCTTAAGAGATAAATCCGTGATATAGATCTTCGGCTTGCCCGAAATACGGTCAGTTGTAGAGTATGACCACGGCGTATTCCTGCCGACTAGCTCATATGGAAAAAGACGGTTAGCAGGGTACACAATGCGGTTCTTCACAGGAGCCCGCAAAATATCGTCCGCGAACAAACCATTCTCCACAGAATACAAAATATTGTTGATTCTGCCGTATGCGGCACCGATCCCCATACGAGTAGCCCGTGTCGATAAAATCAAAGCCCTGTGGCCAATATTGCCCTTACCGGCAATATTGTTGTCTTCCCGAAGCAAATCGGTCACGATATCGCCAGCAGTAGCGCTGCCGTCTTCTAGAAAGTTAAGATTGCCCAATGTTGAGCTCTCGGCGATATCCCAGTCGGCATCGCTGATGTAATCGGGCTTCACATAGTTCAACAAACCATGTGCTTGTAAATTAGGCGCTGCATTCACAGAAGCAAGAGCTGCCGCCCCAATCTGTGCATTAACGTTATCTGACTCATTGTTTGCTTCTTCGGGCAAACCAACTAATGAACGGTAATAGTTGATATAATTTATCGAAGCAGGGATGTAGGACGGATTAAGCACACCTGCAGAGAAGGGAACATTGAAGTTAGGTCTTCTTAAATAAATGTTGCTTTCATTATATTTAACCTGACTTAATTCCCGGTAGTCCCGCTGAAACTTGCGCACAATCCTTGCTTCAGATTTGCTATAGCGAGCAGCTTGGACCGGTGCACCTGCACTCAGACCAACTGCTAGAGCTGTTACTGCTAATAACAGCATTTTTTTAACTTTCATTTTCTTTCCTTATTACTAGACCAAATATTGTTTAAAGCGTCCTTGGTCGTCAGGCGCAATATTTGCTTCAATGTGTACGCCATCGTCTTGGTAGTCTTCACTCAAAACCTGGGCATTTTCATGCAAGTATGCCAGTTCCTTGCCGCTGCCGAGTGGCAATACTAGTTCAAGTTTCTCGTAATTAGCGAAGACGCGTTTAGTGATTAAATCGGCCAGCATCTTAATCGACTTTGGATCAATAGCGGAATAGAGGATATCACTACCTTCGATTTGCGGATAGTTGCGATCGGTCTTGTCGGCCTTGTTGTCGGCCGTAATCATCGGGATGCCCTTAACGTCGATCTCGTCTAAAACGTTCTGCGTCGTGCGAATCATCTGAACCATGTTCGGGTCGGAAGCATCAACAACGTTGATCAAGAGGTCGGCATCTTTAGTTTCTTGCAAAGTTGCCTTGAAGGATTCAACCAAATTGTGGGGCAACTTAGAGATGAAACCAACGGTGTCGGACAAGATGAAACTGAAGTTGTCCTTCAAATCGATCCGCCGCACGCTTGTGTCCAAAGTAGCGAAGAGCATGTTCTTGACGAAAACTTCCTTGTCACGGTTCTCCGCACCGAATTCTTTTAGCAGGCCATTCATCGTAGTCGATTTGCCAGCGTTGGTGTAGCCGACTAAAGCAACCTTAGGGATGCGGCTCTGATTACGACGAGCTGACTTGATCTCTTCTTGACTAGCAACAGCCTTTAATTCTTTCTTGATGGCTGAAATTTGCTTGCCGATTGTCCGCCGGTTCAATTCCAGTTTACTTTCACCGGCACCACGGTTGGCGTAGCCACCACCACGCTGCTGGTCCAAGTTGTTCTCGGAGGGATGCAAGCGAGGCAATTCATATTGCAAGCGTGCAAGTTGTACTTGGAGTTTAGCTTGCTTGGTACGAGCACGACTGGCAAAAATTTCTAGAATTAATTCAGTTCGATCGACTACACGCAGCTTAGTTAATTTCTCTAAGTTACGAATTTGTACTGGCGTTAATTCATCATTTAAAACCAACACCTTTGCTTTCAAACCGCGAGCCATCGTCTTGATTTCGTTAATCTTACCTAAGCCGAAATAAGTGCCGGCCACAATCGATTCCGCATTTTGATAACTCTGCCCAACAACTTCCATGTTGTCTGCCTCAGTTAAGTTAGCGAGCTCTGTCATGTAGTAATCGAAGTTGGGGTCGTTTAAGTTCACACCGGCAATATATGCCTTAGTTTTTTTCGGTTGATTATCAATCATGTAAACACCTCGTTATTAGTTTATTGCTTAATTATATTGTATTACAGTTGGATATAATAAGGAAAAAGTCAGGTGTGTTAAAAGATTTAATGCGAAAGAAATTGATGTCCAAGTCATAAATGCATAAAAATTAAATGAAAAAACTGTTACAAGCCTAGTAAAAACATAGGAAACGAGTATATAATAAAAAAGTTGTAGAAAACATTAAGGGGATCAATATGGCAGAGAAAAAATCAAATAACAATGAAATACATCGCCATCATCACCGCCGTCACCATCATCGTAGGTTTTGGCGCGGCTTTTGGATTGTGATTGGTGTAGTTGTAGTCATTGGACTTTTTGCTTGTGGCCTGATTTACAAGAATTTGCGTGATACAACGCAAAACATGTATACTCCAGTTGCCAAGCAAACAAAGAGTAATCGAGGTCGTAATCTCGATAATTTATTAGCGCAAAAGAAACCAATTAATATTCTTTTGCTAGGTACCGATACTGGTGCTATGGGAAGACACTGGAAGGGTCGGACAGATACCATGATGATGATGGCTATTAATCCTAAGACTAATAGCACATCAATTGTATCTATTCCACGTGATTCGAACGCGATCTTCCCTGACTTCCCACAATATGGCGTAACCAAGATTAACTCAGCTTATACATTAGGGGGGGTTGGTGAAACCATTAAAACATTGGATAAATATTACAGTGTGCCAATTGATGGCTACATCATGATTAATATGGGTGGTCTGAAGAAAGCAATTGACCAAGTAGGTGGGGTTGATGTAACTTCACCATTAACATTTGATAATATGGGTTATCACTTCGAAGAAGGCAAGACTTATCACATGAATGGTAAAAAGGCTTTAGCATTTGCTCAGCTTCGTCACGGAGACCCACAGCAAGATTATGGTCGTCAAGATCGTGATCGTCGTGTTGTAATGGGATTACTTAAAAAATCTGTCTCACCGACGACATTATTAAATACCAAATTCTTAAATTCAATTTCAAGTGAAATGCAAACCGATTTGACTATGAATCAGATGTATAAGATTGGGATGGATTATCGTAAAGCTACTGACAATGTTTCTCAAGATCATGCTCAGGGTGTAAGTAAGCAAACTAATAACCCCAAGTTTGGTATTATGGAAATTGAAGTTATAAGTAAGGGTGAGAGACAGAGAGTATCTGATAAGTTGAGGGATGCTCTTAACTTGCCTAAGGTAAAAGTGGCTGCTAATAATTCTAGTTATGTAATGAATCATTAATAAAGGAAAGATAGATGGAACAAGAACAAAAACAAACTGATAATACAATTGATCTTACTCAATTGCTTCAGATATGTCGTAGACATATCTGGGCATTAATTCTGTGGAGTATTGGCCTTGCGGTTATCGGCTGGGGTCTTGCTGAATTTGTAGTTACACCTAAGTATTCTTCAAGTGCACAAATCTTGGTTAATCAAAAGAGTCGTAATAACGATCCAAATGCGGCTTATGTAACTCAACAAGCCAATATGCAAATGGTTACAACTTATAAAGATATTGTAACTAGTCATAAAATTTTAGAGGAAGCTTCTAATCGTTTAGCTAATCCAACTGTAGTAGTTAAGAAGGCGAAAAAAGCTGTCTATAGAATTGATGAAAACGGTAGACGTAGATTAGTGAGAAGAGCTCAACCGGCTGTAATTGAACGTTCTGGCAAATCATATGTAGTATCTGCTAAACAATTAGCTAAGAATATTTCAGTTAATACGCAACAGCAATCACAAGTTTTCTCAATCTCCGCTGAATCTAATACACCTGCAAAAGCTAGAGCTGAAGTTAATGCTGTAGCCGAAACTTTTAGTAAGGAAATTCCTAATATTATGAGTGTAAACAATGTCACTATTGTTGCTCGTGGTACTATGGGAACTCAATCTTCACCTAATGTTAAATTATATACTTTAGCTGGTTTTGTTATTGGATTAGTATTAAGTTTTGCTGTGATTATTATTCGTGAAATGACTAATACTACAGTTCGTGATGATAATTACCTTACTCAAGAGTTAGGTTTAACTGATTTAGGACAAGTAGCTCATTTCCACTTGTCATCCTCATTTAGTATTAATAAGAATAAACCTAATAAACGTGAACGTCTTACAAGACATCGAGTATAGCTAAAGGAGATATTATGTCACTTTTTAGAAGAAAACGTGGTACTAATGAAACAATTGAAAAGGGTGCCAAGTTAATTACTGTAGCTAAGCCCAAGGGCCCAGTGTCAGAACAATTCCGTACCATTCGTACGAATATTAACTTCATGGCTGTTGATCATGATATTAAGTCTGTTGCTTTTACTTCTGCTAATATTAGTGAAGGAAAATCAACTATAGCAGCGAATGTAGCTATTACATATGCACAAGCAGGTCGTAAAACTTTGTTAATTGATGGTGACTTACGCAGACCAACTGTACATACTACTTTTAATCTAAGTAATCATGTTGGTCTCAGTACAGTTATTTCATCTAGTGCCAAAGAAGTTGATCTTGATAAGGTTATTCAAGATAGTGGAGTGAAAAATTTATCTGTTTTAACAGCGGGTCCTATGCCACCTAATCCTTCTGAACTTATTAGTTCCAAGCGTATGCATGACTTTATTGATTTAACTGAAGAACATTATGATCTTGTAATTATTGACTTAGCTCCTGTTCTTGAGGTATCTGATACTCAATCATTAGCTCGTCATTTAGATGGGATTATTTTAGTTGTTCGTCAAGGGCATACTCAAAAGTTAGCGATTAAGCGTTCAGTTGAAATGCTTAGATTTGCCAAAGCCAGAATTTTGGGCTACATTATGAATGATATTAGTTCTGATAATGCAGGTTATGGCTATGGTTATGGTTATGGTTATGGCTATGGTTATGGTTATGGTTATGGTTATGGTTATGGTTATGGTTATGGCTACGGCGAAGAAAAGAAGAAGAAAAGTTGGTTTTCTAGGTTAAAGAAATAATGATATTAGTTGATATTCACTGTCATATTTTACCTGGGGTCGATGATGGATCTAAAGATTGGCAGACTTCAATTAAACTAGCAAGAGATGCGGTTAAAGATGGGGTAACGCATGCGGTTTGTACTCCTCATATGCTTAATGGTAAATATGTTAATCACAAAAAAGATGTGATTCGGTTAACCGAAAACTTTCAAGATATGTTGAATGATGCTAAGATACCATTGACAGTGTTTCCTGGACAGGAAGTGAGAATTTCTGGCGATCTACCAAAGGCATTGGATGAGGATGATATACTTTTCTTAGATGAAGCTGGACAATATATGCTTTTGGAATTTCCAAGTGATGATGTTCCAACTTATACGCAGGATATGGTCTTTAGTATTATGCAACGTGGAATTACACCAGTTGTTGTTCATCCTGAACGTAATAGTCGAATATTAAAAAAACCAACGATCTTACAAGATTTGATTGAACAAGGTTGCTTAGTACAGATTACTGCTAGTTCATATGTTGGTACTTTTGGTAAAAATATCGAAGAGATGAGTCGCCGTTTTATTGAAGCTGGACAATGTGCTTGTTTTGCCTCAGATGCTCATGATTTACCTAAGCGACAGTATGAATATAGCGAGGCACTGAAGAAACTAAGTAATGAATTTGGTAAAGAATTTGCTGAACAGTATCGAAACAATGCGCGAGCAATTGTAAATGGTGATGATGTCCAACTTAATTGGCGTCCGCTTAAGAAGAAAACAAAGTTTTGGTTCTTTTAATTAAACGTACAAATATGAAAAATGCCTACATAGAAATAAAATAGGTATTATAATATAAGGATAAAGTTCGTAAGAGGGTAAGAGGAATAAATGATGGCGATGGAAAAACTTAAAGTTAATCCGAGAAAGGTCAATAATAGACCTTTTTATCATACAATTAAAAGATTGTTTGATATTATTGCAAGTGCAATTGGGTTAATTCTTCTATCGCCATTATTTTTGTTTTTAATCATTAAGATTAGGCATGAAGATGGAGGGCCGGCATTTTATTCCCAAGAACGTATTGGCAAAGATGAGAGACCATTTAAGATGTGGAAATTTCGTTCCATGGTTGTAAATGCAGATAAGATGATTGATCAACTTGAGGATCAAAATGAAATTGATGGTGCGATGTTTAAGATCAAGGATGATCCGCGAATCACTAAAATTGGACATACAATTCGGAAGTATAGTCTTGATGAATTACCTCAACTTTATAATGTATTAATTGGTGATATGTCGCTAGTTGGTCCACGTCCACCTCTACCTTCTGAAGTAGAAGAATATACTGATTATGATAAACAGCGGCTTGAAGTGATGCCGGGATGCACAGGTCTGTGGCAAGTGACACGTAGAAGTCAAGCTGACTTTGATGAAATGGTCTGGCTTGACATTATGTATATTAATCATTCTGGCCTGTGGGAAGACTTTAAGTTAATTATTAAGACGATACTAGTTATGATTCATCCTAATGGAGCTTATTAGAAGTTATGAAAAAGTTACTTGTAGTTGCGAAGTCACTTGGTGGTGGTGGCTCAGAAGTTGCACTTATAGAATTTCTTAATCGTTTGGACGAAAAAAAATATAATATAACTTTGCTTTTGCTGGATAAAGATACAGAATATAGCTATCGCTTAAAGAAAAAAATAAAAATTGAATATATTAAATTTGACAATAAATTTTATCATTCATTAGCCTCTATGTATGCTTTACCTGGTAAAGCCATTAAGAAAATAGGCCTTAATAAATACTTTCCAATTTATGATGTAATAGCTAAACATAGTAGAATGCCCTTTTTGCCGCATTATGATGTAGCGATTGACTTTTATGGATATGGTGCATTTACAACAGCCTTTTTAGCTTTGAATGTTAATGCAGATAAAAAGGCATTTTGGTTGCATGATGAACAAATGCCCTGGATAGTAAATGTAGAGAGATATTTTAGCAATTATAGTAAGATATTTGGGGTATCGAAGGCAATAAAAAAAACATTTGATAGTTTATATCCTCATTATAGGGAAAAGTCTGATGTTTTTTATAATGTTATAGATATTAAAAATATTTTAAAAAAGTCCATAGAGTTTTATCCTAAGGAATTTAAAAATAATATATTTAATATCGTAACAGTTGGAAGGCTAACTGAGCAAAAAGGATATGATCTTTCAGTCAAAGCTGCTAAACGATTAAAAGATGAAGGAATTCATTTTAAATGGTTTGCTATTGGTGAGGGTAAAGATAGACGTAAGTTAGAGAGATTGATTCACAAACTCAATTTAAACAATAACTTTATTTTATTAGGAAGGCGAGATAATCCATATCCATATATTAAGAATTGTAATTTGTTTGTCTTGCCATCGCGTCATGAAGGTTATAGTGTTGCCCTAGTAGAAGCAAGAATTTTGAAAAAATGTATTGTGACATCTGATTTCCCTGCAAATGTAGAACAAATTGATAATGGTAAAACAGGATTAATATCTAAACTTAACGATAAAGATTTAGAGAATTGTATTAAGAAACTATATTTAGATTCCAAATTGAGAGATAAATTAGAGAAGAATGTCACAAAAGAAAACATTAATTTTGATGGCCAAATAAATAAGATAAGCAATATCTAAAGGAGAGGGAAGCTATGAAAGTATGCTTGGTAGGTTCAAGTGGTGGACATTTAACGCATTTATATATGTTAAAACATTTCTGGCAGAATAAAGATCGGTTTTGGGTAACTTTCGACAAGGAAGATGCTCGAAGTAAATTAAAAGGTGAAAGGATGTACGGATGTTATTATCCTACTAACCGTAACCTGAAAAATCTGATTAGAAATACTTTGTTGGCTATTAAAGTGCTCCGTAAAGAAAAACCTGATTTAATCATTTCAAGTGGTGCTGCGGTAGCAGTTCCATTTTTTTATATCGGTAAATTAATGGGAGCAAAAACGATTTATATTGAAGTGTTTGATCGTTATGACAAACCAACGTTAACTGGTAAGTTAGTATATCCTATTACTGATCGTTTTATTGTCGAATGGGAAGAAATGAAAAAGGTTTATCCTAAAGCAATTAATTTGGGAAGTATTTTTTAGTTAGGTGATTTTATGATATTTGTGACTGTCGGTACTCATGAGCAACCGTTTAATCGATTAATTAAAAAAGTTGATGAATTGGTCGCTAATGGCGATATTAAAGAAAAGGTTATTATTCAGACTGGATTTAGTACCTATGTACCTCAAAATTGTGAAGCTCATAAAATGATGTCATTTGATGAAATGCAGGGAGCTTTAAAAAAAGCGAGGATTGTAATTACACATGGAGGTCCATCTAGTTTTATTGAAGCTTTGCAATTTGGAAAGGTTCCTATTGTAGTACCGAGGCAAGAAAAATTTCATGAGCATGTTAATAATCATCAAGTTGAGTTCACAAAGTTAATTGCGAAGCAGATGAATAATATAATTCCTGTTTATCAAATAACTCAATTAAAAGAAACTATTGAAAATTATAATAGAATTATAACTACTAAAAAAACTGGAGAAAGTAGTAACAATGGTAAGTTTATCAGGAAATTTGAAATTATAGTTGATGATTTAATGCACGGTCATTAGTATTACAGGATTATGTATAATGAAACGAATAAAGCAAATAAAAAAAATAAAACAAGATTTTGGCATTTATTTTCTGCTTGTGTCAATATTAACTACTTTATTTAACAAGAGTTCAAATAAAGTAGGACATAAATTACATCATTATAAATATAAATTAGTAACAAGATATCTCCAAGACAATTATCAAGATGTGATAAAAAAATATAGTAATAAAAAGGGTGCTAATTCAAATCGTTTAATTTCTGAAAGTAATTATGTGTGGATATGTTGGTGGCAGGGGATTGATCAGGCTCCAGAAATTGTTAAGGCATGTATTAATCGAATAAAAAAAATATATTGTGATAAGAACGTTGTAGTTATTAATAAGAATAATTATGACAAATACGTTGATATTCCTAACGAAGTACTTAACAAGGTTAATAGAAAAATATTTAGTTTAACGTTTTTGTCCGATATTTTGAGATTTAGTTTGCTTGCCAAATATGGCGGAATATGGATTGATTCTACAGTTTATGTTGAGAAAAGGATGTATGATTATGAAAAGTCTCACTTTTTTACAATTAAACATGGAAAATATTCTGACTGGCATGTTTGTCAAGGAAAATGGACTGGTTTTCTAATGGCAAGTGGAAAAGGTAACCCGGGGATACAATTGATAAAAGATATATTAATTCGTTATGCGATGGAAGAAAATACTTTAATGGCATATTTGTTAGTAGATTCTGCAATCACAGTAGCATATAATAATGTGATTGAGTTTCATACGGAGGTTGATGAAGTATTGCCAAATAATCAAGAGGTTTTTTCTATGGAAAAAGAGTTAAATTCTACCTTACCTAATTATCAAGTTCCGTCCGTTTTTAATAAATTATCTTATAAGTACGTATATAAGAAAAAAATTGATGGGAAAAAAACAGTATATGAACGAATTTTAGAAAATCAGGTTTAATAGTATAATATGTTTGATAATCAAGACGTTATAGTTATGATGTCTACTTATAATGGAGAAAAATACTTAAAAGAACAAGTAAATAGTATATTAAATCAAAAAGAAGTAAGTGTACATTTAATTGTACGAGATGATGGTTCGACTGATAATACATTAAAAATTTTAAATGAATATCAAAAAGAAGGAAAATTAGAGTATTATAAAGGAAGAAATTTGGGACCGGCTAAAAGTTTTCTTGACATAATTAACTCTAAATCCTTGAGTGAGATTCAAGCCAATTACTTTGCTTTTAGTGATCAAGATGATATATGGAAAAGTGATAAACTTATTAGGGCAATTAATATAATTTCTACTTCTGATGAACCTTACTTGTATTGTGCTGACTTTCAACGAATTGATCAAGATGGAAGATATTTAAAAAACAATTTTCATTTTACAACTTCCACTTTTAATCAATCAGTAGTATGTAGTTATTGTACGGGGTGTACTATGGTTTTCAATTACTCCCTATTAGAGAAAATAAGAATTGGAAAACCAGATTATCTTTTAATGCATGATGATTGGATTCATAAGGTATGCCTTGCCATTGGTGGAAAGGTCTTTTTTGATAGGGAATATCGAGCTGTATTGTATCGACAGCATGAGGGGAATGTAGTAGGATCTAGAGCAGGTTTGACACAAAAAATTAAAAATTTGTATAAGAGATCCCATGATCAAAAAGATTGTATGTATAAAGAATATGCGGAAATAATGGAAATATACAAACAAATAATTCCGAAACCGCAATTAGATGTTATTAACCAAATATTGGAATATAAAAAAAAGAATGTTGTTAGTAGATTAAAATGGTGTTTACAAAAGAAATTTAGGATTCATCCTATTAAATTAGCTAAAGAATTTGTATTAGGAATTCTTTTTAAATTTTATTAGAATCTGAGGAATCTATGGAATCAATTTTATATTTAATGAAACTGGATTGGTATTGGATTAAACAGCGACCACAGTTTATTGCTGAGGGATTATCAAAGTACTATGATGTCAATGTGATATATAAGTATTCTTTTAAAAGGTCCAAATTACAACACAATAAGACTACATCTAATGTAAAATTACATCCTCTTGTAACGATACCCAATAAATTAAATAAATATTTTTTGTTTAAAAAAATTAGTGATTTTATTTTTACACAAAAAATAAAATCACTAATTAAAAGAAAGAAACCCAAAGCAATTTATTTTACTACTCCATTATCAATTGATTTTTTACCTAAAGATTATAATGGAAAGATTATTTATGACTGCATGGATGATAATTTAAATTTAGATAATGATCCTACAATAAAAGAATTGGAGAATGATTTAATAAAAAAAGCTGATGATGTTTTAGTTACAAGCGTTAATTTACAAAATATTTTAATAAAAAGATATGGATATGAAATAAGAAAAAAGCTACATCTAGTTAGAAATGGCTTTTCGGGTAAAATTCTGAAGGTCCCTTTTAAAATATATTCAGATAAGAAGATTGAGTTAGCTTATATAGGTTCTGTTGCTAGATGGTTTGATTTTGATCTTTTAAAGAAAAGTCTAAAACGTTTTCCAAATTTAGAATATACTATTATAGGTCCTGTCGATGATGATATAAAAATATTAGATCCTAGAATACATTTTTTAGGTACTGTAGAACATGAACGTCTTTATGAAAATATTAAGAATGCACGGGCTTTAATTATGCCCTTTAAGTTAAATAAAATTATTGAATCAGTGGATCCTGTGAAATTATATGAATATATCAATTTTAATAAAGATATAATTACAATTAAGTATCCAGAAGTAGAACGTTTTAATAATTTTGTATATTTCTATAAAGACGAAGAAGAATTTTTCACTCAAATAAGAAGAATAGTCAATACTAAATCTTTAAAGTTTTCACAAACAGAAAGAAGAAATTTTTTGTTACAGAATAATTGGGATAAAAGAGCGGAGCAAATATATCAGATTATAGAAGGAAAGTATATCTAAATAATGAAAATAAGCTGTTTAAAAGTATATAAATTAATAGTTCTATTAGTGGTAATACTTAATTTAGGAATTCTAAATATAAACTATAATAAATCTATTACGTGGTTGTATCTATCTTCTATTATTTCGATAGCTACTTTTTTTGTCTTTTTGTTAAATAAACATCATATAAAAATGAATAGCGAGTATGTATTGTATTTAACTTTGATAATTGTACTTTTTTTTATCCAGCTTTTTAGATGTATACAACAATTTATGCCTGAATTATCTGTAAAAGAAGCTGTTCAAAGATATAATGGTGTATTTTTGCTGTTATTAACTTATCCAATATTAGAAGTATTAAAAAAAGATAAACGAGATTTTTTAAAACAAGTAGTAATTATAGGATATATCTATTTGTTTTTTAGAATAGTAGTGTGGTTTATGTTTAATTTTAAAGGAATAAACATAGCACCAGGATATTTTTCAGGGCAGTCTGGAACTGCATGGACTAGACAACTGGGGAATTTGAATTTATCAAGACTATCAGGTACTTTTTTAGATAATTTGTTAATAGTTTATTCGACAGTTAAAGTCTTAAATAGTGATCTTAAAAAAGATAAAATATTGTATGGCTTGTTTTTAGTGCTTTGGTTTATGTATACAACAATTGTTTACCAATCTAGAATGCAAGCTGTTATAGGTATATTCACTGTCTTATTTTTAATCTACGTTAAAAATAAATTCTCAAAAAATAAAGTTTTAAATTACTTGTTACTGTTGTTATTATTATTTGCCATCATAATGTCTTATTATGATAATATTGTAGGACTTCTTCAGTCGTTCTCGACAACTGATTCAATGTATGGTGGCTCGACCGCCGCTCGGTTAAATGGAATAGAGTATTTTTATGGATTATGGAGAAATTCTAATGTCTTATTAGGAACAGGATTTTTACCTGATCAAATAAAACTTACGTATTATACTTTTTATGTGGTAGACTATGGCTTTTTTATGAATTTAGTTGAGTTTGGAATAATAGGATCTTTTATATATTTATTTCCATTTATCAAAGGCTTAATTGTCGGAGTAAAAGTAATAAGAAACAAATTAATAACTGATAATATGATTTTTTGCCAGATTGGGTTAACTTTTTATATGACATTAGGCATGGTTCTCTATAATTATTACTGGATGGATTACATAACAATAATGCCGTTTTTTATTTCTTTAGTATTATATTCTGCTAATACATTGAGGGGTTAGAATGCTGAAATCAATTAAGAATAAGCTTAAAAGTAAAACTGTGAATAATGGAATATGGATGTACCTATTGCAATTGTTTAATACGGTAATTCCATTAGTAACCCTTCCATATGTAACGAGAATTTTGGGAACTTCTAAATATGGTGTTTTTTCTGCTTCATTTAATTTAGTTAGTTATCTACAGGTTATAGTAGAGTATGGATTTGCAATGTCGGCTACTAGAGAGATTGCAATCAAAAGAAATAAAAAAAATATCAATAAGCTATTTTCTACAATTTTATATGCTAGATTGCTATTACTTGCAGCTTGTATCATTTTTTCGATTATATATTTATATTTTTGGCATCCTGATTTTATTCAAATTTTAAGTTATTGGATGCTTATGATTATGCTGCTTGCTACAACAATTCAAGAAAATTGGTTATTTCAAGGCCTTGAAGATATGAAATATATTGCTATAACTAATATAATAGCTAGAACAATAACAATGATTTTGATTTTTTGTTATGTAAAAGGAATAGATGATTTATTAATATATTGTTATTTGTATGCAATAGCTCCTTTAATTAGTAACCTTTTGGGATTGGGAATAGCCAAGCGAAAATACAATATTAGCTTTGTAAAGGTTAACTACACTGAAATATTTTCTGAATTAAAAAATGGATGGTATATTTTTACTACTCAGTTTACTTCAAAGGTGTTTGGAGCAATTGGAGTAACTTTCCTAACTTTTTTTGATACTTCATCTACTGTTGGGATTTTTTCCGCCATACAAAAAATTCCTAATACATTAATTTTGATGTGGAATCCGATTAGTACTATTTTATTTCCAGTTGTAAGTAAAAAAATGAAAATTTCCTTTTTACAGGGAAAAAAGTTTGTTCTTAAAGTGAGAAAACGATTGTTAGTACTATTTTTAATTCCTACAATAATATTTTCACTTTTTTCATATCAAATAGTTAAAATAGCGTTTGGAATTAATTACGCTACTAAGTCATATTGGTTGATTCCTTTGTTATTATGGCTCTTTGTATCAATAGATAATAACTTTTGGGGAGTTCAAATATTATTAGGTAGCGGTCATGATAAACAGTATAGTTTATGTTTTATGATAAGTGTTGTTGCTACGATAATATTTAACTTAATTTTTATTAAAATTTGGGGCGGTAGTGGAGCTGCGTGGGCTCCACTTGCTTCAGAATTATTGTTAGATATTTTATTGATACGATCTGTAAAGAAAATTGAAGTTGTAAATGATTAGTATCTCTAATTCTAGATACAGTGAAACGTAAAAAACGTGACTTAGACCCAGAAAATCACCTGAATTACTTGCTTTAGAAATTACCAAATAAAAGATTTTTAAACTCAACAACACTTGACGCTTACGTACTATTTATAAGGAGAAAAGGGTTCTTTGTCAAGCACCCTAAAGTATAAAGGTAGATAGAAACATGACGATGTTTTTATCTGCCTTTTTTCTTATATTTAGATTGAGGGTGAGGTCGACAACAGGATGGAATATTAAATTCGATTGTCAAACGGGCCCATAAATATTTATTTTCAATTAAACTAGATTAAGGGTGAGGATCTTAGAGATCGTATAATCGAGAAATGGAGCTGAAAATAAATATTTACCTCAATTGATTAAAATGAGGTGATTAAGTGAATATTATTGGAATTGATGTTAGTCAAGGTGAAAGTCATGCAACTTTGATAACAGAAGAAGCGGAAAAAATAGTTTTTAAATTTAAACATAATAAGAGTGGCTTTCAAATATTAAATTCGTATATTAAGTCCAATACGATAATAATATTTGAAACTACAGGTGTTTATTCAGCCCAGCTTACTACTTATCTAAAAAGTAAGAAGGTTAAGTTTTATGAATTAAATCCTTTAGAAGCAAAATTAAGAATGGCCTCTTTGAGAAGAAATAAAACTGATAGGAACGATTCATTTAAATTGGCCTTATTAGGTGCAACACAATTAACAGAAATAAAGAAACATTGTAATAAACGATCTACTTCGCCCTATGAATCTTTACGGATTTTATCCTTGAGATATAAGCAATTAATTAAATGTAGAACCAGAATACTCAATTTTCTTCGCTCCAGTTTAGAGCTTACTTTTCCAGAGTTAAAATTTTCAAAAATGCTTATGCGGTTTTAGCTCTTCAAATATTTAGGATGTATTGTCATCCTGATTTTTTGGTAGGGCTAACTCTTAAAGAAATGACCGATAGAGTTTACCAATCTGTAAGTAGACGAATACACAAAGATGTAATTCAAAATTATTGTGCTCAAGTTTGGTTGGCAGCTAAAAATTCTTATCCTGCCGTTCCAGCAGATTCTTTAGAAATTGAAGTTATTTCAGAATATTGTAATGAGGTAGAAAATTATAATAAAGAAATAACGTATATTCAAAACAGATTAATTAAGATAGCTGTTTCCCTGAATAATTTTAAAATTATTTCTAGTATTCCAGGAGCTGGGCAATTAAATAGTGCTCTATTACTCGGTTTTACTGGTGATCTTGCTCGCTTTGATAATTATAAGCAGCTCAATGCTTTTTTGGGGTTAGATCTAAATAGATATATATCAGTCTGGTAAATATCTTAAAGGCGATACGATCAATCGTAGAGGTAATAGTCAAGGTAGAGCCGTTGAAACAGATATGATTCGAAGCATGTTACGAAATCAGGGCAAAATTAAAAATCATTTAATTGATTATTATTACAAACTAAAAAAGCCACCTTTCAATAAGCATGACAAGGTAGCTTTAATAGCATGTGCTAATCATTTGAATCGCACTATTATAAATTTGGTCCACACACATCAATTTTATAATTATTCTAAGGCAATTCAGTAATAAAATATTTAGCACTCAATAAGTGAAAAACTGCCAAAAGACTAGTCTTTTGGGGTTATGTTTAGTATACTCTTTTTTCTCTATAATAATGATTGACATTCTATAAGAAATCCTGTTGATAAGGAGTAGAATCAAGGTAAGCGTCAAATAACTGAGTGTATTGAAAAGCGCTCACTTGTGTGCAGTCATAGGTTATCAAAAAAGGCCATCTCTTTAGATGACCTTTTTTGAATTGCCTTATTTACAGATCTTTTGGATTCTTTCTTGCTATAGCAAATAAGCCTCAAGTGTCGTTGAGTTTAAAAATTCCTCATTTGGCAGCTTCTGAAGCAAGTAATTTAAATATTTTTCTGGATCTAATCCATGTCTTTTGGCTGTTTCGATCAGACTTAAAATGGCGCCACTAGTCTGCGCACCGGTAAAGCTCTGAGAGAAAAGCCAGTTTTTGCGCCCCATTACGAGCGACTTGACGGCTCGTTCGGCTTTATTGTTAGACAGTTCTAGACGGCCATCAAGCAGCACATGTTCAAAGGTTTCTTGATGTTTCAAAGCATAGTTGATGGCACGACCCAATTTAGAACCAGGCAATACCGAAACTTCCTGCTCTCTACACCAAGTGAAGAATTCTTTCATCAGTGGCTTGAGCCGTTCTTGACGAACTCGATAGCGTTCTTCATTAGTTAGCTTTTCCCATTCTTTCTCTAAGCGGAACATTTGCGTGCAACGTTGCCAGCCTTGTTTAGCACAAGACTTGTCTGAAGCATTTTGTGGCACGGCTTCAAAGAACTTCCTTCTGACATGAGCCCAGCAGCCAACCAAAGTGGCGTTAGGCAATTGTTGGTAAGCTTGCCACATATCGCAATGCAAGTAACCATTGTACTTACCTAAAAAATCAAGTGCCACTTGCCCGCTGCGGTGCGGATCATGATGATACAGCGTGATTCCCTGTTTATCATGTTTGCTAGATAAGAAAACCCAATAGTAGGTTTTGGCTGTTTCACTTTCCAGCACGGTATAGTAGGTTTCCTCGGCATGCAAGACAGGTTGAGTTAGCAGCTTGCTTTTAAGCAAGTCATACATTGGCTTGAAGTAGTACTCGGTACATTTCAAGCCCCAATTGTTCAAGTGCTGTCTTGAAATTTCAAGTCCCATTTTCCGCCAATAGCTTTCTTGGCGGTAATCCGGCACTTTCATTTCATACTTTTGGTATAAAGCATGAGCGACTAAAGAAGCTGAACCCAAGCTGTGATTCAAAGGGGCTTTAGGTACTTCGGCTTTAATGATTTTATCACTAAGATTTCTTTGGCTACAATATTGGCACTTGTAAGCATGCTGGATATGGTCGAGCCGTTTAATCTGTGCTGGAATAAACAATAATTCCTGCCGAATTGTATATGAGCCGATTTCAGTCAGTTTGTGATGACAGTCAGGACAGCTGCGATCAGTCAATTCATGATGAACCTCTTCAGCCGGGAAAGCGGCCAGTAATTTAGCCCGCTGTCTTTTATGAGTATGTCTTTGATAAGTAACAGTTTTAATGTCGTCGGGGATAGTCTCCATCGTCATCTGCTTGCGGTTCTTCTTCATCAAACAGACTTGTTTGACCATTCGGAGGCATCTGCTCTGATGACTTGCCGTAACGCTTTTGCGTTAAATAAGCTATTTGTTCACGGAGGAGCTTAATCTCATCAGTTAGGTTTTGAATGGTGGCTGCTTGTTGAGCAATAATCTTTTCTAAAGTTTCTTCTGACATGGTTTTGCTTCCTCCCAAATTTGTTAGTTAAAATTATGCTAAAAAAGCGCACAATGTCAAGCATCAGTAGAAATTGCGCGCTTTCGTGTGGAGTGATTGCAAAGCCTTTCATCAACCAGTCGACTTGCTGGGAAGTCAAAGCTTGAACCTCATTTTGATTTTGCGGCCAGTTCATTGTGCCGTTTTCAAAACGTTTATAAAGCAGCCAATAACCTTGACCGTCCCAATAAAGTGCTTTGAAGCGATCTTTGCGTCCGCCGCAAAAGAGGAAGACTCTGCCACTAAAAGGATCAAGCTCAAATTGTTCTTTAACCAAGGTTGCTAGTCCATCAATACCTTTGCGCAGATCAGTTTTGCCACAAACGATATAGACCCGACCTAAGTCACTTAAATTGATCATGGCAAGATCTTCTCAAGCAGCTTATTCATTACTTCGGGATCTAAACTGCTATAGAAGTTCAGTTCCAGATCGTTCTTTTTCAAACTGAGCAATAGATTATTACGTGATGGCCGATTCATCTTTGGCCTTGCCGGGTGATTAAGCGCCACAATTGGCTGTCGTTTTTCGAGCATATGATTACCTCCATTAATTGATGAGTTAATCATAGCCGAAAGAGGAGCCAGGGGCGATACACTTGGTTATTTGACGCTTACTTTTGCATCAGGTTATATGAGTTCTCCAAGGCAGGATTGGCACTGATGCCTTCCATGACTACTTGGGCTTGTGTCAAGCAGTCTTTGTAATGCCAGTTGTAGCGAGGATGAACCTTTTCCAAGTCATCGTACTTCTTCAAGTATAATTTCCAAGGAGATTTGAGTAGCTGATATTGTCTGGATCTTTTATCAAAGGTCTTCATTACCTGAACTCTTAGCGAGTTGAAAGAGCGCGTAAGCATTTGGATCATGTGAAAGCGATCGATGACAATTTGAGCATTAGGAAAACAAGCTCTGACAATGTCCTGATAGTAAAAGTTGAGATCCATCGTGACCGTTTTGACGTTGGCTCTGGCTTGAGGTGAAAAACGACCAAAATACTTAAGCAGGGTCTTTTTATAGCGGGTTCTAAGAATCTGAACGACTTGATGATTGTCGCCATCCAAGCAGATAAAGTGCAGCTGTCGGTCGACCCCTTTGAACTCATCAAAAGCTAAATGAGCCGGCAGATATTCGTAGCTGTCAATAAAACGGTGCGAGCAGTTGCCCAGCACTCTTTGGACGGTATTGACCGAAACATTGTTTTCTCTGGCAATGCTGGTCATTGAGCGGTCTTCTGTTAGTGCGCTTAAGATTTTCAGTTTAGAGGCATTGGAGATACAGCAGTATTTGTCAGTTAGCCGAGACTGAGCCATTGAGCATTTATTGCAGGCTCGGCACAATACTCTTTGCTTAAATAGCCTGATAATTACCGGTCTGTTGGTATTGGCAGTTCAGTTTTCAAGCGTTCGTTGTGAATCAAACTGACAGAGCCACAGTACGGACAAGCAGGCTGGATCAGCACTGCTTGATGCCATATTCAAGGCGATAAAAATAATTTTCGAAAATTATGTTAGGGTCTTCAATATCAAGGGAAAATTTAATAGAATTATTGTAAGTGGACATAGTAATACCTTCGTTTATACATAAAATATTTGGTGGAACGGATTTTTCATTGTATGGGGACCATGTCCTCTTTTTTGATACAATAAAAAAACTGTTAACAGCTTATCATATAGGTAAGTCATCAACAGGAAAAATTATAAAGCTAATAAAAGCGGAATTGCCGCTTTTCCGTTTATTCAAAATCTTTTGGCTTAGCTACTTCATCTTTATGGAAGTAGTAATAAACATCATCCATGATACGATCGCTGGCATGACCATCACCATATGGGTTTTTAGCATTAGCCATTTTATCGTAAGCTGATTTATCTTCTAATAACTTGAGCATCTCATCATGAACCTTATCTACTTGAGTGCCAACCAACTTTAAGGTACCGGCCTTAACGCCTTCTGGTC
>NZ_AZFO01000059.1 GCF_001436305.1 Lactobacillus ultunensis DSM 16047 | reverse complement strand
GATTTAACTAGCACCACGCGTATATTAATAATGGCAGGAATAAAATATGGAGTAGTAAAGTAAAATGCGATTAAAGCTAATCCTTGAATAATAAAAATCATAAACAAAACAGTAACAGGATTTGAATCGCCAAATTTACCACCAATACTATTACCAATTGCAATAGCAATTCCATAAATTACAAGAATGATACTAATGTATTCACTTTTAACCATTGTTACCCTTTCAAGAATTGGTGATAAATAAGTAAAAGTTGCAAAAGTACCACCATAACCAAGAATAGTAACTAATAATGTTAATAATATATGTGGTTGCGTAAAAATATGAAGTTGTGCACCTAAATTAACCTTCGTATTGTTAGCTTTATCTTTAGGTAAAACAATTATATTCATGACCAAAGCAAGTAATCCCAGAATAGTAATTGCTAAAAACGGAATACGCCAGCTGATAAAGGTACTAATAGAAGTACCCAGTGGAGCACCAATTGCAGTAGCAATCGTAAATCCAGAAAAGATAAAGGCAATTGCACTAGCCTGCTTTGATGGACCAACTAACTCAGCCGCAATAATAGAACTCAGTGCAAATAATAAACCATGAGCAGCTCCTGCAATAAAACGTCCAATTAAAACTGTAATAAAAGTTGGTGCAAATGTAATTAACAAATGTCCAAGTGAGAAAACTATTAGTGCTCCAATAATAACCTTTTTCTTTGCAAAACCACTTGTTAACAAGGTAAGAATAGGTGCCCCAACTGCTACACCCAGTGCATAAAGCGTAGTTATTAGTCCAGCAGTACTGGTAGAGACATGAAATTCAGCAGACACAGATGGTAAAACACCTACACTGATAAATTCAGTTACGCCCACTGCAAAGAAAGTGGTTGCCATAGCAAATAAAGCAAACTTAATTTTTGATTTACTCATTACAAACCTCCAATTTTTGATTACTGAAGATATTGTATGTGATATACTAATAAAAAGTAAGTACGAACTTTAAAGTGCTATAAGAACAAAAATGTTACATTTGCTTAATAAGAGGAAGACAAGTACATGCCAGAGAGAATTTATCGATTAGCCGTTGATGTAACCTTAAAAGCCATTGCAGGTAAATGGAAAACTTCCATCCTATGTAATTTGGGAAATAAACCTATGCGAACGGGTGAATTAAAGCGTCAACTACCAGGAATTAGTCAAAGAATCTTAACAAAACAATTAAACGAGTTAGAGCAAGAAAAAATTATAAAGAAAAAAATTTATCCAGAAGTACCACCAAAGGTTGAGTATTGTCTCACAGATAACGGTAGAGCTTTACGAGAAGTTTTATTGGTCATGTCCAAGTGGGGAATGCAACAAACAAATCTTCAAAACAATGATGGTCATCACTACAAAATTTTAGATAAAAACTTATACGGCTTCACAAATATGAATAATAAGGATGCAGAAAGACGCCAAATTGATAATTTATAAAAACCTGCTTTTAGTTTCAATATATTTGTTACTGCCTCATAACTAAATCTTTGCCACACTAGAAAAAAGTGTGGCAATTTTTATACTCTAAAAATTATTTTTACTTACAAAAAAACGAAGGTTAAGCAACCTCCGTAATTTACCCTGTTAAAAATATTAAACAAAAAAGTTATTTACTACTTAATTTTCCAACTACTTTTAAATTAGCTAGTACTTTATCACCATGTGGAGATTTTTTTAATGCTTCAGTAAGATCCTTTCCTGCTAAATTGCCATGATGCTTTCCGCCTTGCCAATGAGAATTATTAGTAACATCGTACACGATGCCATTTACTGCAACATAAGCTTTTTCCCCATTTTGTCCATTAAATTTTGCTAATTCATCTTTTGTGAAAATTTTTTCGTTCATTTTAAGCACTGCCTTTCTAAAAAATATTCAATTAGTTAATTGAATATTATCATAATAGCAATAAAATTTAAACTGCTGATTTATCAGTAATAAAAAATGCGTTTTAGTTTGACTTTATTTTCTATGGTGTTAGTATTCAATTAATCAGTTGAATACTAACAATAAAAAGGAGGATGTCCTATGAATAAAGAAAATCAAAAGCATCTAACCGTAAAGCAATATGCAGTAACCCAAAAAGGTGCTACAGAACCTGCTTTTACAGGAAAATACGATAATTTCTACGAAAAAGGGATTTATGTAGATGTTGTTTCAGGAGAACCTTTATTTTCTAGCGAAGATAAATACGACGCAGGTTGTGGTTGGCCATCATTTACCAAACCTATTAAAAAACTTGACTATAAAGTCGATAATTCACTTTTTATGAGAAGAATAGAAGTTAAAAGTCCAAGAGCGCATTCTCATTTAGGTCACGTATTTGATGATGGTCCAGTTGAAGAAGGTGGTTTGCGATATTGTATTAATTCGGCCGCATTAAACTTCATCCCTTACAGCCAATTAGAAGAAAAGGGATATGGCGAATATAAGAAAATATTTAATTAAAGGAGGTGAATACTACAATGACAGACAAAAACTTACCCGAATTTGACACAGCTATTTTTGCGGGTGGTTGTTTTTGGTGCATGGTTAAGCCATTTGACACTCTACCAGGTGTAGAAAAAGTAACCAGCGGTTATACAGGCGGAGACATTGCTAATCCCACTTATGAGGAAGTTTGTTCTGGTACAACTGGACACACCGAAGCAGTAAAAATCACATTCAAACCCAATTTAATGTCTTACAAACAGTTACTTCAATATTATTGGCAAGTAACTGATCCCACCGATGAAATGGGTCAATTTCAAGATCGAGGTGACCAATATCGACCAGTAATTTATTACAATTCACCGGAACAAAAAGCAACAGCAGAAAAATCTAAACAAGAATTAGCAGAAAGTGGAAGGTTCAATAAACCTATTGTGACAGCTATCGAACCCGCTTCTACTTTTTATCCAGCAGAAGATTATCATCAAGATTTTTATAAAAAGAATCCCTTACGATATGCAATAGAAGAAGCCGGTGGCCGTGCTCTCTTCATCAAACGCCATTGGCCAAAATAATCTTTGATTTCAGTCTCTTAATTTTTTGACATAAATATTACTTTTATTGAAAGGACTACAAAAATGGAAATCGCTGTAAGATATTATTCTAAAACAGGAAATACTAAAAAATTAGCGGATGCTGTAGCTAATACTGCTGGTGTTGAGGCTCAAACTGTAAGTCACCCATTAAAACATAACGTTGATCTTTTGTTTTATGCGATTCAGTATATTGGGCAGGTGTTGCCTCACCTGTTAAAAAATTTCTAAAAAATCCTGGAGCTAAAATAGGAAAACTTATTAATGTAAGCACAGCAGCTTTACTTTCATCTACTTATCCGGAAATTAAAAGAATTGCTTCCTCCGCCGGCATACCTGTGGATAAACGCGAATTTCATTGTCGTGGTCAATTTTCCTTGGAACATCATGGCATTCTTCATCGTGGTCATCCTACTCCAGAAGAAATTACTCAAGTTAAGCAATTCACAAGCTCTATTATTATTAGAGATTTTAACTAAGGAAGCGAGACATAACTAAAGCTATTAAAAAAATATCCACTAAATTAAGAAAATCAGTATTGGAGGTTTAACATTATGACAAATGCAACAACAAAATTATTTCTTGATGTAAAAGAATTTGAAAAATATCAAACTTTACTAAAGAAGCAAGTTCATCTAGAAAATCCTCAAAACTACAATGAAACAAGTACTTTTCCTAATACTAAAGCTCACAAGAAATTACTAAGAGCACTCAGCAAAAATAATAATGAATTAACTAGTACAGATCTCATTTTCAAATATAATTTCAGAATGAGTGAACTTCAGGATGCTATCTCAGCCCTTACTACAAACAAATTGATTACTAAAGAAGATATTAACGACACTGAATGCAAGCTTACTCTTACAGAAAAGGGTATTAAGGCCGTAGAAGACTTTAACCAAAATGCTGATAAGATTGCTCAAGCAGCCTATGGTAGCCTTAGTGACGACGAGCAAAAACAACTTGATACCTTAATTAATAAATTACTTAAAGATTACAAAAGTAGAGATGTCAATTACTCTTCATTAATTGACGTATTACACTTAAATTAGAAAAAATATATAAAAAATGATTACTTAGTTTGCCCCTACTAAGTAATCATTTTCTCGTGACTAGACTATAAACATTTGACAAATTAATTATAAGAAAATAAATTATTCAATATAATAATTTATTACTTTGGAGTTAACATGAATAATCAAGAAAAATATAAACGGCAAATGTTTTCCGAATTAGCTCAAATTGGTAAAAGTTTATCTAGCGATAGTCGTTTAATCATTCTCCATCTTTTAATTCAAGCCCCTAGTACAGTAGAAACTATCGCCAAAGAAAGTAAACTTAGTATTGCTAACACTTCTCGTCACTTACAAATTTTAAAAAAAGCTTATTTAGTAAAATCTATCAAACAAGGAAATCATATTATTTACAATATGGCTAATTATAAAATCTATAACCTGATTAATTTACTAATTGATATTGGCGAAGATGAAATACTCGATTTTAAAAATGCTCAAAACCAAGCTAACAGTGAGCCTGGTGTAAAAACAATTTCTTTGGCTAATGCTAAAGAAATTGTATCTCGAAGTCTCCTTATTGATGCACGAACTGAACATGAATATAATGAAGGACATATCACAGGTGCAATCAATATTCCATTTGATAAAGTTGATAAGTATCTAAAAAAGCTGCCACAAAATAAGCCAATTATTGTTTATTGCCGCGGTCGACTTTGCCCATTAACAAATCAAGTAACCCAAAAACTAAACAATATGGGATTTGAAGCCTATAGTTTGAACAGCTCTTATTTAGATTGGATAAAATAATATGTTGTCATCCCATAAAATAGATGGCGATTTTTATGGTCAATGCTCTCAAATTCAACAGATAGATTCAAAAAGGATTGCTATTCATCTAGCAATCCTTTTATTTATTGTCCCATCTTATGAGTATTTCTTTTTAAAACAATACCCCAAATTATATAACCGATTACGAATGGAACCGCAAAAATTCCCCAAATCATTAAAGTTATCTCTTTTAATTGAAGCGTCTGAATTATTCCTGCTCCATCAACGCTTCTGAACCAGATAAATGCTGCTACAAATAGCCAAATTACCAACAGAATTACTCCACTTATTTTCCATGTTTTCATAATGATGTCCTCCAAATTTTTATGGAGCTATTTTAGCATAAAACATTCTAAGCTAAATAG
>NZ_AZFO01000058.1 GCF_001436305.1 Lactobacillus ultunensis DSM 16047 | reverse complement strand
CAATCGGACTATGATCCCCATCCGGATGTCCGTATGATAAAAGCAAGAAGAAAAACTACCCATCCAGAAAAAGAACCAAACAGTTTATTAACTGCTTGATCCCTTGCATTTACTCTCTATCAACAGGATTTCTTATAGAATGTTAATCATTATTATAGAGAAAAAAGATAGATAAAAAACATTGTCATATTTCTATCTACCTTTATATTTTAGGAAGAGTGCCAATGAGTCAAAACACCTAGGACAGTCTTTCAATATACTCGTTTTTTTGACACTTACGATACTTGATGCTTAGAATTAAACCAAAAAGTTGCCTATTAAAAATGAAACAGCCTATATAATTAACAATACTTCCTCTTTAACCTCTTACTCAACTCAAAGTTGTTTTTATGTAAAGCTTCATCAGCTACAATCATATTAAGTTTTACAGTAATTAGTCACAATATTTATAAATATTGTGCTTAATTACTTGGTCGATAGTGACAGATCTTTTCATAATCACTTTTTAGTTTGGGTTGTTCATTAGTATTTGTAAAATGATTAATAACTTTTCTCTCAGTTTCTTCTGACCAATATATAAATAAATTACTCTTTGATCTAGTAACTGCAGTATAGAAATTATGAAGATCAATCTGATCTGCTTGTTCCGGGGGAATTACTAATTTGACAGTTTGATACTCTAACCCTTGTGATTTATGTATTGAAATAGCATACGCAATATGGAAAGGTACAATACTATTTTCATCATCACCTTCATCTTTATTTGGCTTATTTACACTTATTTGAATCTCAGTATAAGGATCTTGTCGAAGTATTTTAAACTCATTATTTGTCGATGTGATTTTATCAGTCATTTTTATAGTAAAAGTTATTGTATTTTCATCTTTTTCGACGTTTTCAATTATTCCTTGCATATTATTATAAATATAGTTGTGAAAACACTGCGTTTCATTAAATAACACTGGATCACCAATTTTATAGACATGATCATTCCATTTTACAGCATCATGTTTATTATTAAGTTGAAGACATGTGTTTAAGTTATTTATGCCATATAAGCCATCATAATTTAAACACAAGATAATCTCACCTGTTTGGAAATTATTAAATACATTACTATTTAAGTCACGAGACACCTCGTTAATTGCAAGTCCTTCTGGAATCCTATCCCGATTTCCTGAGGAAATTTTTTTAAAATTATCTAAGTTCCTTAAATTATTCCACAAAATTTCTAAATCTTTGCTCTTATTTCTATTTTGGGTAGAAAGTGTATAACAACAGTCTTTTAGATAGAATGGCAATAAAGCAAACCAATTACCAAAATCTATAGAGTACAGCTGTGATGGATCACCAACTAATAAGATTTTTTTAGCATTCGTATGAGATATTACTTGCAAAATATCAGCATTCGAAATACTACTGCATTCATCTATTACTAATAAATCATAATTATTAATAATTTCAGCATTTTTTTTAATAGGATACAAGTATTTAGCAACAGTAGAAAATTGTGCATTGGTATGATTAACCCTTTTACGTAAATTTTCAACGGCAGTATTAGTACTAGACAAAAATAATTTTGTTTCATCTTTTAACCAAGAAGCAACGAGATTGGTAAATGTACTCTTTCCAGTTCCAGCAGCACCATATATGACGCCTACTGACGTATTTTTAAATAGTTCTGAGATTATTTTTATCTTATCTGAACTATATTGATTCTTACTCTTTAACACATGTTCTAAGTTATTAATTTCCCTACTTGTTAAATTAGTAGTATACGATGCAATTTTTTTAAACTTAGAAATTATTTCTTTAGACTCATTAAGATACTGGTTTATAGTTATATATTTTGAAGGTGTTAATACTATCCGATTTTTTGGAAGCGATTTGGCGTTATACTTATCCATTAAATATTTTAATTTATCATCAGTTGAAATATTTAAATACTGGTTTAAGAAATAATTAGTATTCACTTCATCTCTTATCTGATCTACAGGAATAAACACTAATATATTATTCTGGATGTTTGTTCTAATAATTCTTGCCAAGATATCGCCTATATAATCCCCAGGTAATATACGAGCAGTTAAAATATCTCTAAAAGCCGGTTTATGATGAATTAGATAACAATAATATGGATGACGCTCGAAGGCATAACATTTAGGTGAAATGTAAAGGTGGGCCTTTTCATTAAATTTAGGATCATATTGATCAGATATCACATTTTTATTCATTGTACTTAATAAATACAATAAAGTATTACGATTCGAAAAATTAGTATCTCTTACTAATTTCCGTGCTTCGTTTAAAATTTTACTAAAAATACATATTGTTCCAGATTCCTTCGTAATAGTTAAAAGTACATTCTGAAATTTATCATCATTATAAACCAGACACAGATCTGAAAATGAAAGCCTATTTTGCGTTAAATACATATTCCAAGTATTTGCCTCAGCATTACTAATTTCTCTTCCAATGCCTCCTTTAAAAATTTTAATCATATTATTATAAGTACCTGGAGTGATCGAAGTTCGCCAGTTAGTAATTACTGCTATCGGAATCGATGTATTATCTACTTTTATTTTGGTTTTCGATATTGATAATTCAACAGTATACTTAGTAAAAATATTTAGTTTTGTAAATGCGATCTGTCTATCTGAATTATCCCCATTTGAGTAACTAGGATAATAAGTAATCTGAAAATACAATTCATTATTAACAAAAAAAGGAATTACATCTTTTATAGTAAATTTTCTATGAATAGTAATTTTACTTGGTTTCGTTTCACTAATTACGGAAGCAATTGAATCGTGATACTGTTCCAAGTTAGGATTTTTCTCTAATAAATATTGGATGTTACTTAAATTCTGTAAGATATCTTCATTAAAAAGATGTTTATAAATTTTTTAATTTTTCTTAAATAAGTATAATAACTTGTTATTAATAATCTTACAGTGCTATATTGATTTAAATCAAAATGCCCAAAAGAAGACTGAAATAAATCGTGTATTCTTATTAACTCCCTATATTTACTTTGACTTTTCACATATTTTTCAGCATCTTCTTTAAACTCTTGCCTATGATTAACTACTTTATTGTTGTCCACAGCATAAATTTCTCTAATAATTGCTTCTACTAGATTTCGTAAATCACTTGCAATATTTTGAGCACATCTTTCTTTTTCATATTCATCGTTTTTTACTTCTTTTATTTTCCCTAACTCATAACAAATTCGACTATTAGATTCTTCTAACATCTTTGTTTTCATAACCAATACGCTCTCTAATAATATATAATTAATAATGTTACTTTATTCTCTTAATTATATCGCAAACATAAATTAAAAAAGCCTATCCTATAAGAGATAAGGCTAAGTCAATAATTCACCAAAATATACAACGCTTACGCTGGTGGAAACCAGTCATTATCGTAATAGTTAAATATATGTCTGTTCCATTGGTACATATATAAATTTTTAAACTTTTTTTCTCGCCTATATTAATGTACTTTTATAGCGTTACCTTTTATTCCTGTTGAGGATTAACGTGCACGTCAAGACGTTGCTCAAGCATTAACTTATTTACTATATTTTCACCATGCTCATTTTTAAGTGTTTCACCATAAGTAGTTAATAAATTCACAACTTTTTTAATAGTTTCTCTTTCACTTTGCTTGATTTTTAATTTAGGATCTTCCACTATAGAAAACTTATTGTAACCCTTATAGTAATAAAACTCTAATTTAACATTACTATGAAAAATATCATACATATCGAAAATAGTTTCAAAATATGAATAATCAGCTTTATTGAGTGAATGTCCCATAAAAGTTATTACATCTACATTTTTTTGAAAAGAACTATTCCTTATATCATTAACATGATTATTTATTAGCCTATATGCTTTTGTAAAGAATATTCTTGGATCATTAAAATCTACTCCTTCCCCTCTCCGAGATGGGAAAATGTCATGGCTATCTATCCCAAAAATTGGCGGTGAGGATTGAACAGATTTTTTAGCATAATCAGCAATTCCATGAATATTAGTCCAACTGTTTACATGTACGTTAGGTATCGCCATTTCTAAAAAATCTGATTCATCTAAAGAATAATTAAAATTTAGCACATCAATTATTACAGAATCTGGTGACATCTCAAAATTAGGAAAGACTAATTTCTTCAATAAGTCTTTAGCACTGTTCAAGTAGTCCTTTTTGTTTCTACTTACATCATCTTCATAATTCACTTGATCATTAATAAATTTAGCAAAATTCCGTTCAAAACTATTAAGATCATCAAGCATTTTTATAGCAAGATCATCTTTAGTTGTTACTTTTGAATCTTCGTGAAAACAAATATTTATTATTCTTCTAAAAATAGTTTTGCTGTTTTGCAAATTACTATTAAATTCATATCCGTAAAAGGTTTTATCAAAATATTCATTTTCATTATCTTCACTATAATTTTGACAAAACTTAAATATATTATCCTTTAGTACCCAAGTTACAACTCTGTAAATCATAGTTTCAACATCATGCCAATGAGCTAACGGATCAGAAGTTAAACACACTTTTGCTGACAAAAAAATCAAATCCCACTTTGAATAATTAGCTTCTAAGATCTCCTTAGACCTATCTACTAATCTTTTCAATAATTCTTGATGAGCACGCAATGCTTCGGACATCTGACTAGCATTTGTTTTAGTATTTATTTTATTATTTAACTCTTCATTAAGCGGCAATAAAAAAGACGATAGTACATCATTTATAATGTCACCTATGTTTAAATTACTATCTTTTGTTTCTTTCGATTTGAAAATTTCTATTAAGACTTTCTCACAATTATCGTAGAAATCTTTCTGTATGTCATCGATATCAGTATTTCTATAAAAAGCTTTATTAACCTCTTCTGTACATTTAATACCAAATCTAGTATTAAAATAATTATCATATGTAGTCTCGAGACCACACTGACGATCGAAGCCATTCCCAATAACGATTAACTGCCTTTTTTCTTTACTATCCATTTTATACGACACTCATTCAACCTTATTAAAATTAAACTATTTAAGTTTTTGACTAACTATTCTTTTAATATTCTTTAATTGACATTTATCTTTTTTAGGAATTCTTTTTACTTGTGTACTAATATCTAAACTACTGGTAGAGTTATTGCTTAACTGTTCTTTCTTAATAGTCATTAGAAAATATGTTACACATAATAAGCATAAACAGAATATATATATACTTTTTCTTCCTATTTTGCTGCCTCCATTTTTAACAATTTCGATAATATACCCTATTAATACTGAACTAATCAGAAGCTGAGCTACAGCAATCAATCCTAATAATACTTCAGTAGTTGTAGCAATAAAATTTAAAAATAAACCACATACTACCATTGAGATTCTCCAACTCCACAATATAATATGGAAGAAATTATTAACTTTCATATCCACATATATATAATACGCGTGGTGCTAGTTAAA
>NZ_AZFO01000057.1 GCF_001436305.1 Lactobacillus ultunensis DSM 16047 | reverse complement strand
GATTTAACTAGCACCACGCGTATTGATTATAGAATGAAGAGAATAAGGAGTATTAGGATAAAGATGAAGATCAATAAAAAGATAGTTTTCTTAATTGCTTTAGGATTAAGTTTACTATGCGTTGTTCAAACAAATCATCCTGCTACTGTTAATGCATCTGTAGGTAGAATGCATTACTTGAAAGGATGTAATGGTGCACGTGATCCGTTTAAGCGAATTGGTAAGTTTATGGGTGTTGTGATGGAAAGACCCATTCAAACTTATGACATTCATGGACATATGATTAATAAAGAATGGTACGGAAATATTTATAGTAATGGCTATAGATACATTAATGGTAAAAAGTATTATCATATGGCATTCAAAACTAGAAAATATGTGTCTGCAGCTCAATTAAGTGCTCATAATAGCAAGAATTTTCCAGGTCGATTGACGGTCTATACTGCTACTAAGAAAATAACAGCCAAAGCGCCAGATGAATGTTATCCTGATGGGAGTTTATCTGATATGCCATGTTCGATTTCTAAAGGACAACCAATTTTTAGAGATCGGGTTGTTGAAAAAGGTGAAATCGACTATATTATGCCTGCCATTAAAGAATGGGAATCAACTGGAAAAGAACCTGATCCTGAGAAATACTATGACTATGGTTTAAACTTGAATGCTCTGAAAATGTATACTAAATCATGGTATATAACTGCAGCTCTAAATACTTTTACAAGAGATTACCACCACTTGAGTGCAGTGCCAGATCCTGAACAAATGTTAATTATTCCTAGCCAGCAACAATATTTCAAGCGTGGCGGAAGATACGTTGAAGGATATTATCATATGAGAAAGACTGAAGGACTTCAGTTTACGAATCAATCTGTGAAACAGGGCTATTGTTGGAGTGATATACATCGCGATTCAACGGATAACTTCTATTATCAACGTGATCATGTTTCTTGTGGTCCTGAGCCAGCCGATAAGGGAAATTTGGTAAGAATCTTTAATGTAAGAAAGTATCCTAACGGACATCATACTAAGAAGAGTTTATTTAAAGTAAACTTGTATATTTAATATTCAAGGCATCCCATTCGGGATGCTTTTTTAATTCCACTCCGAATACAAAAAACACTTGCAATCCCTTAAAATTAAGATAAAATTAAATACAAATAAAATTTATTTTAATGAAGGGATGAGAATAATGTTCTTAAAGAAAAAAGTGGAAGTTTCTAAAGTTGATAAGACACTAGGAACTGATGTATTTAAAAAGTTAAAAGTAGATTTTAAAAGCTTAGATTTAGACTTAAATGTTGGGGATCACTTTGAAATTCATTATGCTGGACCAGAAGACAATGAGCCTGAACTTGAGCAAAATGGGGACCAACTCATCCTGACGCAAACGAATAGTGAATCACATGATTTTCATTGGCAAAAAGGGGTTTTTAGAATTGAATTTTCTCAAGGTGAAGGGAAGGTAACAGTTACCGTACCTCAAGATGTAGAGCTTGAAGAAGCTGAGGTTAAATGCAAGAGTGGTAATCTTTCCGTAAATGGGATAGATTTTAAAATAGCCGATTTGCAAACGCTTAGTGGCAATCTTCAGGTGGATAATTCTAAATTCGAAGAAGCAAGTTTCTTATTAGTTTCTGGTGATTTGAAGGTAAAAGAAACTGAAATCACTCAGGGTATAGCTCATTTGACCAGCGGTGACTTTACTATGAAGCAAAGTCGAGTGCTTAAACAAATGAGAGTCAAAACCGTTTCCGGTGACAATTGGGTTAAGGAAACTCAAGTTGATCGTTGCGAAGCACAAACAGTTAGCGGCGACGTATCTATTGCTAATAAGAAGAATTACGTTGATGATGGCAGTGAATTATTCTTAAGTACAGTTTCTGGTGATAATCGCGTGGAGTAAAATAAAGCAGGCATCCCTCATAATGAGAAAATGCCTGCTTTTTAAACTTCTCTGAAAAACTGATACAAATACTCACGATAGGCAAAGGCCATAATGACATTGCGCAACATCTGCTTTTGTTTAGTATGATCATGACCCAATTGTTCTAATTGGGTCTTTTTGTTGAAGACGTATAATAAAACATTGTGCAATTCTGCAGCGAAGTAGTTGTAAGCTACCTCCATCTTGTAGGTCTTTTGCTGAATACTGATGGCCTTGCGTAAATCTTCCTGGTCCATCACATTTTTGGCTATAGCGATGAAGAACAAAAGGGCAATTTGCTGACGGTTGTAGAGCCTGTCTTTGGGTGGCATGATCAGTTTATGTTTTACGTAATTGCTAACCATTGAACTAGTCAACTTGATGTTGCCTAATGGCTGGAGATATTTATTTAAATACGATACTACTTGTTTTAAATAAAGTCCCATATCAGGCAGTTCTTGAAAGGTCGGTAATTCAAATTGTTCTATTGCTACATCATTTTTCATAAGTGTCACTCCTAGATTTGATATTTTTATTGTTAATCATTTCTAATCAGCTGTCAATGAATATCTTTATATAAGTTTTTTAAAAACCGTTGACACTATAAATAAAAACGGATATTATCTAAGCATAAGCGAGGTAATTAAAATGACAGTAAAAATAATTACAGATTCAGGTGCAGATGCCTTTATGCCTTCAATATCTGGAATCAAGCACAGCAATGTCCCTTTAACAATCAGAGCTGGTTCATCTTCTTGGCTTGATGATGGCGAATTGAATATCCCAGATTTTGTTACCACTTTGAAGAATACTAAAGAAAGAAGTTCAACAGCTTGTCCTAGCGTGCAAGATTGGGTAGAAGCATTTATTGGTGCGGATGAGATTTATGTTTTAACTATCACTAGTGCTTTATCAGGAACTTACAATTCTGCAATGCAGGCAGCACGTTTATATACTGAGAATCATTCCGATATTAAGATTCAAGTTTTCGATACTCGTTCAGCCGGTCCCCAGATTCGCTTGTTAGCTGAATATTTGGCAAAAATGGTAAACGATGGCTTGGATTTTGATCAAATCGTAGAAACAATGAAGTATAAGATTCATCAGACAGATTTGCTTTTTGTCCTAGAAAACCTTGATAATCTAGCCAATAATGGACGAATTAATCCAGCTGTTGCTCGAATCGCACATATGCTTAAGTTAAACGTGTACGGTACGGCTAGCGATGCAGGTAAATTTGAAATGCTAGGTAAAACTCGTGGCGGAAAGAAAATGTTTGTTAAAATGATCAAGTCCATGGAAAAGGCGGGTTATCATGGTGGCAGGGTCTTAATCGATCACGTTCAAGCTCCAGACAAGGCCGAGCAGATGAAAGAAGCAATCTTATCTAAATATCCTGATGCCCAGGTTTCGTTAGCTGAGTGTGGTGGACTTTGTTCTTACTACGCAGAAGATGGCGGCTTAATGATTGGCTTTGAAAGAAAATAATAGAATATCACTAAAAAACTTCTAAGGTGAATTGCCTTAGAAGTTTTTTATAAATTGTTTATTTAAATTGGGTTATGAATTTACTCTTTAGTAAAACCTGCTTCGTACCAAACATGTGCAGATGGCTTAAGTGACCAGCCGGTAACTTTAGAATTAACAGCGGTTACTGCATATGAACTATTAGTTGGAACGACATAAGCATTGTTGTACATCCATCTTTGCCATTCATGCATCTTCTTAACACGATAGTTCTCGTCAAAGGATTTCTTTGAGTCAATTTCTTCCAACAATTTAGTGTTAGTTGGAGAAACAAAACGAGCAAAGTTATATGGCATCTTTTCTCCATAAAAGATTGTTGGAGAAGGATCACCAGAAGGATCCCAGGCGTTGGCCAATACATCGATCTTCGGATCACTTGATTTGACTGCGTTTACCCAATTGTTGAATTCCATTGGGCGACCATTTAAAAATCTTACGTGCAAGCCTAGCTTTTTCCATTGTTGCATATAGTTGGTCCACAGAGATTCAACATTTGTATCAGAGTAGTGCACTGCCAAGTTGATCGTTAACTTTTTACCATTAGGTTGCAGACGATAGCCTGTACTACGGTCTTTCTTATAGCCTGCTTTATCTAACAGTTTGTTTGCCTTGGCTAGATTATAAGAATAAACCGGTAGCTTCTTATCAGAATATTTACCAAATTGAGCAGGGATTAATGAGTTTACACGGTAACGCATCCCATGGAATAATCTTTGGTTAACCTGATCGATATTCATTCCGTAAGCCATGGCTTTTCTTAAAGCGGGATTATTCATTTTAGAATGTGGATCTTGCACATTCTTACCCAATTTTTGATCCCACTTACCGACTTTGAAGGCTAAGAAACTGTACATGAGTGATTTCTTTCCCACAAAATTAACATCTTTAGTATTTTTTACTTGATCATATTGTTGGTTAACAACATCGATTACATCGAATTTTTTATTCTTAATTGCGGCAGAAGCGTTCTTCGTAGAGATCGTGGACATCTCAACGTGGTCGAAGTGTGGTCGTCCGCGCCAGTAGTAAGGGTTGCGTGACCAACTTGTTGATTGTCCTTGAACCGTGTGATCCATTTTATATGGACCATAGAAGAGGGGATGTTTACGAACTTGCGGACTAGAAACTAGTTTATCGAAAGGAACATCTTTTAAATAGTGGTAAGGTGCTGCATGTTCCCAGAAGAAGCCATTGCCTGCGTTCAACATTGCTGGTTTCAACTCTTTGAAATGAAGGACAAGTTTCTTTCCAGTGGGACCTTGAGGCATTTCGATACCGGAGATTTTCTTAGCTTTACCCTGGTGGTATTCAGCCATCCCTTTGATATTTTCTAATGAACCTGTATACTGGGTGGTTTTGACTTTTGGATTAGCTAAGATCTCATAAGCATATTCCATGTCTTTAGCGGTCACTGGATGACCATCAGACCAGCGAACTTTGGGCTTTAAGGTGATCTCTGCCGTTTGATTCTTGTGATTCAACTTAAGTGTGGCGGCACCTTGATCGGTGATTCTGTAATGATCATCCATGGCGAACAGTCCCTCATCACCAGGAGCGGCAGCTTCCGCATCTGGTGAAGTATCTGCTAATTCGGCTAAGAAAATGCCAGTAAAAGGTGAATCATTTTCTAGAGCATAAGTAAGAGTACCTCCAGACTTAATTGCCTTGTGAGGAACCGTTTGCTTAAACTGTTTGGACATTGCTGAATCGTTGTTTTTTTTACCACATGCGGTAATTGTAAGCATCGTTGAGCTAACTAATACCATGGATAACAACTTGGACTTTGACATTTTCATAAAAATTCTCCTTTCGTCAAAAATCCAGCAACATTTGATTAGAAAGATAAAAAGCGCCCACTCAGACCATTGGATCTGAATAGGGCGCTTTTGCCGCTGTACCACCTATCTTTACTAGCAAGCCAGTATCTTTAATAACGTACGATCTCAATGAGATGATACGCCGTCGCTATAAAGGGCTGTCCCTAAACTATTTAAAATCATAGTTTCGCTCAAAGGTGATTCTTCAATAAAACATCATTTGTCTCTTTACACCAACCAGAGACTCTCTGCGAAAGATAATTTTATCTACTTTCCTTATCAAAGCTGTTTAATAATAAGTTTGTAGAGATATATTATACCCATCTGAAGTAAATATCAATACTTTTTAGATAAATTATTTACTTAAATTAAATAAATCTAAGCTTTAAAATTGCTACGTAAATTTAAGGAATGCAATTTTTATAAATATTGCACGAACATATGTACCAAGGTCACATATTTTGATATATTAGAACATATGTTTTAAAAAGAAAGGATGGAGGACGGATTATGTCACCAAATGAAGCAATGAAAGAAGTAAAGAAACGTCGAATTAATTTCAAAGATTATGATTTTGATTTAGACAGTTTGAAGGGCATCAAGAAATTCTTGAAAAATAGTTATGGTTTCTCAGATCGTCAAATAAGATGGACGATCGAACTGTATCTAAACGATCTTGAGGAGACAAGACTAAGTTCTGATTTTAGTAACATGTTTAGTAGTCCAGATTACGGGAATGGACAAGGTTTTATTAAAATGGAGGAGACTCGGTGTTTGATGACTACGTTATGTGCACACGATTGCATTAAGATCTGGTTTGATAAGAACTGTCGCATTTTGTTAAAGGGTGTACTAGGTAAATTAGGTCTCAAGAATGAGCAAAAGAATTATGTGCTTTATGATATTTGTGGGTTTTCATCACAACAATTTGGAGATGAAGGGGAGGTTGCTGATATTACAACCAGTTTACCCCTATGGCTTCCAGCCGTTCAGAATGTGGTTGATTCATGGCATGAAGGTATTGAAGAAGAATATGAGAAGATCGTCCCAAAATATAAGCAGGAAGTTCAAAGCTATTTGCAGAATTATTTGAATGAGTCACAACTTGATTCCCTTGTTAGTGCTTTTGAATTAAAAGATAGTAAATAAAAGTATTTTATATCATACACAAAATTGTGTGTATGGTATAATCCGGATAAAGGAGTAAAAGGTATGCCATGGAAGCCGGCCAAAATGGTTAGATTTCTTCTTAAGCATGGATTTGGAGAACAAGCAAAAGGTGGAGGTCATCGAAGATTCTTTAATCCTGAAACTGGGAGAATGACTGAAGTACCTATGCATAATAAAGAATTACGACCGGGAACAGAAAGACAAATATTGAAAGAAGCAGGTTTAAAAAAAGATAGTTAAAAATTAGTTGGTGTATCTAAAGAAAAAATGAAGCAAAAAATTGTAAGTTATCCAATTATTTTGACGGAATATAATGATGAATCTGGGCATTATTATGTCGTGAGTTCACCCAATTTGCCTGGCTTAGTTACAGATGGTTCAAATATTTCAGAGGCGCTTTTTAATGCTAAAGACGCTATTGCGACTTTGCTTGACTCAAGAGAATATCCTAAAGTTCAAGATTCTAGAAAATGGAATTTAAAGAAGGGACAACAGACCTCTTGGGTGAGTGTTAACATGACTGAATGGCATAACAAGTATGGCAAAACGGTTAGAAGAAATATTTCTATACCAGAGGCACTAAATGATTGGGCGAAAAGAAATCATATTAATGTTTCTAAAGTAGCAACTGATGCATTATACGAAATGCAACAATCTTAGTTGTTTTAAGTACTAAAAAAGCGGCTCATCTATTACAGATTGATACAATCCCACTAAAGTGGA
>NZ_AZFO01000056.1 GCF_001436305.1 Lactobacillus ultunensis DSM 16047 | reverse complement strand
TATTTAGCTTAGAATGTTTTATGCAAATAATCATATTCCTACGGCTTCGATTAGTTCGATCAAGTCATTTCAGAGTATTGGAATCATGCTGGGATTGTTACCTGCAGGATATTTATCAGATCGAATCGGTAGATTAAAAATTCTTAATTTATCTGCAATAGTAATTAGCTTTAGTTTTTTGCTGTTAATTCTATTTAGAAATTTTATTTCCTTTTCGTTTGCAGAATTACTATATGGAATAGGTTTAGCATTAAATTCGGGAATTTTGCTCTCATATGTAACGGATCTACAGGAACAAAATAAAGTGGTCCCTGACAGTAAGTTGATGGGTCGACAGGTAATAATTCTAAATTTAACAACTTTAATTGGTGGAAATATTGGTACGTATTTATTCAATATAAACAATACTTTGCCAATATGGTTTGCTTTAGTAGGTTTAGCCATATATCCGGTTTTTGTAGTATGTCTAGTCAAGTCTTTTTCTTTTACTGATAATAAAGCAGATGAGGAAAATATGACTTTGGTTGACAATATTAAAATCTTTAAGAAATTTCTCCAGAAAAGAAAATTTTGGATTTTATTATTATTGAATGTTGGCTATGATTGTGGGACACAGTTCATCTTAATTTATTGGTCGATTATCTATGTAGATAAATTACATTTTAATTTGTCGCTAGTATATACACTATTTATGGGAGCTTTAATTTTGGGTTCTGTTGCTTTCAATAAACTAATTGATGGTATAAACAATTTAGTCTTAGTAGTTGTGAGTACTGGCTGTATGATCACTTTATTAATACTTAGCAGTTATTTGACGGACCGGTATTTGTTGTTACTGTTCTTTCTTTTAATTGAATTGATAATGGGAATGATGTCGGGACAAATTTCATCAATGAGCAACATAGCTATTTATGGTGAAACTAATAAATCCCTAATGTTGTCGTTTGTTTCTTTTCTCACTGAAATTTTAGTTAGTGTTTCATTATTCTTCAATGATAGCGTTATGAAACTATTTAATGACTTGAAGATCATGTATATTGTTTCTGCTATTTATTTTGGAATTATATTATTAAGTATTCCTTTATGGAAAAAAACGAAGCAATAAATATTTCGGTGAAAATGATGGCAAGGTAAGAAGAACTAATATTAAGCTTCTCGAATATTTTAGAAAAGAAGTTTATCTTTGATCCATTTTTGAAAAAATATAGTAAAAAACTGACATAAAAATAAGAATCCTCTATCTATGTTTTGAACACATAGGTAGGGGGGCTTTTAATACTACTGCAAATTAAATCTATGTAAGATAAAATTTTGATAACAAGCATCATACAGTACTTAAGGTTAATTTTAAGTAATTGCCTTACAAATTTCCATCAAAATTACTTTGTACAGTGGATGCATTGAATTTTTTATATTATCAATGAAATACTTAAAATCAGCTATGATTTGTCTTATGCTTACGGATTTGCAGAATGATGACAATACCCCAAATAAGTATTACTAAGGTGTAAATCATCATAAAAACTTTCCCGGCAGCTGCATTAGTATGCCAAAATAGCATTAATAATGCCCAAATAAAGAATACTACATACCACATTATTCTATAAAATGTTAATTTCTTAGGCATATTAACTCACGCTCCTCTAATATCTTACTTTAAGTTTACGCCTATGTAAGCATTTACAAAAGAAACATGTTTTTTAATTTAGTTACCAGGATGAAGAGGGAAACTTTTATCTATGTTTGTGTGGTATAGATAAAATTTTTTTATTTTTGTAGTTTTGTGCTACTGTATTATATAGATAGTACAGGTAGGAAGGATAAAAATGAAAACCAGTAAAACAATTTTAGGCTCCTTGTTATCAATTATATGTTTGTTAGTAGCACAGTTTGTATCTCAGTTTTTAATTATTCTATTGAATAAGTGTCATGTGATATATCTTGTTTCTATTACTCTTGGTGCGATTTTATATGTAGTAATTACGTATTATTTAATACAACTGATGGTCAAAAAGTATTTAAAGATTAATTTGGAAAAGGTAGGAATTTCTAAATTTAAAATTAGCTTTAAATGGCTAATAGTAGCAGTTTTGCTACCTGTGCTCGTAGTTGGTATTTTTTTAATATTTAAAGGAAAGATCGTTAACACTGGCTATGATATGGAGAATGTTATCTTCAATATCCTCTATGGTAGTTTGGCAGCAGGGATTGTCGAAGAGTTGGTTTTTCGTGGAGTTATTCTTAATTTATTGTCTATGAGATGGAATTATTTAATAAGTATTCTAGTTCCTTCAATTATTTTTGCTTCACTGCATATTATTAGCCGTAATCTATCTTTAATAAGTATTATTCAATTAATGGTAGCAGGTACTTTGGTAGGCGTAATGTTCTCTTTAATAGAAATGTCGCAGCATTCTGTCTGGAATAATGCAATTGTTCATAGTATATGGAATTTGATTACGAGTGCATTATTTGCTGTTTCAGTTACTCCTAAAAATGATGCCCTTTTTACATATGTAGTTAAGAGTAAAAATATGCTACTAACAGGTGGAGATTTTGGAATGGAATCTTCAGTGATTGCAATTATTGGTTATATAATAGTTATCTTGATCGTTTATAAGGCAGGGATAGAAGCGCATAAATTTTCCCAAGATAAGCTAGGCTGAATAAATTTAAAGATAATAATGAACAAGATGATGTAAATAAAGATGGAAGTACTTAATCCAGTAAAGTACTTCCATCTTTTAATATTGATATTTTTATCCTTGTGCTAATTTGCTTACGATGAATGCATTCAATGAAACATTCTCTTCTTCGGCTTCTTCAGCTAATTGTGCATGTAATGATTTAGGCATTCTAACAAGTAATTTACCCGAATAATTTTTGTGTATAGGTTCGGGAATCTTGATATTTCTCCTTAGGCAAGAAGAAAACCAAGCTTTTTTTGCACCTTCCAAATCATCAAGTCCCTCTTTAATGGAATCACCATATGCAATTAGGCCAGGTAATTTAGGTACAGTAATACGATAATAAATTTCACCGTCATCTTCGACGATTTTTTGAAATTCAGTAGGATAATTAAGACTCATGTAATAGTTAAGATCCTTTTTCATCATTATTTATCCTCCTTAATTTGATCAATCATGGAAATGATATCTTTAACATTATAACGTTTTAGAATACCATGATTAGCAATAGTTGTAGGAAATTTTAAGCCTTTACGTTCAATTGTATAATGAGAACCACCATTGTCATTGATTAAACTGAATTTATAATATTCCAAAAGGCGTTTAGCTTCGTCAAAAGTTAAGTCTTTTCTAATAGGTACTTGCCTAAACTTATCTTCTAGCTTCTTAATTTTATTGATAAGAACACATCCCTTTTACTTAATAAAGAGATGATATCATATTTGATACTATCATTCTATATATGTTAGTTATTTTTTTCAACTAATTAGCTTCACTCTGCAAATTTAATTAACTAATAACGGAACATAATTGAAGTTGCTTAATTAGTAATGGAAAATACGTTTTGCAAACTAGTCATTTTATGGTAGATTAGTTAAAAATGATTTTTATCATAATTTTATTACTTAAAGTCCCAAATCATTTATCAGAAAAGGAGGAAAGACAAACATGCAACCAAATGTACTGCCTTTATCTTCAGTTATTAATCCCAGGGACCTTGGTGGACTAGTAGGTTATCAAGGAAGAAAAATAAAGTCGCATCGCTTAATTAGAACAGGGGATCTTAGCCAAATTACTGACAAAGATAAAAATTTTCTGTCAGGTTATGGTCTAACTAAAATTATTGATTTACGTTCTAAATCCGAAAGAGATAGGCATCCCGATCCAATGATTAAAAATGTAGAGAATATTTCTTTACCACTTTCCCAAGAAAATGGGACTTTAGGAGATGCTTCAAGTCTTGGCAATGCTGATAAGTTGTATCATCAAGACCTAAATGCAGCTCTTCAAATGATGCGCGACCATTATCAAGATCATGTTATTACAGAATTTGATCAGAAAACCGTTGTTCAAGTTTTGCAAATTCTAGCAGAAACTAAAGATGGTGCTGTAATTTACCATTGTACTGAGGGCAAAGATCGTACCGGATTTGTTAATTTCTTCGTTTTATATATTTTGGGCGTTGATTTAGAAATAATCAGACAAGACTATTTAACCTCTAATTTTATTCTTAATGAGTATCGGGCTAAACGAGATGAGAAGTTTAAACGAGCAGGAGAGAACTTGATTTTTAGGAGTAATATGCGTGTTTTAAGTTCGGCTTCAGATACTCTTTTTGATATTATTCTTCTGACAATTGAAGAAAAATTTGACGGAATTGAAAACTATTTAAGCAAATAGCTTGGCGTGACTATGGAATTAAGACAGAAGTTGCGTGAGCTGTATTTAGAAAAGTGATGAGTAAAATGATTGGTCAAACTTGGAAAGAAATGCATGAAGCTGCCAAAGAAGTTCAAAACTCCCGCAAGATTTCAAATCATATGGAAGCTGGTGGGGTAGCCGCTGCAGTTTTATCAGCATCAAATAGAATTTATGTTGGAGTTTGTGTAGATACAGCATGTACGTTAGGAATCTGTGCCGAACGTAATGCACTATTTAATATGATTACTAACGGAGAAAAAGAAATTAAACGTGTTTTAGCTATTATGCCCAATGGCAAGAACGGTGCGCCATGTGGAGCATGCCGTGAATTTATGGTTCAGCTGATGGAGAAAAATTATCAGAATGTCGAGATAATGATGAACTATGAACACGGGAAAGTTGTGACACTAAGTGAATTAACACCAAATTGGTGGCTATAGATTAAAAAATTAAGTAATTTTTATTTAGAAAAGAAGTGTATTTAGGTGAGTATCAATGGGATTTTTAGAACAAACAAGGCTCGATTTATTAGTACTGGTATCTTACTAATATTGGAAATAATGTGTTTAACTGGTGCCACTTACTTTATGACACCAGCTTTTAACTATATTAAGCGAAATAAAGTAAATCTATTTTTGCTTTTTATTGTAGTATCAGCTGTTTTGCAATTTACTGATACAATTTTAAATTCAGTTATAACTATTTTGTATAACCAACAAATTCAAGATTATATACATAAAATACGTTCAAATATAAGTAGATCTGTTTTTATTAAAGGCAACAAGAATGTTGCAGAAATTCAAAATAATTTAAATTCTAACATGCAAGAATTAACTTCTAAATACACTACTCCATTATTAATTTTATGTCGCAGAGTATTGACGATCCTATTTTCAGTAGGAGTATTATTTACATTTAATTGGAGTCTAGTGGCTCTTACTTTATTACTTTCTTTTATTGGATTGTATCTTCCAAAATTATTTGAAAAAGTAACATCTTCTGCAACTTTTATGGTTACTAAAAGGAATGAGCAATTGCTTGATACAGTTGAAAAATGGGCTTCTGGTCTTGATGAGTTAAGACGTTATGCTAGTTTCGGAAGTTATAAAAAGGCAATTAAAAATTCTACTTCTGGATTGAAAACAGCTACTATCAAAGACTGCTACTGGGGTAACTTGGCAACAGCAGCGACTTCAATAGTTTCTCTTTTAGGGATAGTTTTGCTGCTTGCTCTTTCAATATATCTTTATGCGACAGGGCAAATTGTCTTTGGTGCAGTAATCACCTCTGGTATTTTTGCTAATCAGATTATGAATGCAATTACTTATTTGGCAGACAGTCTAAATCAAATTAAATCCTCTCAAAAACTTAGACAAGAAATTAAAAAATTTCAAGAACCTGTAAAATTTGTGGCAAAGAATAATTCTTCTAAAAAAATTGCACAAATTGAAGTTAATAATCTGTAAGTTTCTTTTAAAAATGGAGAAAATATTTTATATCCTCACATTCTGATTAGAAAAGGAGAAAAGGTATTGCTTACAGGTGATAGTGGCACAGGAAAATCCACTTTATTTAAAGTATTACTCGGCCAAGTTAAGCCTAAAAGGGGAGAAGTAATTTATAAAGATGAGGAAGGTCATTCATTTGTACCTGATTTTGAGCGAATAGGTTATATTGCTCAAGATAATACTCTTTTCCCAGACACAATTGAAAATAATATTACGATGTTTAACTCAAAACTGGCTAAGAAAATTCCTAATACAATTAAAAAAGTAAAGTTGGGTAAAGATATACAGAAGTTTCCAAAGGGACTAAAGACACTTATAGACTTAGATCATGAAAACTTATCAGGTGGACAAAAGCAAAAAGTAGTTTTGGCTCGGGCAAATATTCATAATAGTGATTTGTTATTANTATTCATAATAGTGATTTGTTATTAATTGATGAAGGGACTAGTGCAATTGATAGAAAAGCTACTAAAGAGATATTAAAGGAATTACTGGAATCAAACCAAACTATTATTATGATCGCACATAATTTCTCACAAGAAGCAACAGATATGTTCGATCGAGAAATTCATTTAATAAAAGAGGCGAATTAAATGTCTTTTAAAGGCTTCATTAATATAAATAAATTACGTTTTTTCTTTATTACTTTTTTATCTATTTTGTCTGGAACAAGTGGAATTCTAGCTGGCTATATTCAAATGTATTGGCTCACATATATTAAAAATAAAGCCTGGTTTGAAGTAGGAATTACTACAGCTCTAATGGCATTATGTTGGTTTTTTGCTCAATCCGTAATTTATTTCGTTCAATATCTGAATAATATTCAAGAAGAAGAATATTTCAAAAAATTACGAGACCAAATAGCTGAACATTATTTTAAAGATGGAAAATATCATAAAGTTTCGGAATTTCAAAATCGTTTAACAAATGATTTTAATATTGTTAAAAACAACTTTTTTGAATGGTATGTAATTGTTCCTTTTTATGGCTCAATGTTGGTAGCTTCTTTGATTGCTTTGCTCACTGTTCATTGGGTTGTTTTCATTTTAAGTTTGATAATTGATACTATTTCATATTTTCTGCCTAAAATAATTGATAAGAAATTAGAACATGCGACGATTGAAGTTTCAGATGAAAATAAAGAGTATTTAAATACATTAAGTAAATGGTTTTCTGGATTAAGTGAATTAAAAAGATATTTTGCAGGAGATAAATTATTACAAGTCCAAAGTAGGGCTTCACAAAAATTAGAAAAGGCCAATATTAATCAAATTACTCAACAACAGATCTTAGGCATTTTAAATGGGATTGGTGCATTATTGTCAACAATTGTTTTACTTGGTGTAACTGGTATTTTGGTAGAACGAAATCTAGTTATCTTTGGTGCGATTCTGTCTGTGCAAAATTTTGCTACGAATGTTGCCTTTGGCATGCAAGAAACAATTGAAGGCTTAACAATGATGAGATCAACACAGGCTCTGATGATAGACATAACCCAAGACACTAAGAAGATTTCAACTGAGGATAAAGCAAAGGGAGAAGTCCCATTTATTATTCAAACTCAAGATCTAGCATTAACATTTCCTAATGGTGAAACATTACAATATCCCAATTTGAAGATTAAACAAGGTGAAAAAATTCTTCTAACCGGTGATTCAGGCTCAGGTAAAACCACATTGTTTAAGTTGATTTTAGGAATAATTAAGCCAAGTCACGGAGAGGTTAAGTTTGAGGATAAGAATGGAAACAAAATCAACCCTGATATGTCAAAAATTGGTTATATTCCACAAGATCCTAATCTTTTTCCAGGTACAATACAGCAAAATATTACTATACGCGTGGTGCTAGTTAAATCG
>NZ_AZFO01000055.1 GCF_001436305.1 Lactobacillus ultunensis DSM 16047 | reverse complement strand
TCCACTTTAGTGGGATTGTATCAATAGGGCCGCTTTTAAATTTTATTTATTATTTTTTAGATTTCTTTTTTCCAATAAATCTACTGAAGTTAACTCCTTCATAAGTCAATTTAACTGCAGCTGATAACGTAATTGGCAAAATGAATACCAAGATTAACAAACCAACATCCACAGTTAAGGCAACTTCAATCAAGGTTGGAATGCCTGATGGAATAAGGGCTGCAAAAGTACCACCCAAGATAATAGCGGCTGAAACAACCACTGTACCAATAATGGCACATGCCTTCAAGATTCTTGAACTTGGAGTATTGTAGCCTTCAGTCTCAAGCTCACGATAACGAGTCATGAGGAAGATACTGTAGTCAACACCTAAGGCAATCAACATGATGAAGCTGAAGAATGGAGTGTTCCAAGTAAGCATGCTTCTGCCGAGAACTGCCTTAACAATCCATTGGTTGATTGAAAGTGAACAGAGGTAAGCAATAAGCAAAGAACCAAGAATGTAAACTGGTTGAAGAAGTGAACGAGTTACAAACATCAAGGCAATACCGATACCAATCAACATGATGGCAGCGGTTCTAAGGAAGTCGCCACTAGCAACTGACTTAGTATCTTTGATCTTTGAACTTTGACCACCCATAGCAACAGTTGCATTCTTCAAGGCAGTACCTTGGAAGCTCTTCTTAGCCATTGCACTCAACTCTTGTGACTTGTCAGTAGCTTCGGTAGCACTTGGGTTTGAGTTAAAGATAACAATAATTTGGGCTGACTTCTTATCTGGGCTGAGGTATACATCCATTGATTTCTTAAACATATCATTCTTTAAGAATTCCTTTGGAATGTAGAAAGTATCAGCAGCGGCTGATGAACCTAAGCCTTTAAGGTAAGCTTCGCCTTGGCCTAAACCACTGTTTACAGTATCAATACCAGTAGTAAGTTGTGGTACTTTAGAAGCTAACTTGCCAGCACCTTCACTAAGACGACCAGCACCACTGTTAAGTTGACCAATGCCGGAAATAAGTTGTGGAGCTTGGCTAGCTAATTGACCAACACCATTGTTAAGCTGACCAGCACCACTAGCTAAAGTACCAAGACCGTTATTCAAAGTACCTGCACCGTTAGCAAGAGTACCAAGGCCACTGTTCAAAGTACCTGCACCATTTGCAAGAGTTCCGAGACCACTTTGAAGTTGACCTGCGCCTGAATCAAGTTGACTAGCACCTGAACTAAGTCTACCGGCACCAGCACTTAAACTGCCAAGGCCTGAGCTAAGACGACCAGCACCGCTATTCAATGAAGCAGCACCTGAATTAAGTCTTTGTGCACCTGCAACACCTTGACTAGCAGCTGATTGAACTTGAGATAAGCCTGAGCTTAATTGGTTCAAAGCAGTTGCGGCACCTGGAAGTGCACGGTTTGAAGCTTGAGCTAAAGTATTAACTTGAGTTCTTAATGCTTGAAGTTGAGCTAAAGTATTACCTTGTGAAATTGAAGCCATTGAGCTTTGAAGACCTTGAGCAGCATTTTGAGCTTCTGATAATGCTGATTGCATTTCGGAAGCACTACCATTTTGAGTAGAACCGCTCATTGCATTTCGTACCGCATTCATTGCAGCACTAGTTGCAGCAGCTGTAGCTCTCTGCTTATCAGCATCATTTAAACTACTACTATTCAATGAACTTGAAACAGCGCTACTAATTTCTGATTCCATTCTGCTTGTATTTACAGAACTACCCGCACTAGCTGCAGCACCGCTCAAGCTTTGCAATTTAGCTAAACTGCGTTCAAGTTTAGCAGCATTTTGTTGAACAGCAGCAATACTTTGAGTTGCACCTGAAGTATCAACACTGCCACCTAAAGCTTGGTTCAACTGCTGAATACCACTATTGATTTGTGGCAAAGCAGTTTGCAATGCAGCAAGTTGCTGTCTATTAGAACCACTCAATTGAGTTGAAAGTTGTGAACTCAATTGTTGTAATTGGTTAACCATTTGTTGGGTACCGTTTTGCAATGATTGCGTACCGCTACGTAAGCTATTAGCACCACTTTGCAAACGGTTGGCACCACTTTGAAGGCTGCTTGCACCAGTAACCAAAGCATGAGTACCACTAGCTAAACGACCAGCACCTGTTTGCAAACGAACCGCACCGCTTTGAAGTTGACTTGATCCACTTTGTAAACGATCAGCACCGCTAACTAATTGACTTGAACCATTTTGTAAACGAGTTGCACCACTTTGTAATTGTTGTGCACCATTTTGCAAACGACTAGTACCGCCAACTAATTGTTGTGCACCACTTTGAAGTTGACCAGTACCATCTTGAAGTTGATCGGCACCGTCTTTCAAACTATTAGCACCATTAGCTACCTTATTTGAGCCTTTGCTTAATTTACCCAAACCAGTACGAGCTTGGTCAACACCTTCATTAACAGTGTTCAATTGATTATTTACATAAAGCATATCAATTGGTTCACCGTAAGGTTCAGTTACAGATGTTGCAAATGAAACATCCTTTGAATTTTGAAGTTGTCTAGTTAATTGATCGATCAACTTCAAGTTTTCTTCATTATCTAATCGATGTTTGCTGTGAATGTATAAGTATGATGGTTCAGCCATACCCTTTGAAAAGTGTTTCTGAACTACCAACAAACCTTGTTTAGATGGAACTGAATCAGCAATTTCATCAGTATCATCGTAGTTCAAGTGACCTGAGTACATTAACATGAATGGAACAGTCACAACTGCTAAAACAATTAAGTAAATAATTGGATGTTTCAAAGTTGAAGCTGAAATACCGTGCCACAACTTGTCATCTGTTTCACCGTTAAATGTCTTAACAGGCCAGAACATTTTCTTACCAAGAACAGCCATAAAGAATGGGTTGAGTGTCAAAAGTACTACCAAAAGTACGGCAACACCTACAGCAACACCCACAGCTGATTGGTAAACTGAGAATTTAGCTAAACTTAATGCCGTAAACCCAATTAAGATTGAAGATCCTGAGTAAAGAATGGTTTTACCAGCTTTGAAAAGCGCATCATGCATCGCTTTATATTTGTCCATTCCTTTACCCAGATCCTCTTTAAACTTGTCATACAGCAAAATGTTATAGTCAGTACCGATACCAAAGAGGACGATAACCATAAACACTTGCGTAAAGTTTGAGAATGGGAAGTTAGCATGTTCAACTAAGTTTGTAACGATTGAGAAAGATGTAAGGAATGACACACCAACTGTCAGTAAAGAAATCAGAGGAACAATTGGAGACTTAAAGACGATTATCAAAACGATAAAGATAAAGACAACCGTAATAGCTTCAGTCTTCTTAATCCCTTCCTGAATTGAAGCAGAGAAATCATGCTGCAAAACATCAGCGCCCGTTACATAGGTACGAAGGCCTTGCGTCTTAGCATCCCTGTTCATTTCTTTATAAACTTGTTCAATCGTGCCATGACTCTTAGCAACATTAAATTGTGCTACCCAAGTCGTACCATCCTTCGATTGAAGTTTCTTTCTAGTAGCAATGTTAGAATCGGGCAACAAAGAATCCTTGATTCCATACTTGTTTTTATCATTAGTGAACTTGTCAAGCGTATTATTAATAGCTGCCTTATCAGCTTCAGTTAGCTTGCCATGTTCTTTATTAAAAACAAGTGCTACGGCATAGGTGTTTTTCTTTTTTGCACCCCAGTTGTTTTCGATTGATTGTGCCACATTACTTTGCACATTACTTGGCAACGTAATGTCCGAATGGGCATTGGTCAGCTCAGTAATATTAGGCAAAGCAACAACGGAAATAATCAATATCAAAACCCATGCAATTAAAGAAAAGACATGGTTTTTCAGAAATTTCTGCACTTTCCTATTTCCTCCCTATTTTTGTAAGTCAGGTACTGGTTCTACAAGCCGCAGAATCATCTCATGATAGTTACGATTAGATTCATCTTTACTCTCATCAAGAAAAGATGATGAATTATCCAAAAAGACATAACCTAATACGGCGCCAATTAAAGCATGGAATGAAATGACACCTTCTCTTCTTAAATTAAGTCGCTCACCTAATTTAATTAGATTCAAGATTTCTTGACTAATTGCAGCATCCTTTGGATATTCATTCAAATGATACAAGATACTTGATAAAGCAGGATCATTTAACAAAAAATCTCTGACAATATCCGCAAATTTTAATAACGCATCCCTACCAGACAAACCAATCAAGCTATCCATCAGCTTCTGGCGCAAGATACTAATCCGTCTTGCACCCACTAACGATAGCAGTTGCTCTCTCCCAGAAACATAGTGATAAAGCGATTGAGAGCGAACATTTAATACCTTTGCTAAAGCTGGCAATGTTGTCTCACTCAGACCCTTTTCACAAATTAATTTGGTTGCCTGATTGATTATTTTATCCAAATCAAGATTTCTCTTCTGTGCCATTCTCACCCCTCCTTCTCCTAGCATAGTAAATAATATATCACTACATGATGAAGAATACAATCTACAGACTGTAAATAATTTATTTTAAAACAAAAAAATAATGAGACCTCTCGCCTCATTATTTTCTATTTACGTTTCTTACTAAACCACGTATTAACTTGTTGACCTAACTTAGCAAAGTTCTTATTATTGCTACCCCAAACAGATACGCAATATGCATTGCCTTTACCTTGTACAATCGCCACTGCGAAGTCATGATCACCAATCGCATAAACGCCACCATTAATGTCATCAACTAAACTTGGACGATCTTTAGAACTAGCTAAAGTGCTAAGTACTCGACTAGCATGTTGTCGATTCAATACTCGACCTTGATACAATCCCATCATTGTCTTCGCTAAATCTGCAGCAGTCGTTTTACCATAAGAATCCCCGTTGAAATTCTTAGCAATTGTTGTTTGAGTTGCACCCATTCTTTTGGCTACAGAATCGACATTTGCTACACCGATTTTCCTCAATAAAGCATTTGATGCCGTCTTATTGCCCCGCAACATAGCTTCACGAAGGTAAGCAATACCGTAGGCCATATTGGTTTGCAACATTTTATCGCCTTTTACCTTATCTGCCTTTTTAATTGTAATTGCGGTTCGATTACCTATCTTGCCCTTTTGCTCTTGTTCATATAGCGCAATTAACAAGAAAAGTTTCATCGCTTTATTAGCGTTATGTGCCTTCGCTGTATTTGAAACAACGGCAAAATGATTAGAATTATTCAAGTCCTGCGCAACAACTTGATAACTATCATCAAGTCCCATTGTCTTTTTAATAATCTTAACTAGCTTCTTATTGCTGCCGCTTTTCGCCTTTACGTGGTTTGAATATTCAATCGAGTTGACCTTAGGTTCTTTAAGTGTCTTTACCTTAGGTTCCTTAGCTTTTTTCTTGGCGACCTTGCTTGTCTTAGGACCAACAACGGTCAGTTTGGCGTCCTCGACCCGTTTCATATTTGCCATATACAACAAAAAAGCTAATAGAGTTGTAATAACTGCTCCAACCAATACTTTATGCTTCATGTAATTGCCTCAATCTTAGAAGAAATGGTGTCGTTTCATCAATATGACTAGCCAAACCATCAGCACGATCATTAAAATGGTGATTAAAACCCAGTCAAAAGAATTTTTCAGAACCGGTAAACTAACATTCATTCCATAAAATCCTGTCAAAATAGTTGGAATAGTGAGTACCAAAGACCACACTGTTAAGAACTGCATCGTATCGTTCAGGTTGTTGTTCATCATATTATTAGACGTAGCCGACAATGTTTTAGTAACTTGCTGCGAAATCTTAACCATTTCTGCAGACTGACTTGATTCGATAAGTACATCATCAAGTCGTTCACTAGCTTCCTTAGTAAATTGCAATTTACTATGATCCAAGCTATGCAGCATGATTAAATCAGTTTGAATAGAACTGGATAAATAAACCAAACTCTTTTCAATATTAGATAGTTCAACTAAGTCCTTATTGTTAATATCATCTGATAACTTCTGATCCAAACTATTTCGTTCAACATCCAACTGGGTAACAGCACGCTGGAAATACTGTGAAGAATACAAGAAAAAGAGCATTAGCAATTCCGTTACGTCTTTTGCCTCAGATAGTCTTTCTCTCATGTGTTCATCGTTAAATTCATCAAACACGTAACTGGTTGATTCTGTATGAAAAGTAAAGACATTTTCACCAACAACCAAAAAAGTAATTGGGTGTGATGTAAAGTGTTTGATCGTGTTGGTGGGCCAAATTGGTACATCATAAACTAACAAGTGACTCTTCGTATGTAAGTCATAGTCGTAGTGAGGACGTTCATGACGGTCAGAAATATAAGAAATAATATCTGGCGTAAAATTGAAATCACTCTGCAGCTTATCGCTATCTTCCTCACTTAAATTGTTGATGTCATACCATTTGTACTTTGTTTCCACGGGGAAATTTTGTTGTCTAATCAACCAGCTCACCTCTGCATTTTTATTTACTAGTAAATGTTACCATTTTTCCACAAAAAAAGCAGACCCAGCACGGTCTGCTTTTTAACTTAATTGCTATTTAGTTTTATTGCTTCCAAGCAGCATCAAATTTTTGTTTACCAGTGTTAATCTGACTGTTAACATTTTGACCCTTTTGAGCTGCTGCAAAGACATTTTGCAAAATACCATTCAATTGTTGGAATGCAGCGTTTGAGTTCTTAGCAACTGGAACACTGTACAAGTTCTTCATTGCATCTTCAAGTTTAGCAGGAAGCTTAATATTCTTGTTATCCTTGTAAGCCTTTGAAGTTACAACGCTTTCGTTAACTGGAATGTAACCAGTAGCATTAGCCCACTTAAGTTGACTACTCTTAGAAACTAAGAATTTAATGTACTTAAATGCAGCTGCCTTTTGATCAGCACTTGCGTGGNAACATGTAAATGTCAGTACCTTGTTGCAAAGTGTACTTGCCAGGACGTGGAGCAACATCATAAGTGAACTTGTTGCCTACACCTTGCTTAACGAAGCCTTCACCTGCTGAAGTACCAACGAACATAGCAACCTTTTCGTTAGCAAATGGACCTGAAAGGTAGTGTTCTGAACCAGCAGTTCTGAAGTAGCCCTTCTTAATGCCATCTGCGTAGAAGTTGATAACTTTCTTTGAAGTTGCACCACTAAAGTTGATCTTGTCGCTGAAGTTTACGCCTTCGTTCTTCATGCCAAGAGTGTAGTAGTTGGAAAGTGAATCAAAACCTGCACCTACAACCTTGTGATTACTCTTCTTGTAAATAGTTTCTGACACTTGCTTAAGTTCTTCCATAGTAGTTGGAACTTTCTTAATGCCATACTTCTTAAACATATCTTTGTTGTAAGTCAAAGTTTCGATTGACTTGTTGAATGGAATACCATATTGGGTACCCTTAATCTTAGCACCATCGAGAAGTTCTGCTCTAATACCTGAAGCCTTAGCGCTACCCCAACCAACGTTCTTGTCGTTAATATATGGTGTCATGTTGACTAACATCTTGTTTTGAGCAGCGTTCCAAAGCCAACCTGGGTATGCTTGAGTAATTGTTGGCAAGTTGTTTGGTGATTGCAAGGTTGAGTTAATCTTAGCTTGCAAATCATTATAAGCACCTTGGTTTTCAAGCTTAACAGTAATCTTTGGATTCTTCTTTTCAAATTCATTGGTCAATTGCTTCAAAGTTGAGCCTTGAACCCCAGGCATCGCATTCCAGAAAACAACAGTAGTTTTCTTAGTAATCTTTGATGGAATCTTCTCTGAACTTGATGAAGACTTGCTGCCACCATTTGAACAAGCAGCAGTTCCTACTAAGGCTAAAGCAGCAACGGCAGCCATAGCAAGTTTCTTACTAAACTTCATTGGATAAATCCTCCTAAATCATAAAACTAAACAACAATACGCGTGGTGCTAGTTAAA
>NZ_AZFO01000054.1 GCF_001436305.1 Lactobacillus ultunensis DSM 16047 | reverse complement strand
GTCTACTTGACAGGGAATGTATCATATGGTTATCCATAGGGCTGTTTTTGTCTGTTCTACAGCTTTTAAATAAAATTTAGGTCAATTATCCATGCCTAATAAAAAATGAAAGACGTTGGAACTATTTGCTTTCTGAGTGCATGGTATAATTATCAGTAAACATTCAAAGAAGGGATTTTTTATATGACTACGTGTCCAAACTGTGGTCACACGATTAGTGATACAGATGATATTTGTCCTAACTGTGGCTTTAATCTGAAAAAGTATCGTGATGACTTTTTTACAGATGAACATAAAAAAGCAAAATATGAAAAGCCGGACGAAGATAAACGAATCGCCAGCCGAGCAGCTTATCGAGAAGAATTTTATCCAGAAAAGCAAAATTCTACCGTTCAAAGAATGATTGCTTGGGTAAGACAAAATGCGACATTAGTTTTCTTATTAGGCGTATTTTTGCTGATCCTAATGAGCTTCTCAAGAGCAGCTGGCTGGGTCTGTTTCTTAGCTTTAATGGTTTGGCTCTTTATTGTTTGTGATCGTAAAGAAAAAATCGAACAATATACCGTTGACAAGCGATTAACTGAAAAAATAAATCGGATCGGCTCCAATGTGTTTAATCGTGTTGATGCACGTGGAGATGCCGTAAAAGAGCGCAGTCAAAAGTTTGTCCAAAGTCATCCCCATGTTGAGAATCGTGTGCAAGAGATCAGAAAGCAACGACAACATCGCTTTAATTACGTTCAGCTTTCAGTGATTTTGACCGCATTGATTAGCCTAATCGTTTTATTTACCGACTCTGGTGCATCTGTTTCAGCTGTTAGTTATACACAACGCATGTCAATTTCAAATGTGATTTTTAGTTTAGCTGGACGGCTGTTATCATCAGGTTCAACTTCAATTTATTCGCTTATTCTTTACGTAGTTTGGCTTTTGTTGTTCCTTTTCCCAATTTTTATTATTTACAATATTTTGAAAAATACGAAGGGGAGTCAAACTTTAGCATTTATTTTGTCATTGATTGAGACTATCTTCTTGATTTATTTGGTATATAAAATGTCCAGTTCGACTCGAGCTGCAACAGGAGTTTTAGCACAATTGACTAGTCAATTGATTACCTATGCAGTATCGCTCGGTGCATCTGCATACTTCTTAATCTTAGCCAGTGTTTTAACTACTGGACTTTCAGGATTTAATTTATTTAGAAAAAACAATAATCAATAATTAAGATAAAAGAAAAGACCAGATTCTGAATCTGGTCTTTTGTATTAATAAGAATTATTTTTATTGATTATTTTTGGTAACATCAATTACTAAATGTTCATTGACGAATGCCATCATACCTAATTCACTCAATTCACGACCGTAGCCGGACTTCTTAACACCGCCAAATGGTAATTCACCTGAAGTAATCCAGCGACCGTTAATGACCGTCATTCCAGTTTCAATTTGAGCGGCTACTTTTTTAGCGCGTTCAATATCGCTTGAGATGACAGATGAACCTAATCCATAGCTTGAATCATTAGCTAGTTGAATAGCATCGTCATCATCATCAACTACAAATACTTCAGCAACTGGGCCAAACAATTCTTTGTCGAAAATTGGATTGTCCTTATCAATGTTAGTTAATACAAGAGGTCTGAAGAAGGCACCTTTAGAATCAATTTCAGGATATTGATAAAAGACTTTAGCACCAGCATCAGTAGCGGATTTAACTTGTGCTTCCAGCTTTTCTTTAGCTCTTTCTGAGTTCATCGGAGGCAAAGTAGTGTCATTTTCAAGAGGATCGCCTGCTTTTAAGCTAGAAAAGACATTCTTTAATTCGTGTAAAACTTCGTCATAACGAGATTTTTCTACAATGATTCTCTTAGATGAAGTACATACTTGACCATCATTATAAGTACGAGCGTCGTTTAATACGTTGCGCAATACTTGTGGATCAGCATCATCTAAAACAATGAATGCATCATTACCACCAAGTTCCATTGTTGATTTCTTTAAATTCTTGCCTGCTGCTTCAGCAACTGCAGAACCGCCACGTTCTGAACCAGTTAAGGCTACTCCTTGAATTCTTGGGTCAGCAATAATATCAGCTAATTGATCATAAGTTGGGTAAAGGTTAAGCAAACTTCCTTCAGGTGCACCGGCACGCTTAATGATTTTAGCAATTAAAGCAGTTGAGCCAGGAACATTATGTGCATGCTTTAATAAAACAGGATTGCCCACGATGAAGTTAGGAGCAAATACACGAATTACTTGATAAAGTGGAAAATTCCATGGTTCACAAGCCATAACGACGCCAGTTGATTGCTTTAAGTAGTATGCATTGCCTAAATCACTTTCAAGTGGGGTAGGTTTAAGCATTGCGGGGCCTTTTTCTGCATAATAATCACAAATAGAAGCACAAAGTTCAACTTCTTCTTTGGATTCTCGTAGCAACTTGCCCATTTCCAATGTCATTATTTTAGCTAGTTCATCTTCATGTTCACGCAGAGCATTGGCAACATCGTGTAAAATCTTAGCACGGCTTGCTGGTTCCTCGTGACGCCACTTTTTATAAAGAGCATGAGCTAAGTTGATAGAATCATCGATTTGCTTAGCTGTTGGATTATCATAATTAGCAAATTCTTCGTTAGTATATGGATTAATTGATTGATATCTAGACAATTTCTTTCCCCCGTTTATTTATAAGTATAAGTTTTATCTTCAATAGCCATATGATTATTATAAAGCGTTTGCAAATAAAACACATAGATTTGTGCTTTTAGTTAAGAAAAATGCATGTTAAAATGAGAAAAATTAATTTTGAGCAAATACGAGGGAGAAAATAATGGATAAACAAGTTTCTACCGCAACCATTTATTTAGGTTCACCTTTTTATAATGATGATCAACGAGCACGTGTTAAGAAAGCTCGAGCAATTTTGAAGAAAAATCCAACGGTTGTTCGTGTTCATTTTCCGTTTGATCAAGATTTCGTTGATCCTGAAGAAAAAAATCCAGAAATTGGCGGTATTCGTAGCATGACTTGGCGTTTGGCTACTTACAATAATGATTTAACCGGAATTGTCAATGCAACTTGTGGCGTTTTCTTGTATGACATGGATAATATCGATGATGGAAGTGCCTTTGAGATTGGTTTTATGCGGGCAATGCATAAGCCAGTTATCTTAGTACCTTTTACTAATGATCCAAATAAAGAGAAAGAAATGAACCTCATGATTGCTCAAGGCGTTACAACAATCATTGACGGTAATACTGAATTTGAGAAATTAGCAACTTATGATTTTAACACAACACCTGCTAATCCAGTTGTTGGTTATAAGATTGTTTAAGATAAAAAATTGCCTGGGAAATATTCCCAGGCATTTTTGTTAGGCATTCAATTGCTTTAGTAATTTCCGTGCTTTGTTTAGCGTGATGTGATTACGATTTATTCGAGCGAAGGCGCAAGCATCGTGTAAATGTTGACTAGTAATTTCCTTCTTTTTGGCTTGCTCCATATCGTTGATGCCTTGTCTTAATAGGATTCGTGCCATGTAAAAAATTGCATGGTGATCAATCCCAATTCTATATGCATAACGAAGTAAAGAATTAGATTCTCTGTACATTTTGCGTTCTCCGTAGAATTCACCGGCATCACATAGTACAGCTAAAATATGCATTGTAGTTAAAAGATTAGTAATTTCTACGTCCATAATAGTTTTAAGGATTTGATCATAATAATGTTCAGCTTTTTCTGTTTCACCTTGTTTAGCATAAATCTGACTACAGCCATTAAGAGCTAACAGGCGATAAATGTCATTCTTAGGCAAATTATTTGCCGTTAGAATATTATTGAAATAGAAAAGAGCACTCATATCGTTACGATCACTTTTTAAAGCATATTGTCCTCGTAAAAAATGATAGTGCACTTTGTCCTCGTCACGCTTTAAATCATGAGGATCAATTTGCGAGAGGATGTTTAAAATTTTGGCGTAATCAAAGTTAATAAATAGAAAGTCGGCTTCAAATAAAAGATGAGTGATTTGTTTATTATCGCTTCTGGTCATGATATCGCCAACCTCGATATCCATCCGATCCCAAAGCTGTTTAAGAATTTTAAATGAAGGCACCTGACCGTTATTTTCAAATTTGCTTAATGTTGATTGTGTACAGATGCCATGACAAAGCTCTGTTTGTGACAACTTTTTTGTTTTACGAATTAAAATAAATTTTTCTATATTAATCATGGCTATTTTTGTCTCTTAATTGTTTGGTACAAAAAGTCTAGTGATTCATCCACGTAATCCTTGCCGTAGTCCATTGCATGACCATGACCAGGAATAACTAATAATTGTACGCCATGGTTTTTGTTGGCTAAGTACTTATGAAATCTAATACTGAATCAAGGGGCGTCAATTCGTCAGTAGAGTTAATCATCATTAACTTATCTAATTTCCTTAAATCATAGGATTTAACATCAAGCTTTTGTAGGACTTTAGCTTCAGCAGTACCGGTGTAAGTTAAAGTAAAGTATTTATAAAATGATTGTCTGATTTGTGCTGGGTCAGTGATACCAAAATCTTCTTCAGCTGCTGGAGAAGGTTTGACGTCATCGTGTTCCTTTATCCAATTTGAATATTCAACTGGAGCGGACCATGTAACGGTAGGAAAGCCATACTTACCAGCAACGTATAACGCCATTGTGCCACCAACACTAGCTCCAATTTGTACGATGTTTTTGGCGTCATCCTCATCGGTATAGTCTGACTTAAGTAACCAGTCAACGAAGTGCAATGCATCTTCATGGGCTGCTGGAAAGACAGATGCAGGTGCCAAGCTGTATTCAGGGATGAAGGTCATAAACCCAACATTAGCTAAATTAACGCCAATGCTTTTGACGCTTTCTTTGTTACCACGGAACCAGCCACCACCATGCCAAAAGATTAAAATCTTGGTTGCAGAAGTTGTATCATTTGGGTAATAGACATCGGCTCCTAATTTTTTGTTTTCATCGTAAATAACATTATTTTTAATTACAACCATGAAACGCATCCCTTTCTTGAATCTTATCAAGAATATTATATATTAACTGCATGATTAGATGAGATTAATAAGTATTTTTTTAGTTTTTTTGTATTGCGGCTTTATCGGTGTTTTTTTGATAGAATTGACATACTATAGCTTTGAAGGAAGGCGAAGACATGCATCATTTATCAGCTAAGGCTAGTCGAAAATTAATTAATATTGCAACAATTGTCTGCGGCATAATTATCGTTTTGCTAGTAATTTATTGGTATCGTTTAGGTATATTTACTGATCAAGCAAAAATGCGAGCATATTTGGCAGATAAACGTATTATTGGGCCGATTATTTTCGTACTAATACAGATCGTCCAAGTTGTCATTCCGATTATCCCTGGTGGCGTATCTCTATTGGGCGGTGTGGTCTTCTTTGGACCGATTGCTGGATTTATTTATAACTATGTCGGCATTTGTATTGGCTCCATCATTAACTTTTTCTTAGCCAGACATTATGGACGACCATTTATTTTGCATATTGTTTCAGAAGAAACGCTGGATAAATATATGAAATGGACAGAGAATCAGAGCAAATTCAACTGGTTCTTTGCCATATGCATCATTGCACCAGCAGCACCAGATGATGTGCTTTGCTTGTTAGCTGGATTGACAAAAATGAAATTTTGGACTTATTTCTGGATTATTATTTTATGTAAACCTTGGACAATCGCGGCTTACAGCTTTGGTCTGCAATATGGAGCAAATTGGTTATTGAAGCTGATGGGTAAGTGATGCTTGAATCTAAGAGAATTTATTTAAGGCGCTTTGAGGAAAAAGACGAATCTGAATTATTGAAATGGGGAAGTAATCCTCGTTATCATGATATGGCTGGGTTTGAGAGAATTGATAATATAGAAGAAGCCAATAAAGCAGTCAAGCAGTATATGCTTAGGCCAGAAAGCTATGTCATTTGCTTACGTAAAACTAACACGGTCATTGGATTAGTGGAATTATATGAACGTGGCATGGATGAGCAAAGCGGACTTTTAAAAACAAAGGAAGTTGGTTTCCTGTTGGATCAAGCATATGAAGGTCATGGTTATATGACTGAAACATTACGTTTGATCTTAGCTTACGCATTTAAGAAAAAGCGTCAGACTGAAGTATGGGCTGGTACTTTTTTGACTAATAAAAAATCGCAAAAACTCTTAGAAAAATTAGGCTTTAAATATATTTATACTATCGATTACAGTCATGTAAGCGCGCTTTTTTCGTATCAAGAAAAATATTATTTGCTCAATAAGGCAGAATGGCTTAAAATAGACGCAAACACGAAATCCTAAGACTGCTTCAGAGAGTTCACGGTTGGTGCGAGTGAATGCATAGTCGTTTCCAGATTTCAGTAATGTGGGCAATTAATAGTTGCACGGTTTGGCGTCGTTATTCGCCTATTAAGAGGTGCAGTTCAATTTGAACTGAAGATGGGTGGTACCGCGAAACCGTGTAAGAGCCGATTCGTCCCAATAATAGGGATAATCGGCTCTTTTTTATGCATGGAGGTTTTATATGCTTGATATTACAGTGATTCGTGAGAATCTTGATTGGTCAAAAAAGAAGTTGGCTACACGTGGAATTAAGCCAGAAGAATTGGATGAATTAGTAGAAATTGATACTAAGCGTCGTAAGGATTTAACTAAGAGTGAACAATTAAAAGCTAAGCGTAACGACGTATCTAAGCAAATTGCTGAAAAGAAGCGCAACAAGGAAGATGCTAGCGATGCTATTTCTGCAATGCGTGAAGTAGGTAAGGAAATTAAAGACTTAGATAAAGAAGTTGCTGAATTAACTGAAAAGCAAAACTATATTTTGCTTAGATTGCCTAACTTCCCAGCTGACTCTGATCCAGTAGGCCCAGATGACAGTTACAATGAAGAAGTTCGTAAGTGGGAAGAACCAACTAAGTTTGACTTTAAGCCAAAGGCTCACTGGGACATTGGTACTGACCTTGGTATTTTAGACTGGGACCGTGCTGCTAAGGTTTCAGGTGCTCGTTTTGTTTACTACATTGGTGCAGGTGCACTTTTGGAACGTGCCGTATTCAACTTCTTCCTTGATGAAAACACTAAGGAAGGCTACACCGAAGTTATCCCACCATATTTGGTAAACGATGCTTCAATGCAGGGTACTGGTCAATTCCCTAAGTTTCATGAAGATGTTTATACTATTGTGGACAATGATGATCCAGATAAGCCACGTGACTTAACTTTGATTCCAACTGCCGAAGTTCCTTTGGTAAACTACTTTAGAAATGAAATTATTCATGGCAGTAAGTTGCCAATCAATGTAACTGCTTTGTCACCAGCATTTAGAAGTGAAGCAGGTTCTGCTGGTCGTGATACTCGTGGTTTAATCAGAATGCACGAATTCCGTAAGGTAGAAATGGTTAAGGTATGTAAGCCAGATGAATCATGGGACGAACTTGAAAAGTTGACTCATAATGCAGAACACTTATTGCAAAAACTTGGTTTGCCATACCACGTAGTTGCTTTATCAACTGGGGATGCAAGTTTCACTAGTGCTAAGACTTACGATCTTGAAGTTTGGATGCCTGCACAAGACAAGTACCGTGAAATTTCAAGTTGTTCAAACTGTACTGACTTCCAGGCACGTCGTGCACAAATTCGTTACCGTGACGAAGATGGTAAGCTTCACTTAGCTCACACTTTGAACGGTTCAGGTTTGGCTGTTGGTCGTTGTGTAGCTGCTATTTTGGAAAACTACCAAAACGAAGACGGCTCAGTAACTGTTCCTGATGTTTTAGTTCCATACATGAATGGTATGAAGAAGATTACTAAGGAATCAAGTTTACTTTAATTTGAATAAGTAAATATAATTGATAAAAGTATTCTGTTTTTACTCGTTGAGAGTGAAAATAGAATACTTTTTTGCTTTTTTACAGAAATTTTCAAAAAAATTTTGCTGTTTTTTGCTAG
>NZ_AZFO01000053.1 GCF_001436305.1 Lactobacillus ultunensis DSM 16047 | reverse complement strand
GATTTAACTAGCACCACGCGTATTTGAATATTTAAATTGTATCTCTTTAGATTATTAATTTTAAATAGATTGTGTATGTAATAAGAATGTGTAACAAATATGATACTAAGAATATTTGATCTTAATTAATTGATTTATTATTAATACAAATAAAGATAAAGGGGGCATCAAAAATGATTTGGTGGGAATTACCAGTACTTTTAGGTTAATTTGAGGCTTATTAAATAGCGTTAAAACTTTTTAAACACTATTTAAAGTAAACTGAAAATTAGTAAGAAGATAAAGAAAGTCACATACTGTGATCCTTAAAACAGATTTGTAAGGATAAACGGTATTAATAATCATTGTCTAGTATTAGAATCTGATTTTAATGAAAAGAGATAAGGTCAAATGATTACTGTTCAATTAAGAGGTATTGCTGAAGGTAGATTGGGAGTAAATCATATTGATTATGATTTACGTTTAGGTTCAAAAGTAAAAGATATGATTCAAAGAGTTGTATCTTTAGATGAAGACTTGAAACATAATATTTTTAATACCACGTTAAATGAGCCTAGAAAGTTATGTAGAGTTTTAGTAAATGGAAAATTAGCCAAGTTTAACCAAACAATTAATGCGACTGATAATGTTGCATTAGTAGGTGTGGTTACTTGTGACGGTTAATTTAAGAGCTTTTTTTGGGGGTCTGGAAATATCCAGGCTCTTTTGCTTAAGAAAGGAATAGAAAATGATATTTGAAAATTCTAGATATAATCGACAAATTCAAATGCCAGAAATAGGTGAAGAGGGTCAAAAACGCTTAAGTAATGCTAGTGTAGTTAGCGTAGGTGCTGGTGGAGTTAAGTCACCGTTGCTTTATTATTTAGCAGCTGCTGGAGTGGGAAAAATTAAGATCATTGATTTTGATAAAATTGAATTAAGTAATTTGAATAGACAAATATTGTATACCACTGATGATATTGGAAAATATAAAGCTAAAGTTGCTGCGAATAGATTGAGGCATTTAAATCCAGAAATTCAAATAATTGACTCAGAAGAAAAAGTTACACCTCAAAATATCAATACTTTATTATCTAATTATGATATTGTTTTAGAAGGTGGAGATGGTCCAGAACAACGTTTAATGGTCAATAAATATTGTGTAGATAATAATATCCCTATGGTACATGTTTCTGCACAGTATGGCTATGGTTATGTACTGACTATGCTTGATGCTAAAGTAGATCCGTGTTTACAATGTGCATTTCCAGATTTAGCTGAAAGTCGTAGAGGACCAGTAGCAGTTTGGGGTATAGGAACTGGTATTGCTGGTGTAATGGGTGCTAATGAAGTTTTGAAGATTATCTTGGAAAAAGGAGATTTAGCTCGTGGATATCTGCTTTGCGCATCCAGTTTTTCAAATGATTATTATAAAATTCCAATCCCTAAACTTTCAGATTGTCCAACCTGTGGCAAAATAAAATGATCGCTATAAATAAAGAAAGATTAATTGAGCGAGCTGCCTTACTAGCTTCTGGCGTAGATTCTTTAGGAACAGGCTCGTTCGTTAGTATTTCAACTATTTTCTTTTTGAATAATAGTCATGTCAGTGCAACTTTGATAGGAATAGGGCTGACTTTATCAGCAATATCTGGCATGGTTGCTTCCGTACCTGTTGCATACCTTGCTGATCGATTAGGAAAATTAAGAATATTTTCGGTATCTTATATATTAAGAGCATTTGGAATGTTGTTATGGCAAGGGATAAAAGGAAATATTAGTTTCTTAATTTTTATGACTTTGTTTGGAATAATTGATCGATCCGCAGCCTCTTTAACTAGAAGTTTAATAGTTGCACCGTTGAGTAAAGAAAAAGCTTCGATTTTAATGGGAAATATGGCTTTACCAACTAATCTGGGATATGGTATCGGTGCTGGTATAAGTGGAATAATAAGTTTTTTTAAATTAAATTTATTTATAGCTTTGATTATTAATGCTTTTTCTTTTATATTAGTTGTTTTAATTTATAACTATGCTTTAAAAGATGTTGATGTAACGTCAGCTAATATTAAGCGTTCACCATTAACATCTTTTAAAGCAATTGAAAGTTCCTTAATAAATAAAAAAAGATTTAATTTGATTATTGAAAACTTTATTTTTTCATTTCATAGGACTTTACTAAACGTTTATATTCCTTTGTTAGTTGTAAAAAATTTTACTAACTTAACATGGATGGCACCTACTGCGTTTGTATGTAATACTATTGTTATTGCTCTTTTTCAAGGTTTTGTAAATAAAATTGCCGTTCAAAAGAAAGTTTATGATATTTTTTGGATTATTTCTGGATTCTGTTTAGGGATATCATTTTTTGGAATAGTTATTTCTAACATTAATAATACAAAAAAGTTTTATTTAATATTACTAATATTGTTAGTTATTGTTCAAATAATAGCTGAGTTATTTAGTTCTGCAGCTCTAGCTGTTTATATGGTTGAATTTAGTAGATCTCAATATTTGACTTTGGATTTAAGTGCTATAAATTTGGGAGGACAATTACAGAATATTGTAGGACCAATGATATTTGGGGAATCTGCTACTTCTAATTTTTTATGTCCTTTGTGTATGGGAATTCTAACGTTAGCTATTACTATAAATGAATTAAAAAATAAAGTAATATTAAAAAACTCTAACTAGAAGATTAACATAAAGTTTTTAAATTAATAAAGCCGGATTATTAAGCATAATTAACCTTGGTTTATCAGTATAAACCAAGGTTAATTTTATTAAATTTTTTAATGGGTAACGTCTACTGTAAAAAAATAATAGTGAGACATAAACAAAAAAAGAGAAACCATCGTAAAAGATTAGATTCTCTTCTTGATGAAAGTAAAATTGTTATATTGAATACGCATGGTGCTAGTTAAATCGTTTTAGTTAATAAAAAAGTCCAATCGGACTAGACTCAAGTTGTAGTATCAAAAAAAGAGTCTGATCTGATTGAACTGCCTTAAGCTTAAGCGTTTTAGCCACCATTTACAAGTTAGTTTTAAAGATTTAGTGGTAATTTGTCGGCACTGGTATCGTTTGTATGCACCGGCTGAGTTTACTCATCGGCGAAATATTGATCAAATTAAAACTACGGACAGTCTGATTTTGGCTTTACTTATCTGGCAAGCTAAGACAGGAATTGAATCACAAAGAAGATTCTGTGAATGTTTCAATTGTTTATCACACTCACGTTTTAATCGGCGTTCACGTCAGCTATTGCAATTGATTTATCAGATACGGCAAGAAATGAATAAAAAGGTTGACCTGAATGGACAGTTCTTGATCATTGACAGCTTTTCGGTACCTGTTTGCCAACCAATTCGCAACTATCGTGCTAAAATTTTTCGCGGTTATGCCAACATTGGTTATAAGGCCACCAAGAAAATTTACTTCTATGGTTTCAAAGTTCATGCCATTGTTAGCGATGACGGTTACATTCTTGATTATGTCGTAACAAAGGCATCAGTTCATGATGCCAGGGAGACAGTTGAACTGATGGAAAATACCCATCCATCTAATTACTATCTTCTTGGCGACGAAGGCTATTTAGGCAAAGAACTGCATCAACAGCTAAAACAAATGGGTTACGAACTTTGGACACCATATCGTAAAAATATGACAGGAGCTAAAAAGCACAATGATCATCAATTGATGGCTATTCGCAGAACAATTGAAAGCGGCTTTTCGCTTCTGACCTATTACAATACCTAGAACAATCGAGCACGTAGTCTGATAGGCTTTCAAAGCCGGTTGGAAATTGCAATTTTAGCTTATAATTTGGCTTATTGTCTAGAACGATTTAACTAGCACCACGCGTATGGATTTATATAAATAGATGTGCTATATGTTATATGCTGAAAAGTTGTAAATGTACTTAATTGATGTAGTAGGGAAGATTGGATTATGGAAGAGATTGAACCTTTTGTTGATGGAAGAGAACGAAGCTTACGATGCCCTTTTTGTTGTAAGCCTGGTTCAACCACATCTCATTATATGAAAAGAATTTTTAACACTTCTTCTCAAGGTATTAAAAAGGTGTCTTTAACCGATTGGTCAAAAAAGAATAATTTTAAAGGAGACTCAAATAATCAACAAATACTTAATAGAAGTGTAGAATTTTATTCAGCTACTTGTAATAATTGTGGTAGTGAGAGTATATATGTAGAAAATAAAATGATGGTAGAGGATGTGCCGACTCCTACACAGGCTGGTATATCTGTTAATACTGCTAGAAATGTGATATTATTGCAGAAATGCATATATCCAGAATCACCTATACCTGATATATTGCCAGTCCCTTCAGAATCTATGCCAGAAGATGTTAAAAAGATTTATAACGAAGCAGCCAGTGTATTTAATAAATCACTGAGAGCCTCTGGCACATTAATTCGAATCACTTTAGAAACTTTATTGAAAAATCATACGGAAGCAGATGCAAACAGTTCATTAAACATTATGATAGGTCAATTAAGTCGTACAATGCCATCATTTATTACAGAAATGATGGATAACATTAGAGTTTTTGGAAATTCTAATGCACATGCTCATGAAAATGAATTGGATAGATATAGACAAATTAATGAAACTGAAAATAAGGAACAAGTAATAGAGTTATTTACTTTTGTAAATTTGATTTGTGATCAAATGGGTTTATTGGCAAAATCGCATGAGATGTATGAAAGAATACCTGATACTAAGAAAAATCAAATAAGTAAACGCAATAAAAAATTTAAAAAAGAGTAATTAATATAGGTTCTCAGATATATAGGCATCTACCCCACAATATCTGCCACACAGTTTTTAGAAAAACAATAAAGAAGCCGACATTGTAGGCTTAGGAAGTTGGGCTTTCTATGCTTCTAGTCAGCATTAGAAAGATTCATTTAATATTATAAAGTTTTATTTATCAGCGTTTTGCGAAGATAAGTAAAGCTTTATTTTTTTGAATTAAAGTAAATGATGCACACACTTCTGCACACGTTTTTGACCGTGTGCACGAAAGAAACTCTGAGAGTAGAACAAAGGTTATAATAGCGGGCTTTATGCCCGCTTTTTTGTGTGCTTTTATCAAATTTTAAATATAATACTTTTACTTATCAAAAGCTGTGAAAATAGCAAAATCTAATCAATCATACTAAGTTCCCCTGTTCTCATTTTGAAAAAGAAAGTAGCCATTTCTTTAGCTGAATATTGAGGATGCAATGTCCAGAATCGAATGATACCAATTAAAGCTGAAATTCCGTAAAAAGAAAATAAATCCTGCATATCTTTTGAGATATTTAAGTGCATGATAGGATGCGATAATTCTTCCATCTGCAATAAATAATTCATCAACTTATTAGGGAAAGCTAGATCACCATTCCCACTTAATAGAATCTTCAACGTGTTTAAATTTTGTTCAAAAGCCTTTAAAAAGTTAGTTAAGTACAGAATTCCATTATCAGATTTGGCAGCTAATTTATCTAACATTTGATTATGAGGCTTAGTGATTTCCGTTAAAAGATTCTGCTCAATTTCTTCAACAATGGACCACTTATCATCAAAATGACGGTAGACAGTAACTCGATTAACGGCAGCTTCAGTCGCAACTTCATTCATAGTAATTTTATCTAAATTCTTGTGTTTCATTAACTGTAAAAGCGCCGTTTCGATTTTCTTATTTGTCTGATTGTTCTTATTGATATATTTATTCAAAATGCAACACTCCATTTAATTTTGTAGTTAAAGTATAACCGATTTTCTTATAAGATTAGACCAACAAATAAGAAATGAGGAAATAAATATGACAACTACTTTTAAGAAACACTGGTCAGACTATAAATATAATGACAATATGCTGCAAGATGCTTTGATTAAACACGTCATGGATTTGATGCCATATCGTATGAGTGATGAAGGCGAAGTGCTTGAAGTAATTATGAATATTAAAGAAAGCGACGAACAAAGCTGGATTAGTGCTTGGAGTAATATGGCAGCTCATTTACAAAATCGAGCTCATCATTTTGAGAAGGATGGTAAGAAAATTAGTGCATCTAGCAGTTATTTACGTGCTTCAACTTATTGGCGAGTAGCATTAATGTACTTTGGTGATTGGGAAGATCCTCGGATGAAAGATTACTCTCAAAGAAGCCAAGATTGCTATGATCGCTCTCTTGAATTAAGTGGCTATCCAGGTGAAGCGATAAAGATTCCTTATGAAAATACATATTTGCCTGGTCATTTTTATCGCTCGCCATATGTTAAAGATGAAAAAGCACCGTTGCTAATTGTAGTTCCTGGTCGAGACACCTGGGCAGATGATACTATCTGGGTAACTGATGCAGCAATTAAACGAGGAATTAATGCTTTAACATTTGATGGTCCCGGCCAAGGAATGGCTTTGAGATTGCAAAACTTAAAATTTAGACCTGACTTTGAAAATGTGCTGGGACCAGTAATTGATTTTGCACAAGGATTAGATGAAGTAGATGACAATCGAATCGGTGCAATGGGGATGAGTTTTGGTGGCTTTCTAGTTCCCAGAGCTGTTGCATTTGACAATCGTTTAAAATTTATTATTTCGGATCCAGGCAACATGAACTGGGGTGGCATGATTGCTGGACGTTTAGAAAAGGCACTTAAGATGCCAGCTATAATTAGACCTAAGATGATTGACTTTGTTTTAAAAGATTACGAATGGAAGCACGGGGCAACTGATAAGACAATTATTAATGAATTGCAAAAGTACAATAATACAGATATCGTTGATAACATTAAGACAAAGACTTTAGTATTAGATGGCTCTGCTGAAGTTACACATGGTGCTGCTAAAAAGTTCTATGATGCTCTAAGTTGCCCTAAAGATTACATGTTATTTGATGAAAATTCCACTGCGCAGCAGCATACGCAAATGGGTGGTTACGCAACTGGAACGGAATATATCATGAATTGGATTGAAGATAATATTTAGACTGGGTGATATCATATGAAAATATTTTTAATAGGTGCTACTGGTCGAACTGGTAATGATGTGTTAATGCAAGCTTTAGCACAAAATGATAAAGTCGTTGCCTACGCTAGACACCCACAGAAATTGAGTGAACATTCCAACCTGAAGGTAATTAAAGGAGAGCTGACTGATATTAATAGAATGTCTAGAGCAATGAAGGGCTGTGATGCAGTTTTGGTAACGCTGGGTAATCCAATGTCAAATAGTAGTGGTCGGCTATTTACTTTTGCAATTCCAAATATCATTAAGGCAATGGATAATTCTAGTGTTAAAAGATTAATTAGTCTATCTGCTTTGGGTGTAGGCAAAACATACGCTAATACCAGGTATCCTTATAAGATGGGTGCTAAAGGATTTTTGAAGGGAAACTTTGCTGACCATGAAGCTGGAGAGAACAAATTGCCTGAATCGGATTTGAACTGGACGACTGTGCATCCTGGTCCTTTGTTCAATGGTCATAAAACTAAGAAGCCGCTAGTAAGGGATGCCGAGTCGGGATTCAAAATGCCAGGTGCGCCACGTACTTATCGCGAAGATGTGGCTCAAGTGATGCTTAGAATAATTGATGATCCTAAAACATATGGTAAGCAATTGATCATGTGCTCAAAACAAGATAATGTGAAATAAAAAGCTATAGTGAGTTAATTATTTGGCATGTCAATATCATTAAAAGACTCAAATCCTTATGGTCACCATATGCAGATAAAAAGCTTGTTGATTCTCGTTGAATTCGACAAGCAATCGTTGAATCGCTTGTCATTGTAAGAAAAAAGCTTGTCGACAAGCGGGAGACTTTCGATAAGCTAGTAATGATGAGGGTGGAAGTTCAAGTTCTCTAGTTACATTAAGCAGTATATTAGACATAGTTTAAAAGCCATGTCTTTTTTTGTTGGAAAATAAAAAGTACGTTTCGTTATATCTTTTTGCAAAACCAACTACAATAAAAGGTGAAGAAGGCGTTTTTTATGACAAGAAAGTATGAAAAAGAAGTCAAAGAAGCAGAAAGCGTATTAGAGGATAAAAAATTAACTGACAGCGAAATCTCAAAAGAGTTAATTTCTGAAGACAATCCAACTGAAAATGTTAAACCATCTGAGATTGATTTCTTACGTAAAAAGCCGGATTTAGCAACTCAAATTGATTTTACATTGTTAGGCGACCTTGCTGGAATGTCCAAGGAAGCTAAGGCAGAAGCAGCTGCTGAATAATGTGAATGAAAGATAAATATAAGCCCATTGCTTTAAATTAGAGCAATGGGCTTTTTCTTTTCTACGTAAAGTCAAGTA
>NZ_AZFO01000052.1 GCF_001436305.1 Lactobacillus ultunensis DSM 16047 | reverse complement strand
TTTAACTAGCACCACGCGTATAATAGTAATTTTTCATTATAAATTGCACATAGTTTGAGTAATCTTTATAATGCTACATATGGAGGTATTTAAATGAATATTGGTCTTTATACCGATACATATTTTCCCCAAATAAGTGGAGTAGCTACTTCAATAAAAACGCTAAAGGATGCGTTGGAAAAACAGGGACATAATGTATTTATTTTTACAACGACGGATCCCAACGTTAAAAAGGGGACGGTCGAACCCAATGTCTTTCGTTTTAGTAGTATACCTTTTGTTTCATTTACAGATCGTAGAATTGCTTTTCGTGGTTTGTTTGAAGCAACTAAGGTGGCTAAAGAAGTAAATCTTGATATAGTTCATACTCAAACTGAATTTGCATTAGGTACGATTGGTAAGTATGTAGCACACCAATTAGATATTCCCGCAATTCATACTTATCACACAATGTATGAAGATTATTTGCATTACATTCTTAATGGACATTTGCTTCGCCCATATCATGTAAAACAATTTGTTAAAAGCTATTTAAAAAATATGGATGGTTGCATTGCTCCAAGTGGACGTGTAGAGGAATTATTACGGCGCTATGGTGTTCAAATTCCTATTAGGGTTATTCCTACTGGTGTGGATATTCAAAGCATGAACTCCGATTCAAAACGTGATGTTCGGAAAGATTTAGGGATTGCACAAGATGCACCTGTAATCTTGACCTTAAGCAGAATAGCTGCTGAAAAGAAAATTGGTCATATCTTGAATGTCATGCCAGATATCGTTGAGCAATTTCCAAATATCAAATTTGTGATCGCTGGAGATGGTCCCGATGTGGATATCTTAAAGGAACAGGTTGAACGCCTAACTCTAGAAGATTATGTGATCTTTGCTGGAAACGTTGATCATGGTGATGTCGGGAATTACTACCGCATGGCTGATCTCTTTGTTTCTGCTAGTGATACTGAAACGCAAGGTCTTACTTATATTGAAGCTTTGGCTGCTGGTACTCCTTGTGTGGTATATGATACTGATTACACTGAAAATATTTTTGATCAAGAAATTTTTGGTCGGACCTTTACCACACAAAAAGAAATGCTCACAGAAATTATTGAATTGCTTAAACAGGGACGAAGAAAAATTCCTCAAGAGATTTTGCAAAATAAGTTGCAAAGTATTTCATCAGATCAATTTGCAACTAATGTACATGATTTTTATCAATACGCAATTGATCATTATCAACCTAAACATGAAGAGATATAAAAAGAGGATATAGATGATTAGAATTAATATGTTCTCTCAAGCTGATTCAGTTAAAGGGCAGGGTGTAGGTTCTGCTTATAATGAATTAATTAGATTGCTGAGAACACGCTTAGTAGAAGAATTTTATGTAACGATTAATAAATATGGTAATAGTGATTTAACGCATTATCATACGATTAATCCGACTTATTACGCTAATAGTTTTTCGCCAGCTCGTGGTAGAAAAATTGGTTATGTACACTTTTTACCAGATACGTTAGAAGGTTCCATTAAACTACCTGGTTTTGCTAAAAAAATCTTTTATCAGTATGTGATTGATTTTTATCAACGGATGGATCAGATTGTTGTTGTCAATCCGATTTTTATTGATAAATTGGTGAATTATGGAATTGATCGTAATAAGGTCAAATATATCCCTAATTTTGTTTCTAAAACTGAATTCTATAAAGAATCATTAGCAAGTAAAAATGCCTTTCGTCATCAACTTCAAATTCCACTTGATGAATTTGTTGTATTTGGCGATGGTCAAGTGCAAGAACGTAAGGGTATCGATGATTTTGTTAAAATGGCTCAAGCTAACCCAGATGTACAATTCATTTGGGCAGGTGGTTTTTCATTTGGCAAAATTACCGATGGCTATAACCATTACAAGGAAATGGTAGATAATCCACCAAAGAATTTAACTTTTGCTGGGATTGTGGATCGAACACAATTAGTTAAGTATTTAAATATTGCAGATTTATTTGTGTTGCCATCATATGATGAGCTTTTCCCAATGTCTGTACTTGAAGCATTCAGCTGTGGTACGCCCGTTTTGTTAAGAGACTTGGATCTTTATAAGGTAATCATTGACGGTTACTACATGTGTGGTAAAGACTTTGGTGAAATGAACCAAATTTTGCAAAAGGCAGTAAAGGATCCAAATTTGCTGAAAAAATATGGTGAATTATCACTTAAGGCTAGTGAAGAATATTCTGAGGATCATTTAGCCAAAATTTGGGATGAATTTTATCATGAGCAATACAAATTAGGCAAAGAGTTAGGACAAATTCATTAATGAATAAAAAACATTTATGGGGCATCTTGATTGTTTTAGCAATCAGTGCCTTTGTGCTTTATACAGACTTAAAGGCAACACCACTATCCGAAATTTTAAAGGCAGCTCATGGTCTTAATGTTTTCGCATTGATTATGGTGTTTGGCTTGATGCTTTTATCTTATGTTTGTGAAGCTGGGATTTTAGCAACGTTAGCTCACCGTAAGAAAGAACCAAAAAGATCAGCTTGGTCATTTTTGCGAATACCAATTATTCAAGCGCTTTTCAATGCAATTACGCCAATGTCGACTGGTGGGCAACCATCGCAATTAGCTGCCATGATCCAGATGGGAATGGAAGGCGGACGTTCAACTTCGATTTTGTTAATGAAATTTATTATTTATCAGATCGTTGTCTTTTTTGCTTACATTGTCACCATTATCTTTGGTTTTCACACCGTAATGACTAAATTTGCTGGATTGGCTATTTTCATTGCTATTGGCTTTTTAATTCACATTAGTTCAATTATATTTTTGCTAGCAATTATGTTTGCTTATCGTTTTACTAAGAGAGCAACTAATTGGTTAATGAATTTGTTAGCTAAATTTATGAACAAGCAGCATGTCGAAAAATGGCGTAAAGCTACTTTAGAAAAAATTGATACCTTTTATGAAGAAAGCCAAAAGCTAAAGAAAGAAAAGAAGAAGTTAGTAATTGCATCAGTACTAACAATCTTGCAGTTATTGTTCTTTTATTCTATTCCGTTTATGGTATTAACAGCGCTAAATGTACCGTGTTCTTGGAGTAAAGTTACGCAAATGAATATCATGATTATTATGTTCATGGCGATCATTCCAATTCCAGGAGCTTCGGGTGGAGCAGAATATAGTTTTCAAACTTTATTTACGACTTTCGTATCTTCACATGGCGCTCTAATTTTAGCTATGTTTGTTTGGCGTTTTTCAACTTACTTTTTCGGGATGATTTTAGGAATCTTCGGTTGGATTTTTAAACCTAAAAAGATAAAAAGTACAGAAAGTGATTAATTTTTATTAAAGTAAATGCGTCTTGCTCAAATCCGTAGTAAGATAAAATATCGAAATGAAAGGAGAGAGCAATGGAACGTACCAAGTCTTTTTTTAAATGGCTAACGCACACCAAGCTTGGCTTTTTTACAATTGTTTTAGTTTTATTTTGGCTAAAAACATATTTTATTTATTTAACTAAGTTCAATTTGGGTGCAGTTGGCCCGATGCAGCAGTTTTTGCTCTTGTTTAACCCTATTCCTTCAGGGATGCTGCTGTTAGGGATTGGTCTATTCTTTAAGGGACGAAAATCGTATTGGATTATTCTGATAATTGATTTTCTGCTGACACTATGGCTTTTCTCAAATATTCTTTATTATCGTGAGTTTTCTAATTTCTTATCTTGTTCGATTATTAAAACTTCCGGTTCAACTTCTGATAACTTGGGGAAAAGTATTGCAGGGATTACCTTAGCCAGCGACTTCCTGGCTTTTGCAGATATTGCAGCTGTAATTGTCATGTTGCTCACCAAAGTAATTAAGATGGACGTACGTCCATTAAAATTAAAAGTCAATCTATTAATCGAAGTCTTAGCAGTTAGTTTGATGGGTTTGAATTTGCTGATGGCTCAAAAAGACCGTTCAGGTCTGTTAACTAGAACTTTTGATAATAACTATATTGTCAAATATCTAGGGATTAATGAATATGCCATTTATGACGGTTATAAGACGGCCCAAACTAGTGCACAAATGGCTAAGGCTAATGTATCGGATTTACGGTCAGTTAAAAATTATTTGAAGAATAATGCAGTTAAACCAAATCCTGAATACACTGGCGTAGCTAAAGGAAAGAACGTCTTAGTAATTCACTTAGAGAGTTTCCAACAGTTTTTAATTGGCTACAAATGGAAGGGCAAAGAAGTTACTCCTAACTTGAATAAGATTTATCATGCCAAAGATACAATTAGTTTTGATAATTTCTTTAATCAAGTAGGGCAAGGGAAAACTTCAGATGCTGAAATGATGCTTGAAAATTCTCTGTTTGGCTTACAATCGGGTTCAGCAATGTCCACTTATGGTACTTCCAATACTTTTGAAAGTGCACCAGCCATTTTGCATCAAGAAGCAGGCTATACGACTGCCGTTATGCACGGTGGAGCAGGTTCATTCTGGAACCGGAACAATGCTTACAAGTCATTTGGTTATCAGTATTTCATGCCGCTCTCGTTCTACAAAAACAAACCAAGTTACTACATCGGTTATGGTCTGAAAGATAAGATCTTCTTTGATCAATCAATCAAATACATTGAACGTTTGCCGCAGCCATTCTATTTGAAGATGATTACGGTTACTAACCACTACCCATACGATCTTGATAAGAAGAATCAGACGATTGATAAAACCAATACGGGGGATGAAACCGTTGATGGCTATGTTCAAACCGCACATTATCTGGATCAAGCAATTGGTGAGTTGATGCGGTGGATGAAGAAGACTGGTCTTGATAAAAAGACCTTAATCGTCTTCTATGGTGATCACTATGGTATTTCTGGTAACCACCACAAGGCCAGTGCACAATTGCTTAAAAAGAAATCATTTAATGATTTTGATAATTTGCAGTTTCAACGTGTACCTTTGATGTTCCATATGAAAGGACTCAAAGGTGGAATTGACCACACTTATGGTGGTGAAATCGATGTTTTGCCTACTTTGCTTAACTTGCTAGGTGTTAACGATAAAGGAACTATTCAGTTTGGTCATAATTTGCTTAGCAGGGATGCGCCACAAATTGTAGCTCAAAGAAACGGTGACTTTATCACACCTGAATATTCTAAAGTGGGTAGCGATTATTACGATACCAAGACTGGTAAAGAAATTAAGCCTGATAAGAAATTGAAGGCAAAATTAACGGCAATTTCCAACAAGGTGACAACACAATTATCTTTGTCTGATCGTGTAATCAATGGTAATTTATTGCGGTTCTATCGTCCAAAATGGTTTACCAAAGTTAAGCCTAAAGACTATGACTACAACAAAGAGCCATCTTTGAAGCGTTTGTTTAATGATCCAAGTAAAACTTCATTATGGTATCAAAATCATAAGAAGACCACGCAAAAAGATTTCAAGACAGATGCACCAGAGCTGAAAAAATAACTGCAAAAAGTAATGGTTTGTGGTAAAATTGACAAGTAAATCGTATGTGTGTATTGGAGGCAGCGCATTGTATAATTTAGTTATGACGCTACTAATTATTGTCTCAATCTTAATTGTTATTGCGACAATGATGCAGCCACAAAAACAACAAGATGCATTGAACGCCTTATCTGGCGGTGCCGTTTTTAGTGGTCAAACCAAAAAACGTGGTTTTGAAGCATTTATGGAAAAAGTAACCTCAGTTTTATTGGTTCTCTTTTTCGTCTTTGCTATAATCTTAGCTTACATGTCTTCAAAATAAATTTTGTACCTCCCGATCAAAATATGATGGGGAGGCTTTTTTTATATTAAATAAAGATCGGAGATTAACTACATGGCACAAAACGAAAAAATTTTGGCCGGTGTTTTAGAAATTTTTCGCCATAATCCACAAAAACAATATCGTGTAGATCAAATTGAACGAGAAGCACGTCGTGAACGATTAGGTAATTTTACAGAATTAATTAAAGCTCTTTCTTTCTTAGAGCATGAAAAGAAAATTATTACTGATGGTAAGGGCCAATATCAATTAGCTCAAGAAAATACAATCGTTGAAGGTATTTTCAAAGCAAATGATAAGGGCTTTGGTTTCGTTAAATTAGATGATGAAGATGCAGATGATGTCTTTATTGCGGCAGATTATACCAAGTACGCTGTTGATGGTGATCAAGTTAAGGTAAAAATCACCGCTGGCGGTAATCCATGGAATGGCAAAGGTCCTGAAGGTCAAGTAGAGGAAATTCTTGAACGAGGTCTTGAGACTCTAGTTGGTGAATTTCATCCATTGACAGATGAGCAAAGAAAAATTAGTCATTTTATTGGTTATGCTTTAAGCAACAATAAGAAATTACATAAGTATCGTGTTTACTTATCTGAAAATGGTTTAATACCTCAAATGGGTGACATGGTTAAGGTTTCTATTAAGGATTATCCAGATGAGGAAAATCCTGAATCGATGACTGGTGCAGTTATCAAGATTATTGGTAACAAGAATGATCCTGGCGTAGATATCATGTCAATTGTGTCAGCTCATGATGTAAGAACTGATTGGCCAGAAGACGCAATGGCACAAGCAAATGCTATACCAGATCATGTTACTGAAGAAGAGAGAAAGGGTAGAGTCGATATTACGGATCAACCTGCTGTTACTATTGATGGGGATGATTCTAAAGATTTCGACGATGCTGTAGTCTTATGGAAATTGCCTAATGGCAACTATCATTTAGGTGTTCATATTGCAGATGTTTCTCACTATGTTACTGAAAATACACCATTGAATAAGGAAGCCTTTGCTCGGGGCAATAGTACTTATTTAGTCGATCGAGTAATTCCAATGTTGCCGTTTAGACTTTCAAATGGCATTTGTTCCTTAAATGAGGGCGTAGACCGCCTTGTTTTGTCCTGTGATATGGAAATCACGCCTGAAGGTAAGAGAGTAGGCTACAAGATTTATCCTTCTGTTATGCGCTCACATGGCCGTATGACTTATAACAAGGTTAATCAGACTCTTAAAGGTGATATGGATGGCTTAGAGGACAAGTATGTCAAATTACGTCCAATGTTGGAAGAAATGGCAGATTTGCATGCTATTTTATACAAACAGCGTCATAAACGTGGTGCAATCGACTTTGAGGAACCAGAAGCAAAGATTATTGTCGATGATCAAGGTAAGCCAACAGACATCGTTTTGCATGAACGTGGTACTGCTGAAAAGATGATTGAATCGTTTATGTTGATGGCAAATGAGACTGTGGCCGAGGATTTCTTTAGAAAGCATGTCCCATTCTTGTACCGTGTTCACGAAACACCAGATTCTGAAAGAATTAAGAATTTCTTTGAGTTCTGTAGTGCTTTTGGGTTGAATATCCATGCAGATCCAAATAATGTTAAACCACTGGATTTGCAAAAAGTGGTAACTAAGACCATTGGTACGCCTGAAGAAGCCGTAGTCCAAATGATGATGTTGCGTAGCTTAAAGCAGGCTCGTTATTCAGAAGAAGCATTGGGTCACTTTGGCTTAGCTGCTAAATACTATACTCACTTTACTTCACCAATTAGACGTTATTCTGATTTAATGGTTCACCGTATGATCCATGCATATCAAGAACAGGGGATGAGTGAAGATATTCAAAAGCATTTTGCTGGTTATTTGCCAGACGTTGCTGAACAGACCTCAACTCAGGAAAGACGTTCAATTGATACTGAACGTGAAGTAAATGATCTGAAGATGACTGAATATATGGCCGACCAAGTTGGTCAGCATTTTGATGCTGTAGTTTCTTCAGTTACTAGTTTTGGGATGTTTATTCAATTGCCTAATACCGTTGAAGGATTAGTGCATATTTCTAACTTAACTGATGATTTTTATAGTTTTAATGAAAAATCATTGACTTTAACTGGTCGTGGTACGCATAAGCAATATAAGATTGGGATGCCAATTAAGGTAACCCTTATTAATGCTAATGTCGAACAACATCAACTTGATTTTGAAGTTTATGATCCGAATGCACCTAAGAAGAAGCATAATGATCGTGGCATGAACAATCGTCGTCGTGGCAATCGAGGCTTCCGTAACAATCATGGCCATCGTGGTGGCGGAAACTACAATAGTCGTGGAGATCGTAGGAGTCGTGAACACGGTAACAGAAGAAATTTTAGACATTAAGGATTGATCTTAATGAAAGAGAAAAAAGAAGAAAATTTAATTGCGCAAAATAAAAAGGCACGGCATGATTATTTCATTAAGGAAACCGTAGAAGCTGGAATAGCTTTAACTGGAACTGAAATTAAATCTGTGCGTGCTAGAAGAATTAATCTGCGTGATGGCTATGTTCAAATTATTAACGGTTCTGCTTTTTTAGAAAATGTTCATATTAGTGAATATAAGCAAGGAAATCGTTATAACCATGAACCGCTTAGAAGCAGACGTCTTCTTTTGCACAAAAAGGAAATTAACCGTTTAGCTAAGGCTCAAGCAGAACGAGGAATAGCTATTATTCCGTTGAAAGTTTATTTAAAACATGGTTTTGCTAAAGTCTTAATTGGCGTAGGTCAAGGTAAGAAAGAATATGACAAGCGTCAAACCATTAAAGAGAGAGACCAAAAGCGGGAGATTCGTCGCAAATATGGTATTTAAAGAAGTTCGTAATCGAAAGATTGCGAACTTCTTTGTTTTTTTACAGAAATTTTCAAAAAATTTTGCTGTTTTTTGCTAG
>NZ_AZFO01000051.1 GCF_001436305.1 Lactobacillus ultunensis DSM 16047 | reverse complement strand
CGATTTAACTAGCACCACGCGTATACGTAAGCATTAGGATCAGTTTCCCAGCCTTTGGCTTTGTAAGTCCAGCCGATAACTTGACCACCTTCGGTGTTCTCAGCACGAGGAACAGCTTTGCCCCACTTGTAGTTAGGGTAAACAGCGTAGTGTGGTAAGGCACCAAGGTTGTCCAACATGATTTGGTCACGCAATTTAATCCGGCAGAGGTTAAGTACGGCATCTTGCATAGATTGGTAAACAAAGGTACCTTCACCAGTGTGTTCACGTTGGAGAAGGGCAGCTAAGATACCAATAGTTAAGTGCATCCCTGAGTTAGAGTCACCTAAAGCAGCAGCTGATTGAGTAGGAACATTGTCTTCACCCTTGTTCCAACCAGTAGCAGAAGCAGCACCACCAGCAGATTGAGCAACTGGTTCAAAAGCCTTAACGTTTTCAAAACGTGAGCCTTCGTTGAATCCCTTTAATGAAGCATAAATCAGCTTTGGATTCAACTTGTGAACAGTTTCCCAGCCAAAGCCGTTACGTTCAGCAGAACCTGGGGCAATGTTTTCTACGAAGACATCGGCTTTCTTAAGTAAGTCGTACATAATCTTCTTGCCTTCGTCGGTCTTGATGTTTAAAGTCAAAGACTTCTTGTTAGCATTTAATTGTAAGTAGTAAAGACTCCATGAATCTTGGATATCAAGTAATTCGTTTCTAGTAGGGTCACCGGTGTTAGTACGTTCAATCTTGATAACTTCAGCACCGAGCCATGCTAAAAGTTGAGTACATGATGGACCAGACTGTACTTGAGTCCAGTCAACAACTTTAATACCTTTTAAAGGTGCGTATTTATTTTCTTCAGTCATTATTTATTTTCCTTTGCTTCAAGAGCAGATAAGTCCAACTTTGGATTTAAGTTGCCAATGTGACCAGATTCCTTACCCATTGATGCTGGAATTTGTGCATCAATAATAGTTGGGTTGCCTGACTTGTAGGCTTTTTCAAGGGCATCTTTCATTTCAGCGTAGTTGTTTACGCGGTAGCTGTCGCCACCAAATGCTTTAGAAATATCACCGTAGTGAGCATCGTGGCTCAAAACAGTAGGACCTAATTGATCTGGGACAACGTTAACATCACCGTTGTAGATACCACCGTTGTTAACGATGACAACAGTTACAGGTAAGTGATAACGGCAAATAGTTTCCATTTCCATACCATCGAAACCAAAGGCAGAGTCACCTTCAAGGGCAATAACTGGCTTGCCAGTTTCAACAGCTGTAGCGATAGCGTAACCGAGACCAACACCCATAACGCCCCAAGTACCAGTATCAAGACGGTGACGAGGCTTTTGCATACCGATTAAGTTACGGCCAATATCCAAAGTGTTGGCACCTTCACTTACGATGTAGGTATCTGGGTGCTTTTGCATTAAATCATTAATAGGTTCAATAGCACTGTAGTAACCTAAAGTTGGCTTTGCTTCTGAAGCAGAAATTCTAGCAGAGAACTTATCATTGTTCTTCTTAGAATCTTGAGCGATTAAGTCAAGCCAGTCTTGTGGAGCCTTAATGCCGGCTTCTTCAATAGCTGGAACTAACTTTTGCAATACGGACTTGATGTCACCTTGTAATGGAGCATCAATCTTTCTGTTTGAGTCAAATTCAGTTGCGTCAATTTCCACTTGAATGAACTTAGCATCTTCACGGAATAATGGAGCTTCACCATTTGAAAGCATCCAGTTAAGACGAGCACCGATCAAGAGAACAACGTCAGCTTGACCTAATGAAAGTGAGCGAGCTGAAGCAGCTGAGGATGGAGAATCGTCAGGAACGACACCCTTAGCCATTGACATTGGTAAGAATGGGATCTTAGTCTTATCAACTAATTCTCTAATTTCATCTTCACCACGACCATAAGCTGCACCTTTACCAAGCAAGATAACAGGGTGCTTAGCATTCTTCAATAATTCAACTGCGCGGTCAATGGCATCGTCTGATGGCAATTGCTTAGGAGCAGCGTCAACAACTTTGTAAATGTTGGCATCTGATTTTTGAGCAACAGTATCAGTAACAGTAGCAGCAGGAAGGTCTAAGTAGACACCGCCTGGACGACCACTAACTGCAGTTCTAACAGCACGAGCAACAGCTAAGCCCATGTCTTGAGCACGGTCAACACGATATGCGGCCTTACAGAAAGGCTTAGCAACGTTGTATTGATCGATACCTTCATAGTCTCCACGATCAAGATCGATAACATGACGATCTGAAGATCCGGAAATCATGATTAATGGGAAACAGTTCTTAGTAGCTTGAGCTAGGGCTGTTAAACCATTCAAAAAACCAGGAGCAGATACAGTTAAAGCTACGCCAGGTTTACCGGTAAGGAAACCTGCGGCAGCAGCTGCATTTACAGCTGAGTCTTCACGTCTAAATCCGTAAAATTTCATACCCTTTAATTCTGCTAAACGGGCAAAGTCAGTAACTGGAATACCAACAACACCATACATGTTGTTCAATCCATTTGCTTGCAAAGCATCAACCAAAAGGGATGCGCCAGTAAGTGATGTATTATCAGCCATCAAAAAACCTTCTTTCAAAATTCCCAAAATGCTTACGTTTTATGCATTTCATGATCAAGATACACCTCTTAAATTTGATATACAAGATAAATCAAACAATAAAATACGTTATTTATGAAAACTGTAAATAAAGTAAAGGATGACTTCTATATAAGTCATCCTTTATACATTTTATTATTCTATTTTTAGACTTTATTCGAAATTATCTAATTCTTCAATTGCCTTTTCCCACTCATTATTAGCAACGTCTAATTGTTTTTGGACGTCGTCTAGTTTTTCTTGAAGGGGGCCTAACTTATCAAAATTAGAGGCAATCTCTGGATTAGCCATTTCATTTTGAATTTCTTTTTCCTTTTCCTCTAATTCTTCGATTTTCTTTTCTGCTTGATCGATAGCGCGTTGGAGTTTTCTCTTTTGAGAATCACGTTGCTTTTGTTCCTGATAGGAAAGTTTTTGTTTACTTACTTCTTTGACAGGCTCAGTATTTTCATTTTCAGTTTGAGTTACTGCAGCTTGCTTTGCCTTTTCATCAAGATAGTAAGAATAATTACCATCATAAATCTTGGCATGACCATCTCGTACGGAAACAATTTTGTTAGCAAGTTGATTAATAAAGTAACGGTCGTGAGATACGAATAGCAGGGTTCCATCGAAATCTTTTAGTGCTTTTTCCAAGACTTCTTTTGCTTCAATATCTAAGTGGTTGGTTGGTTCATCCATTAATAAGAAGTTGTCATGTTCGAGTGAAAGAACTGTTAAGGTAAGACGAGCTTTTTGTCCACCAGATAATTGACCAACAATTTTATCGATATCTTTAGCTGTAAAGAGAAAACTAGCAAGAATAGAACGAACATCGCGTTCTGGCATCGTCTTGTGGCGGTCCCAAACAATATCGAGGACTGTCTTGCTAGGATCTAACCCTTGTAGTTCTTGATCATAGTAACCAATATCGAGTGAAGCACCATATTTGATTGAACCACCTTTTGGCTTAAGCTGCTTCATGATAGTTTTAAGCAGAGTAGATTTACCAATCCCATTAGGGCCAATAATAGCTACGCGATCTTCTTTATTTACTTGGAAAGAAATATCGCTAACCATTGTCTTTTCAGGATAGCCAATAGTAAGATCTTTAAAAATCAAGACTTCTTTACCAGATGGGCGTTCACTTCTAAAGTGAATCCTGACTTTGCTTTTGTGCTTAGGTGGTTTAATTCGATCAATTTTCTCTAACTTCTTACGACGACTTTGTGCTCGTTTGGTAGTAGTAGCCCGAACTAAATTCTTTTGAATAAATTCTTCGTCTTTTTTAATTTCAGCTTGTTGTTTTTCATAAGCAGCTTCCTGATCTTTATCACGTTGTTTTCGCTGCATTACGTAAGCGGAATAATTTCCTTTAAAAGGAGTTAGCTTACCAAATTGCAATTCGAAAATTTGGGTAGCTAAATGATCTAAAAAGTACTGGTCGTGGGAAACTACTAAAATAGCGCCACTGTAATTTTTCAAGAAGCCTTCCAACCAATCAAGAGTATCAAGGTCAAGGTAGTTAGTTGGTTCGTCAAGCAAAAGGAGAGCAGGTTTACGTAAAAGCAATTTAACAAAAGCTAATCTAGTCTTTTCGCCGCCAGATAGACTGCCAATCTTCTTTTGCCAAGTATCCTCAGGGAATTTAAAGCCGTTTAAAATACTCTTAATATCAGATTGATAAGTATAGCCACCTTTTTGTTCAAAATTGAATTGCTTTTGATCATATTGTTTGAGCAATTCTTGATCTTCAGGATGGTCAGCAATCTGTTCCTGCATATGGACTAGTTTTTTTCCTTCCATTATTAATGGGGTAAAAACTGATTCCATTTCGTCCCAGATGGTTTTATTTTCATCTAAAGCATTTTCCTGAGCAATGTAACCTACGTCGACACCTTTGTTAACGGTAAATTCTCCGTGGGTTGGTTCTTGCTCGCCAGTCATAATTTTTAACAGAGTGGTTTTACCAACTCCGTTAGGGCCAACTAAGCCGATTCTTGCATTTGAATCGATTGAAAATGTAACGTTTTTAAATAAAGTGTTGGCACCAAATTGTTGTTCTAAATCGTGTCCTTGTGCAATAATCATAATTTTTCACCTAATTACCATTCTATCATATGGTGCATGCTCATTGGAAAACGTGTTTTAAAAGAATATGTGAAAAAGTCTATCTTTGTGAAAAATATACTTGCACAATTGGTATAATAATAGGTATGATAGTAGTGCTTGATTGTACATTCACAAACATGAAATAGGTTCGGAGGCTTCAGATGGAAAAAATTAAAATTCCAAAGGCAACTGCAAAGAGATTACCGTTATATTACCGTTATTTGATTATTTTAAATGAAGAAGGAAAAGAAAAGGTTTCATCAACTGAATTGTCAGAAGCAGTTCAAGTTGACAGTGCCTCAATTAGAAGAGATTTTTCTTACTTCGGTGCTTTAGGTAAACGTGGTTATGGTTATGATGTTAAGAACCTGCTTACTTTCTTTAAGAAGATTCTTAATCAAGATACTTTAACCAATGTAGCCTTAATTGGTGTTGGTAACTTGGGTCGAGCATTGTTAAATTACAACTTTAAGCGTAGCAACAACATTCGTATTTCTTGTGCTTTTGATATTAATAAGAAGATTACGGGTCGTATCTTAAGTGGTGTGCCTGTTTATGATATGGATGACTTGAAACAACAGTTAAGTGATCAACAGATTTCAATTGCTATCTTAACTGTCCCTTCAACTGCAGCGCAGAGAACAACCGATGAGATGGTTGATGCTGGAGTAAAAGGAATTATGAACTTTACTCCAATCAGATTATCTGCTCCAGCCAGTGTTCGTGTACAAAATGTGGATTTAGCGACCGAATTGCAAACTTTAATCTATTTCTTGGACAGTGACAAAGAAGATTAGTGATCATAGATTTAGACGTAAAAATGACTGAGAAAGTTAATTCTCAGTCATTTTTTATGCCGTTGTAGCACTTTTAATAAGTTTAACCGGTAAAATGTAATTCTTTTCTTTTAATTCTTGATCAGGATGAGCGATTCTTTCTAGTAGTAAATTAACCAATAAAGTTGCAATGTCATTGATTGGTTGAGCAATTGTAGTTAATTCAGAATGGTAAGTTTGAATCAATTTAGTACCATCAAAACCAATTACTTTCAGTTCTTGAGGGACTTTGATTCCTAATTTCTTAGCCTCTTGGAGAACTAAAATTGCAGTTAAATCGTCGGTGCAAACAACGCCATCAGGTCCATCATTTACTAGCATGTTGTGAATTCGCATATTTTTGATATTGGTAGAATCAGAAAAGGCGACAGAGCGAATATGAGGCTGTAGATCATGCTTTTTTACCTCATCAAGATAGGCGTCTAATCGTTCATCGGTTGGATTGCCTTTTTTATGTTCATTGCCTAAAAAGTAAATTTTCTGACAATTGGCCTGAATTAAATCGTGCATTGCCAATTTAATTCCTTGATAGTTATCACAACTGACAATTGGAACATTTTCAGATAGTTTTCGGTCAAATGAAACAATGGGTAAACCTAATTGCTTGTATTCTTCAATTCCTAAGTTATGTGCACCGGCAATGATGCCGTCTACTTGATTTGCTTGAAGCATCCGTAGATATTCATGCTCTTTATCTTTATCTTGACCAGCATTACACAGAATAACTTTATAGCCCTTTTGAAATAATTTTCCTTCAATGTCTTGGATTAATTCCGCAAAAAAGGGATTGGTAATGCCAGGGAAGATGAGTCCCACTAACTTCATTTTCTTTCCCTGAAGCGAGCGGGCAAGGGAATTAGGTTGATAATTCAATTTGCGCATTGCCGCAAAGACTTTATCTTTAGTTTTTTGACTTAAATAGCCATGATTATTAATTACTCGTGAAACTGTTGTTACAGAACAACCAGCTTCTTTGGCAACATCACTTAATTTCGCTGCCATCTGTATCACCTTATTTAAAGAATTGTTTTCATTTGCCAGAGTTTGCCACTGTAATCAACTGGTTGGTCAAATGCTAATTTAGTATTAGCTTGATCTTCAAAGTAGCGTCCAGTTAAAACTGCTTCACCATCGTTAACGAAAACTTCAATTAATGAATGGTCAACGAAAATATCGAGCTTTAAGTCGCTGTTTTTGGCTAAATCAGTTTCTCTTGTTTCACCATAGTCCACGGAGACTTGGCGATCAGTCTTAGAACGGTCAAGAACCAATTTGCCGTTTTCTGTATCAAAGTTGATTTGCAAACCACCGGTAAGATCAGTATTTGCTGCTAAATGCAAATTACCTTTTTGGTTAGCTTTAATTGTAAGCTTTAATTCATATTGTTGACCAGCTTTTTCAGCAATTACTTGATCTTTGACTTCTTTTTCATCAGTATGAAGATCATTCATTGCACTTACAGGTCTTTGAATCAACTTGCCATCTTTAATTGCTAATTCCTTAACTTGACTTAAGCAGTTAGCCCAATTTTCATCATCAGTTGGGTAAGTAGTATCTGGCAAACCAACCCAACTAATTTCATAAGCCTTGCCGTCTGGTGCATTAAAGGCTTGAGTTGCATATACATCGAATCCTTTATCCAAGTTGTGTAATTTACCTGGATTGATTAGTTTATGATTTTCAAAATCAATGTCGTCAGCAATGATGTACATATCAGGGTAGATGTCTTCATATTTTGCAATCTTTTTATCCAAGCCTTGTGGACAGAAGATAACTACTACATGACCGTCAACTCTAACAATATTAGGACATTCAATCATGTAGCCCATGGGGTCTGTACCCATATCTAAGAAACCGAGTTCTTCCCAGTTCTTTAAATTTTTAGATTTCCAAACATCGATATGACCATGCTTTTCAGCCTTGTCTTGCGCTCCCAAAATTGCGTAATAAGTATCACCTTGTTTTAGAATTTGAGGGTCGCGGAAGTGTTCAGTAATATGTTCAGGATTCTTGAATAAGATAGTCTTATCTTTTACCTTGCCATCTTTATCCATCCAAGCTCCAATTTGGTAAGGAGTACGAATCCAATTTTCATCACGATGGTTACCAGTGTACATAAGGAATAGTTTGCCATCGATTTCTTTAGCAGAGCCAGAGTATGCTCCGTGAGAGTCAGCCATTGTATCAGGCTCAACAGCTAGTCCTAGGTTAATCCAATTAACTAAGTTAGTTGATTTGAAATGTACCCAAGATTTTAATCCATGAACTGCACCAAATGGATATGATTGGTAAAAGAGATGATATTCACCATTAAAATAAGAGAATCCATTTGGATCGTTGATTAAGCCTGAAATTGGATGTAAGTGATAATGCATTTGATAAGGGGAGTTAGCAGCTTGAGCTTGCAAATAAAGCAAAGTATCTGCATCCCATTTACTATAAGGTAAGTAACGTTTTTCTCTAGTCCATTCCATAATATGCCTCCATGTAAGCGGTATCTTTTAACTTTATTTTAGTAGATAACGAAAAATGTGTCAAACGTTTATCATACCGTCTATACCATTAGAATAACTTATTGATACATAAGCGTGCAAAATAAATTAAGAAATTTATGTCAAACGATTGACATATTTTTTGGATGCGTTATCATAATTAGTGAAATGAGAATAAAGCGTTTACATAGGAGGAAACAAATATGGACCATAGAAAGGTGGCGGAACGAGTAATTAAAGATGTGGGCCGCGACAATATTATCGCTGGTGCGCACTGTGCTACTCGTTTGCGTTTAGTATTAAAGGATGATTCAAAAGTTGACCAAAAAGCATTGGATAATGATCCCGATGTTAAAGGTACTTTTAAGACCAATGGTCAATATCAAGTAATTATTGGGCCAGGGGATGTTAATGATGTCTACGATGAATTCATTAAGATCACTGGTTTAAAGGAACTGTCAACTGATGACTTGAAGAAAGTGGCAGCTGAAGGTCAAAAGAAGAACCCAGTAATGGACTTCATTAAACTTTTGTCTGACATTTTCGTTCCAATCATTCCAGCCTTAGTTGCTGGTGGTTTGTTGATGGCTTTGAACAACTTCTTGACTTCACCAGGTTTGTTTGGTTCTAAGTCAGTTGTTCAAATGGCTCCAAACATTGCTGGCTTATCAGCAATGATTCAAGTTATGTCAGCCGCTCCATTTATCTTTATGCCAATCTTAGTTGGTATGTCGGCTGCCAAACGATTCGGTGCTAACCAGTTCTTAGGTGCCACAATCGGTATGATTATGACTACCCCAGGACTTCTTGGTGCAAATCACTTCTGGAACATTTTTGGTTTACAAGTTGCACAAACTAACTACCAATATCAAGTTATTCCAGTCTTAGTAGCTGTTTGGGTATTGTCAATTTTGGAAAAGTTTTTCCACAAGCACTTACCATCTGCAGTTGACTTTACCTTTACGCCACTTCTTTCAATTATGATTACTGGTTTCTTAACTTTCGTAATTATTGGACCAGTCTTCAAGGGCGTTTCAGACGCAATTACTAATGCTATTGTATGGCTTTACAACACTACTGGTGCCTTTGGTATGGGTGTCTTTGGTCTTACTTATTCAGCAATTGTTACTACTGGTCTTCACCAAAGTTTCCCAGCTGTTGAAACTCAACTTTTGGCAGCCTTTGCTAAGAATCCAGCAAGTTCTGGTGACTTTATCTTTGTTACTGCATGTATGGCCAACGTTGCACAAGGTGCCGCAACTTTTGCAGTTTACTTCTTAACTAAGAATGAAAAGATGAAGGGCTTGGCTTCATCATCAGGTGTTTCAGCACTTCTTGGTATTACTGAACCAGCATTGTTTGGTGTTAACTTGAAGTACAAGTTCCCATTCTTCTGTGCCTTAATTGGTTCAGGTGTCGCAGCTGCCTTCGCAGGTTTAATGCACGTAACTGCAGCCGCACTTGGTTCAGCAGGTTTCTTAGGATTCCTTTCAATTTATCCAAAGACTATTCCAATGTGGATTGTCTCTGTAGCAATCAGTTTCGTAGTTGCCTTCGTTCTTACTTATGTTTACGGTAAGGGCCACTTAAAGGAAGAAGTTGCTGAACAAGATGTTCCAGTAAATGACGCAACTACTGAAGCCGAAAACACTCAAAAAGCAGAAAAAGTTTCTAAAGAACAATTATCATTAAAGGATGAAGTTGTTGCTTCACCAGTTGACGGTACTCCAGAAAGCTTAACTAAGGTTAACGATCAAGTCTTTTCAGCTAAGTTAATGGGTGATGGTGCCGCTGTTGTCCCAAGTGATGGTACAATCTATGCTCCAGTAACTGGTACTGTAACCATTGCTTATGAAACTAAACACGCATATGGTATTAAGTCAGACAACGGTGCTGAAGTCTTGATTCACATCGGTCTTGACACTGTAAACCTTAAAGGTGAACACTTTGAAAGCTTTGTAAAACAAGGTCAAAGAGTTAACAAGGGCGACAAGCTTGGTTCAGTTGACTTAGATGCCATTAAGAAGGCAGGCTATGATACAACTGTAATGGTTGTGATTACTAACACTCCTAACTATGCAAATGTTCAACGCATTACTGATGCAGGTGACAAGCATGGTGATAAGCTTATTGCTTTGACCGCTCACAATTAATTATTTTCTTATCACTCCTCTAGAAATAGAAAATCAAAACAATTAGATCATAAAGAAAGACGCTCAAAAAATATTTTTGGGCGTCTTTTGAATATAGATTTTCTGCTATTACTTAAAGTAGATTAGATGGAATTGATAATAGAAACTAAGAAAATATATTATTAAGAAATAAGAAAATATATTATAATACGCGTGGTGCTAGTTA
>NZ_AZFO01000050.1 GCF_001436305.1 Lactobacillus ultunensis DSM 16047 | reverse complement strand
ATAATACTTGACTTTGGGTAGAAAATAAGAGGTGAATTACAACATCGTCATGTTATAGTTCATCTCTACCTTAGGTTAGTTTGATTAAGAGCTTTTTCAATCACTCCATTAATTTATTACTCTCTTAGTTACATTTTTCATATTTCAAAGCCTGTAAATTATTATTAATTAATTCAAAATTCCAAACTCTAATTCCTTTCTTCTCCCCATTTTCTTCAATTTCCTTATAATATTTAAAATTAAAGTTATATTTACCAATAAATAAAACTTTATATTGACTATTAGGATCTATATTTCTTTCATCATGCTTTCCCAGATAAATACGATACACATGATGATATTTATCCTGTGGATCAACCTCTAAGAGATCATACTCGTTCCCAGATTTCTTCGCAGTTTGAGTAAGTACGGATAGTTTGGCTTTACCATAAATTAGGTATACTTTATCTTTATCATCATCTTGATCAATATAAGATTTAAGCGATCTAACCCTAAAAGATCTGCGAATCGATTTATCAGTTGAAATTCCAAACGAAAACGGACTTCCGTTTTTTGGCGTAGAACTCGTATTGTCTGATCCACTACCCCTATCGGTATTTTTTGGGCCGAATAAGTTAGCAAACATTGAATTAACTTTATTTTTAATTTGATCATCTGTTAAATGCTCTATATATTCTGAAGTCTCCTTCAAATTACCAGATTCATAAATTTTAGAGCATCCAACTTCATGTTCAGACGTTGGTTTTTTTCTTAAAAAAGGATGTTTTTTAGTATTTATCGTCAAGAATAAAATAGCTTTATGGCATTCCGGACAATATATCATATTGCCATATTTATCCTTAAAATCAGCATAATTATTCAAACTAGATAACGCATCTTCTAAATCTACATATTTTCCGGTTTTTCCGCCATCTTTGCTATAAAAGAAGCCAGAGTATTTAGTCATAATAGAGAACATCTCCTTAAAATTATTATATGTACTTATATAGTATATAATAACACACCAAAAAACATTTTTATCACCTAATTTGAACCCTACCTAAAATAAAGAAAAGAATCAAACAGCTTTTTATTAGTTGTTTGATTTTTTTCTTTTACTTCTTATTAATGGGACTGACAAGAAACAAAAAATCATTCTCACTTATTTTAAAACGATGGCTACAAATTTTTATAATCGTTTTTATAATCCATAATTATGGATAAAATTATTTTTAAGCAATTTAAACAATTGCAGTAATATCAACATTTTGCCATGATTTATGGATAAATTATGGACAAAATTATGGAGTTAATCTATATCATTTATCCATAATTTCTTTAGTCCTTGTCTTTCGTTAAAATCCAAATTCTACTTTTTTCCCACTTGGAGTAGGTTGCGTAATTATCTTACCTTCTCGCCGTAAAGTTTGCAGATAATATTTCACTTTAATATCTTTCTGATGGGCAGTTAAACTATCAGGCAACTTATCTTTTAATAACCTAATAAAATCTGATTTCTTTTCCTTTTTCCATTGAGTAAGATATTTAATAATTAAATCTTGATAATATTTTTCCGTAAACCCTTTATTCTTAACATATTCTGCTTTTTGTCCTAATGATTCAGCCACTGAAGCAGCAATATATAAATTAGGTACTCTACCTTCAATTAACTTCCTTTTACGGAGCTTAGCTGCATCTATTTTACTAATTTTTTCGTGTTTTTGAACTTTATCCAACAAAAAAACTGTTTCTAAATCCATATTGGGATTCTTAAATAAGAGTTGCGTATATTTTTCATCAAGAACTCGCCCATAAATTTTAACCTTAACTTTATTATATTCTGTTAGATCATAATCGGGCAGCGGAAAAAGCTTCTTTTGTTGAATCGAATATACACGTCTAATACCTGAACTAGCAGTTTCAATCATTCTGAAATTTACCATAGTATTATCCAACAATGGATTCTTATAATAAGGTGGAGCACATGCTGGATCTAAAACAGGTTTAATACTCCCTGGTAAAAATTTCCCCGCATTTGAAATAATTAAATGATCTTCCAACTCATCAATATAGATACGCATACCAAGTTCATAATCTTGATGGGCAATACAATTATTAATTAATTCCCTCAAAGTCCAAGTATCATATTGTTGAGTCTCTGTGGGAAATAAACTAATTTGACTAGGCATATACTTATAAGTTAAATTTCTAACTTTTTTATATGCTGCATCAACGGCAAGTATAAAAGGAATCGTAAAAATTTGTGAATCTAGTAATTCTCCCTTAGAACTATGTAATCTCCACATAATTTTAGGTGGAAAATCAAATAATATCTCACTACTACTCTTTCCTAATAGCACCATCGCTGCATTAGTAATTTCTCCATCTATAATCAAATGCATCTTTTGTAAAAAATCAAAATCATTTAATTTGCCATATTCATTAGCGGCATCAGGATTACTTGAATTTTTTTAAATTCTGTTGATAATTTTTTCTTGCTAATTTAATTGCTTGTGGATCTAAATCATTAATAGTTGCACCTTTAACAAAACTCTTAGACCAATCCGTTCTACGTTCACCACGAATTCGGTCTAATTTTTCAAAGGATATTTCAGATAAAGATTCTCCTTTACGATCATAATATCTATTTTTCCAACCAGCAGGAATACCTGTCGGTGTAGCAGGCATCTGAAACATGAGGACACGTTTATCTTCTGGAGAGTACACTTCGAATATATCCATAAAAGTCAGGCCATCTGTCATGTTCTGTGAGATAGTTAATTTTAATTTTTCAAGTGCTGTAGGAATATTTTTATAATTTGTTCTTACAATAGTATGAGTTTTATCATTAACACCAAAAATTAGCTATCCATATCTTTTGCTACGTAAATTAGCCTCATTACTAATAGCAGAAACATATTTTCCCAATTTGTCTAAGTCAAAATTATTTTTAGCTTCTTTAAACTCTACTATTTCACTTTCAACATTTTGTAAGAGTTTATTCAATATCTTCATTAAATCCTGATTATCTGCATTATTGTTATAACCAAATATTTACGTCACACCCACTTTTCGAATAATCTAACCTATTATATCAATTGTATCATTTCATAAAAAAACTATCTTACTTTGTGAATAAAACACTTTATAACCAGTGAACTACCCATTTCTTTAGTAAATTTCATTGCTATCCTTTCAATCATTTAACGCTATTGTTCTCTATATCTCCTTTAAAAAGGAGCAATAACACAATTCAAAAAAGCACGACCAAATGAAGCAATAACTGCGTTTGAGTTTAATAACTCTAAGTTGGAATTTGCATCTAATTCATTGGCATTGAATATCCGAGGAGGAATTCCCCCTATCTCAAAGTATAGTAGGAATAGAAGCTGTCAAATACATTAGCCAATTCCATGCACAATTAGCTTTTATTTCTCCAAGTACTATCACTACAGATGGACTCTACATGGCAGATGTTGAACAAACGCAAATAAAAAGAACAATGCTTGTTAATTCAAACATTGTTCTAGCATTAATTGATCATACTAAATTTAATAATAATAACGATTTCGTCAAATTATGTGATCTTGACTATTTAGACTATGTAATAACAGACCGCCCGCTCTCTGATGACACCATTCTTCAAGCTTTAAAGAAAAACAGAGTAAATATTATTTATAAAAAGTTGGGTAGTATTTATAGGGCGAAGTAAGCGTAATATTATTATAAAACTATAATTTCTAATACTACTTTTTACACGTTTCTAAAACAAAGCTACACAAACTAAAACTTGCATTCACAATAAAATGTATATTCGCTTTACTAAGCACATCTGAAGCATTAGTTGCATGTGCATCCCCAAATTTATTTCTTAGAATACCAATTGCCTCAATTGCTCCACTTAAATTTCCGTACAATCGTTTCAAGTTACTTCTGAGTTCTGAATTTGTAACATTATTTTTCAAATAAAGTTGTTTAAACAATTTAATAAGTTCTGGTAAGTCTTCTTTTCCCGTTAAATGCTTATTTTGAACACTTATTGCATATTTTAAAGCTCCCTCAAGCAAAGTTCTAGATTGAATCATTGCACCAGTAAAGTCTCCTTTATTTATGTCTTCATTTATTTTTGTATATGATCCACTAATTTGAAATTCATCTATATTTTCCAAATCAGGTATATTTAGAATCAATTCATCAATCCAGTTTTCATCAATTGTAATTAAATCCGGTCCATCAACTTCAAGCTCTACTTTACAATTATGAAAATATAAAACATTATTTATGTCTTTAATAACCTCATTACAAATTTCTGATCTTATCTTCTTAAACTCATCCAAAGAGCTAACATAAGGACTATCATACAAATCTTTAAAATTTTCTTTACCAAAAATATATTTCATAATTTTTCTCATTTTTTGTTCGTCAGTACAACAAAATTTAATAAGCTGAGATAATTCTTGCGATGAGTTTACTCCATTTTTAATATGAACTCCTATTTTCTTACTTAAATCAGTGATCTGTCTTTCGTTTATTTTAGGCATTTGGATATTGATAAACGTACTGTACTTTGACGTTTTTGGGAACATATTATCTTCTACTACTGGCGTATCACCTACTAATAAGGAAATAATATAATCATCTAATAAATACTTCCATTTATTTTCTTTCATAATTTTAAAGTTCTCCATATTATTACAATACTCTTTGAATTCAATTATACATTTAAAGAAAAATCCAGAGTCAAAAATTATATTCTATCTTTTGCAAATATATAGTAAGCTTCAATATAGAGTATTTATTTCAGTCTTCACTTTGGCTTTATAATTTTCCTGTTGATGATTTATTCCCCTGCTAGGCTGTTAACATTTTTTTATTGCATTCAAAAAAGGACGAAAAATTCACATTACCACTTTTTCAAAAAATATTCATTAAATTTAGCAGTGTGCTTATTAAGTTTTTTAATTACGCCTGAATAGCCATGTTTACCAACACGATAACGATACGAATTTTTAGTAATTTTACGAAACTGAATATTCTTCTGTTTAGAAACAGACGACCCCGTAACAGGGATGAAATAGACATGTTTATTATTAACTATCAAAACCATTCCTTTACCATACCATCTACCATGTAAAGCCTTAGGCATCCCTTTATGCCAAGTAACTTTATTTCTAGTAGCATATTGGATTAGTATCAAATAGAACAGTAGTTGACATTACAGCTAAAAACATTGCTACAATAATTTTATTTTTCATTCTCTTCTCCATAAATATTATTCACTAAAACTATAGCGATTCTTTAATAAATCTATATAGAATTTATTTACATTAGACGCAGAATTATTGTCAAATGTCTGTATCATAAAAATATTTACTTTATCACTATTTTTTGATAAAAAACTATCAACATGCTTTTTAAAGTTAGAATTACCATATTCATAGGTATAAATAAGTTCATATTTTAGTAACCAGTGCTTAGTTTGGAAATAATTACCTACATTTTTATCCTCATCTTGAGGTCCTAGCATTGAATATAAAATATTAATAATATTATAGTAAAAATCGCTATTATTAAGATCTTGATTCATATGGGATAATATTTTTTCAAAGATCATCAACCAATTAAAATCATCAATATCATCGAGATATGCTGGAATTTGTTGTTCAGCTTTATCATCAATATTTATACCTAGAATTTGCCGTAACTGATCTGTTGAAAGCGTCCAATTGAACTTTTGCATTAAAATGAATATAAAATATGCTTCTTCACTTTTATTTTGCTGCAGACTAGTTAATAACATCCGATACAGTCTTGTATTCATTGGAGCTTTAGAAAGCACATCCTTTATGTAACAAGAGACTACTCTTTTAGAAGGATCATTAGACCAATTTTTTCTTTCTTCTTTTTGAATCTCTTCTATCAGATGAACAAATCTTTCAGCTATATTAGTATCATCTAGAACCAGCTGAATAATTTTAAAAATGAATGGTAATTCATAATTAGTTCGAGTTTTTACTAATGCTCTTAAAGCATTTTTCTGATTGCTTTTACTTAATGATTGTAAGAAGAATTGTAATGATGCACAGAATATTTTTTTCGCACCCTTTACTCCATTTAAAAATTCTTCATCAGCCACTGCAAAGTAGCTATTAAATAGCTTAACAAACTGTGATACCTTAATAGTTTTATTAAAATACATATTTGTAAAATAGTTCAGGAGCTTAGAGCCTTGATTAATTTCACTATATGAAATTGAACTAACCTTTTTATTATTTAATTCTAGATCATACTTTACTGTTAAAATTTGCAATGCATTCTTTATTTCTGCTAAATCTTTTGGATCATCATAGCCAAAATAAATATCATCAACATACCTATAAAAATCTACTGTTGTTTCACGTAACAGAGCTTCTAGCTCCTTATCAAAAAATGACATCGCATATTCAATTACAATATTAGTTACCAAATTACCTGTAGGTATTCCATGAGTTTCATCATCCTGCTCAGATTCAACAAATTTATCAAGCCTATTACCTAAATGGTCCTTCCTACGATTTTTCTTAGCTTCTGCTTTTCCCATAATCAACCATGCAAGTGCATGAGTATAAAAAGATGGATAAAATGTAGAAAAATCCGTTTTAAAGAAATGAGAATGACCTATCAGAATATAGTCTTGCATTCTATGTGTCACCTCAAAATTATAAGGCAAATATCCAAAGAACTTAGACATGCTATGCCTATCGTTTATAAGAGCTTTAATAATCTCAGTCTTATTTTTTTCTTGTACCAGTTCATTAACTAAAGCACAGTAAGAATAAAAATTGGGATATTTAAAATATCTTCGGGTGTTTTTATCTTTAGGAATAGTATAGATTATCGGTATCGTTGATTTTAACCTCTTAACTGTGGCTTTGCTTATATTATCTTTTACATCTTCATATGCTTTCTTATTTTGAATTAAACTATTTAAATTAAAATCACCAGCAAACAAAGAATCATATTTTGCATATGGATTATCAAATATTTCTACAACGTTTTTCTGTTTCTTGTCTTTAGTTATATTAAAATACCCTCTTTTTATTAAATTGTCCCAACTTATTATGTAAGAATAGAAGCTCTCAAGACTTTTCAATATCAATACCTCATTTTTATTTAAAATTCTATCTACAACCAGTCATATCCAGCTATCATACTCAAAAAATCATTTTCAGACAAAATAGGAATTCCTAATTTTTCAGCTTTCTTCTGTTTAGCTGAAGGCTTATTCAAATTTCCCACAATAAGATAATCCGTAGATTTTCCAGGATTCATTTGAAACTTTCCGCCGATATTATTAATAATTTGACCAATTTCTTTTCTAGTGTAATTAGTCAATGTTCCTGTAGCTGAAACATTTTTACCATAAAAAGCATTACTTTCATCATTCTTAGTAGAATCTCCAGGAATATCTTTTAAAGTAAAACTACTTTTCTTTTTCAAATTTTTAGGGCTTAATTTCTTTTTATCAGCATCTTCTTGTAATTTAAAATAAATTGCTACTAATGACTTAATATCTTCCGTTGCATGACGAGTGTGTGGAGCAGAAAGCTGATAAAATTTAATCATATAATCAATATTAGCTGTAGGTTTATTTTCTATTCTCTTAAACAAACGTTGAATATCGATTACATCATTAGAAAATGGCTTACCCCAATTGCTTAGAAAGGCATTTCCCATAAATGGACAGAAAAAAGGTTCGGTTGATCACTACCGGATCACTGCCGATGAATGTTTCTAATTCCGTTAGAGCATTTGTTATACTGTCTTCTTCAATTTCCCACTTAAACTCTTCCTTTAAGCTATTTTTTCTATATTTTCTAGCAGCTATTTCAGTTATTTGATCTTTATTAGGATTTAGATCTGTAGTTTCAATCTCAACAGCCGAGAAATTGTGTGGCCATTCTAACAAATTATTTCCCATAAAATTTCCTAGTTTTTTATTCATTTTTCTTTTTCTCGCTTAATTTCGTTCAATACATGCTTTTTATCTTTTTCAGATAATTTGGAATATTCAACTGCTTCTTCATATTTACCAATAACCTTTTTGTCTATTAAGTAAGCAATTAAATTATCATCGTCAACTCCTATTTCTCCATCTATAGCTATACAATTCAATACAAATCTAATTGCATTCCCACGATACTTATTATTTTTTAAAACATTTACGAAGTATCCATTCCAGCTTTCATACAATGACCATGCCAATAACATAAAGCCATTTTCACCTATTTTAGATTCATAAGTATACAACCAATTAATAACTCTATCTATAAATTCTTCTTTACTTTCAACTAATCTTTCTTTTAGTTTTTTATCTGTAATATCATTACCTATTTCTGCCATTCCTTTCATCATTTGCATTGTTCGATCCTCATCGTCACGCTGAATCAGTTCTTCCAATATACTAGAAGAATATACATAATTAAAATCAACTTTAATTGCTTTAAGTAGATCTAATATTTCAGATCTATTCTTTTCATCATCAATTACAAAATCTGCATTACTACGACGTCGAGCCATTGCGTTCCGAATAAATAAAATTTGATCAGGAGATAAACCCTCAAATTGCGTAGGAGACAAGAACTCATAAATATCCTCACCTATTAAGTTTTCTGATAATAAAAATCTCAAAACATCTAAATTTCTAATGTAATCCAACACCTTTAAAAATTTTCCATTAACTTTGTTATTACTAGTAACCTCATCATAGTTATTCCAAACTATCGAAAGCAGATTAGCAATACTCTTGTCGTTATTATATTGTATAAGTTCATAGCCTTTAAGCTCATCATCATTTTCAACAATTCCTTTTATAATACCTATTTCCTGTAAAACATAGCCTAAGTTTGACTTCCCTTTTGAAAGATTATCAAAATCCTCAGGATACACATTTTTATAAACCATGGCAGCGAATAATTTATCTATAAAATTAGGTTCTTCTTCTAATCTTGATTCTAGCTTTCCTTGAATTCGATCTAAGCTTCTTAAATATGTATCCATATCCGCTATTATACAAGTAATTTCTCTCTTATCACTAATATAGAAACTAACACCTAACAAAACATTATTAGATATTGGTGTGTCCATTAATTCATCATATTTTTCTATCTCTTTATCAAAAATATCTTTTGAGCTATTTAAATTACTAAATGGCATTAGTGCTAATACATAATCAAAGAATTTGGCTTTACTTTCTGCAGCTTTGTTTTCATTAATTAAATTTTTCTCTCTATCTTCTTGTCCTTCATTCTGGAAAATTGAATCACTCAGCGTATAAATAAAAATTACTCTTTTATTCTTTTTCTTTAGCCATTGCGATTCATTAATATTTTTATTTAATTCTCGTAACTTTTGAAAAATCTCAATACTATTGAATCTATCCATATCTTCTAGTATTACAAATCTAATATTAGACCTTTTAAAGTAATATTTGATTTCATCCCCATACAAGATAAATAAATCATGATCTGATTTTCCATTATCATTATTAGTGTTGGCACCGCTCAATTCAACAGGTCCAAAATTAGCTTTAGCATTCCAAGATAATTTATAAAAATTATGTACTACATAGTAAATTACCCACCAAGAAATGAATAACGAGATTGCAATTATTCCCCATATTTTCCAAGGATTATGACTCCAAAATTCATTCCAGACTGGAGTTATCCAGAAAATCAAAGTACCCCATATCCAAAGTAATATCCATATAAACCATATCCAGCAATTGCAGTATGGATAAATCCTATTGATTCGAGAATCAGGAAACTTTCTTGGCTCTTCTGAAAATAGAAGCTGATTAATAATGTTTTTCTCTAAGTCTTCTTCTTTAATATCCAAGCCTTTACCGCTAAAAGTGGGAACAGTAATAAATTTATATTTTATACCTGACCTTCCAAAAAAACTTTTTATACTCTCCCATTTGCTTAGAGGATATTCCATCTTAAAAAAACTCTTTAGAAAACTTGTCTTACCCGTATCATATGAAGAAGTAATAGCAATATTAGTAATATTGTTATCTGAGAGTGCTGCCTTTAATTTAGTCCATTGTGGCTCACAATTTTCTCTTTTTTTGTCATCATAAGGATACAATGCACCTTTTATTCTATGAAAACTGTCAAATTCATCACTTTCTTTACTCATTTTTCCTTCCCCCATTACATAATTATTTATAATACAAACTATAAATTAATTATACGCATCTTAGTTAATAGGATTAATAAAAATTCAATAACACTAAACATGCGGAAGAATATGGAAAGAGTATGAAAAAATGAATGCATAACAAAACCAGCGCTGATTTTGACGCTGGTTTATTACATCTTAAGCCGTAAAGTAAATATTATTAGTTGTATCTCTAATCGCAAACCTCGCCCCTTTAGTAAAAATTTGATTATATCCATACGGATTATCATTATTAAATGAATTACCAAAGTTGTACTTAATTTCGGCAGCATCACCCGCTTTAATTATTTTACCAGCATAGTTTTGGGTCACGATATACTTATTATACGTGGTTTCTAAGCTATTATTTGATCCTAAAATACCACATTGGTAAATTATTATTGGTAAATCACCTAAATTTAAAACTGTAATAATTACTTGAAATGTATCACTACTTTTACCATATATAGTAGGGATAATATATATATTACGAACTATTATTTTAGTCTTTTTCTTTGGATGATTAGCTATATAAAGTGAGACTATAACTGCTAATAACGTCCCAATTGCAGAAACCGCTGTCCAAAATGTCGAGTCTGTCAAAAATGAAATATTCATTTGCATCAGCCTTCCTTTTACTATTTTATTCCCTTGCTATAATACAATTTATAAAAAATAAACCTAACTTTATGATGAAATCAATTTACCTAAAAACTGCCAGTTTGCCATATGAAATCAAGTGTCCAATAAACTTTTGGCATATTGGTTTAATACTATCTTAATTCTACAAGAGAACAGAAATAATAAATCAATTATTCCAAC
>NZ_AZFO01000005.1 GCF_001436305.1 Lactobacillus ultunensis DSM 16047 | reverse complement strand
TTCACTATTTAGCTTAGAATGTTTTTTGCGCTAATTTTTTAACTAATCCTTCGCATCCCTGATAAATTTCTTTATACGCAGTATCAAAATCTTTTGTATACCAAGGATCATCTATATCAGAGTATGAACCTGCAAATTCCAAAAGTTTATATTCTTTTCTTTCAGGATCTCCTCCAGTAATTCGGTTCATATTTACAAAATTTTCTTCATCCATACAAATTAAATACTCATATTGTTGATAATCTTGAGCTGTCAGTTGACTAACGTGATGACCACAATCATATGGTATTTTTTGCTTTTCAAGCTCTCGTTGGGCTTGTAGATCAATTCCTCTACCCAGTGCATATTGAACAGTTACTTTAGATTCAGCAATATATTGATCAGCCAATCCATTTTGCTCCAATAAATATTTCATAATTGCTTTTGCCATTGGTAAACAACTCAAATTTTCCTGACATACAAAAAGAATTTTTTTCATTATTTAACTTCCACTTCTTTTGTTGATTTTAGTAAAATTGGCCAAACAATAGCTGTAATTAAACCAGCTACAAGACCCCACCATACTCCTTGTGATAACGTAACAATAATGCCACTATAAACTTGATTTTGCAATGTAATTGTCGTTTCACTAGCTACCAGCCACAAAGCTACAAATGATCCAATTGTTGCAATAGCTAACGGTAGCCAAGCCCAAGCACGACCAAAGAGAATTAAAATAGCAGCAAGGAAAAAGAGCAATCCAACCGCAAAAATCGAATATTTATAAATCGAAATTGCATGATAAACTTTTGCCGATCTCTCTTTCAAATTATGATTAATTTGCTTCATCAAGTACTCGTTGATAATTTCTTCTAACTTAGTCTTGCTAGACAAATTCAAATCCTTAGGAGTTAATTTACCTTCTTCATTATACTTTTCACATAACTTGTATAGATCCGCATACGACATGTTAACCTGATATTTTTTAGGCAACTGCTCTAGCAAAGTCTGTTCTAATCCAGATGCTTGTAAAAACTTAACACCAATTTTTAAATTAGGATTATCACTATCTTGAACTACACGTTCAATGACTTCTTTTCCCATTGCCTGCGTATCGTTAATCTTTAAGCTAATAACGCTAGTCAAAAGCAAAAAGAAGGAAATTGCAGTACAGATGACTATTATCAAACGTAAAATAATTGTTTTAACGTTTTTCATTTACATGCTCTTTTCTAGCACCAATTTCTTAATCGCATAGGCAATACCTGCTTCATCGTTAGTCTTAGTAACAAAGTCAGCTTTATTCTTAATAGCATCAATCGCATTGCCCATTGCTATTTTATAAAAAGCAGGGTTGTTAAACATCGACATATCATTGCCTTGATCACCAAAAATCATGACTTCTTCATCTTTAATACCCAACTTTTGAGCTAATTGATGAACTCCCTTTTCTTTCGATGCTTCTGCTTTATTAATCTCCCAAATCATCGGATCACTACGAGCAACATTGTAGTTATTCAGCCATACTGGGAAATTTTTACCTAAATGATCCAATTTTTCTTTAGGACCAGTATATTCAGCCTTAATAAATTTAAAATCTGATGGCACCTCATCAAAATCCTTAATTATTAAAGGCGTTCCACTTACTGATGCCATTTTCGCCATCTTTACAAAAATCTTTCGATCCAAAGTCCAGTAATCATGTTCCTTCATAAAATGAAGGTTAACGCCAGGATTTTGCTTCTGCAATTGGATGAACTTCTTAAATTCATCATAATTAAATTGATGACTAATTAAAACATTACCTGAAAACGACTGAACTAATCCTCCGTTATACAAAACCGCATAATTATTATCCCCAGTAATACCCAATTCTTTCATATAAGGAATTACTCCAGGTAAAGGTCGGCCTGAAGCAGGCACAATTTTAATTCCTGCAAGATCAGCCTTTTTTAAAACTGCTTTGGTTTCTTCTCCAATTTGATTGTTGGATTGAAGCAAAGTACCATCCATATCTACTGCAATTAGTTTAATCATTCTTTATCCTTATAAAACAAACTTTTTAAGCGCCTTGGCGATGCCATTATGATCATTATCATCAGTAACGTAATCAGCCTTATCTTTGATATCGCCAATTGCATTCCCCATTGCGACTTTCATAAACTCTGGATTAGAGAACATTGAAATATCATTGCCTTGATCGCCAAAGACCATGACATCCTTTTGAGCAATTTTTAGACGAGAGGCTAAATCCATTAAAGCATTGCCTTTAGAAGCGCCTAACGCATTGATTTCAATAATACTATCCCAGCTACGCACGATATCATAACTATCAAATGCCCATGAAGGCAAACTATTCCATAATTTTTCTATTTGATCGCTCCCTGCAATTGAAGTAAAGCCAACTTTATTAAAAGTAAAATTTTTCGGAATATCTCGGCGTTCTCTTACTTTCATAATATTATTGGTCAAAGCAGCATTAATTTGCATTTGAATAGATAGGTCATGGTCACAAGTTAAGAAATACTTCGTTGTTTCAAAATGAACATTTACATGACTTAAATGTTGAAAGCGCAACATATTATTAAAGTCTTGATAATTAAGTTCTTGACTCATCAACACGCGACCACTAATTGTCTGAACTACTGCACCATTAAAAACAATTGCATATTGTTTATCACCCTCAAGACCTAACTGTTGTGCATAAGATAAAACACCAGACAATGGTCTACCAGTTGCTAGAACGACTTTGATTCTTTTTTCTGAAGCAATTCGCAAAGTCCTTTGTGTTTCAGATAAAATCGTATTATTACTTGATAGCAAGGTACCATCTAAATCCACTGCAATTAACTTGATAGCCATTATATGCATCCCCTCCGATCTAAAAATTACATCTAGTTTTTATTATACAAAAAGCCGTGAGCGAACTCACGACTTTTTTGCTTATGATCAATTCTATTTTAATTAGTACCCATTTCTTTTTCAACGACTTTAACGATACGGTCTACGTATGCGTCAGTTTCTTCTTGAGTTGGACCTTCTGCCATAACTCTAAGAAGTGCTTGAGTACCTGAAGGACGAACAAGTACACGACCATTGCCGTCCATATCTTTTTCAACTTCTGCAATTACATCAAGGATTGGTTGATGTTCTTTCCAAGTCTTCTTATCCTTAACTGGAACGTTAACCAAGCATTGTGGGTAATCCTTGAAGTCTTTCAAAAGTTTGCTAAGTGATTTTCCAGTCTTCTTCATAACCAACATCAAGTGAAGACCAGTAAGCATACCATCACCAGTATTGTGGTAGTCACTCATAATAACGTGACCTGATTGTTCACCACCAAGGTTGTAACCGTGAGCACGCATTTCTTCTGAAACGTAACGGTCACCAACTTGAGTACGAACATTCTTAAGGCCTTCTTTTTCAAGAGCCTTAGTAAAGCCAAGGTTACTCATGACAGTAGTAACGATAGTATCCTTCTTAAGACGTCCATGTTCAGCTAAGTATGAACCAATAACGTACATAATGTGGTCACCATCAACTTCATTACCATTTTCATCAACAGCAATACAACGATCAGCATCACCATCGAAAGCTAAACCAAGTTGAGCACCTTGCTTTACAACTTCCTTTTGTAAGTTTTCAGTATGAGTAGCACCACAGTGATCGTTAATGTTTAAACCATCTGGATGAGTGTAAATAGTAGTAAAGTCAACGCCACAATCAGCAAATAATCTTGAAATAAGAGCACTTGAAGCACCATTAGCACCATCAATAACAACCTTGATGCCACCTAAATCTTCAGGAATAGTATTTTCAATAAATTGTAAGTACTTAGCACTACCTTCGTGGAAGTCAGTTACAGTACCTAAGCCTTTTGCAGATGGACGAGGCAACTTATCTTCTTTAGCATCAATTAACTTTTCAATTTCGCCTTCCATTTCATCAGAAAGCTTCAAACCATTGCTACCAAAGAACTTAATACCGTTATCTTCTACTGGGTTGTGAGAAGCAGAAATTTGTACACCAGCATCTGCACCTTGTGCGCGTACCAAGTATGAAAGACCTGGAGTGGTAATTACACCAACTTCAAGAACTTCAATACCAACTGAAAGAAGACCTGAAATAAGTGCATATTCAAGCATTTGACCTGAGATACGAGTATCACGAGAAACTAAAACCTTAGCTTGTTCGCCATCCTTCTTATTCTTGGTTAAAACATAACCACCATCACGACCTAATTTAAAAGCCATTTCTGGAGTTAAGCCTTGGTTAGCTACGCCACGAACACCATCAGTTCCAAAATATTTTAACATCTAATAAACAACCTTTCTTGTTATCTAAACTAATTGCTTGCACTCTTCACTTTAATTGATATTTGTACTCCTGAAGGGTCAGCTCTCACAACATCCTTAGGCAAAACCAAAGGATAGTTTCTAACTGTTGAACTATCTATTCCTTTCAAGTCAATATCGACATTCAACTGCTTGATCTTGGCTAACGTTTCCTTCTTACCATACAAGGTTATTTGACTATTCTTAGCCGTTACTGAATAGACTTTATCACTTTTTTCGTTTTTTGGTTTTAAATTCAGTTTCACAGTTTTATGAGAAAGGGATACAGGAAGTCTTGCCCTGACTGTTGCCGGATTGATTACCACATTCAGTTGTCGGCCTTTCTTATCCTCGGCTACCAGCATTACTTGTCGTTCATAAGTTCGATTCATGCCATTAGGCAAAGTAAGTTTAGCAACAATTTGATCAATTTGATCAACTTCGCCTCTTGCGCCAGTTACTTCAACTTCTTGTGGATCGACACTGGCTGTACCAATATTATATCCGTTGGCCACAGCATTTTTATTATACTCTATTTGTACTGGTATGGTACGGGATTTTCTTCGTTCAATATCAACATTAACCGTGGCGGGACTAATCGTATATGACAACTGCTTGTTTAGTCCAGTAACTTGTACTTTGACAGTTTGTTTGCCTGTCTTTTTATGAGTCAAATCAATGTATGCTCTGAAGCTTTGAGTATTAACCGTCGAAGTAACCAAAGCATTTGAACCTTCTAGAGTAATCTTTACTTTTTCTGGATAACCAACTACATAATATTTATCTGTATTGACCGACACCTGTAGCGGCACACTAATTGTTTGTGTTTCACTAGCAGTTTGACGAGTTTTCTTAGGTTCTCCTTGAGTAACAAAACCAGTTTGTGTGGAATCAATATAAACCACTAATAAGATTGCACATAACAGTGAAATGATTCGGAGGAACCAATGTTTACTCCATAAGTCTTTCATCGGTCTGCACCCCATTTCCAAACCTTATTCATTACACGGCGAATCCAAGGAATCTTTTTCTCTTCCTTTGGTACTAACTGTGCATTAAGGTATTTCATGTACTCGTTTCGAGATAAATCAAGTAAGAAACGACCGTTCTTGGTGATCGTCACGCCACCAGTTTCCTCGGAAACAACAATGGTTACAGCATCTGTGACTTCAGAAATACCTACAGCTGCTCGGTGCCTCGTCCCTAATCGCTTAGGAATCATAGTATTATCAGATAGTGGTAAATATGCCGCCGCTACGGCAATTCGATTATTATTGATAATTACCGCTCCATCGTGCAATGGCGTGTTAGGGATAAAGATGTTGATTAACAATTCGCCTGTAATATCAGCATCAAGTTTAATCCCAGTTTCAATATAATCGTCCAATCCTGTATCCTGTTGAATAGTAATTAAAGCACCAATACGACGCTTAGACATATATTGGATGGCTTTATCAAGTTCCTTTACCATCTTAACGGACTTATCGTGAGCACTTTCACCTCGTCCATTAAAAATTGGCGTACGACCCAAACGTTCAAGTCCACGCCGAATTTCCGGTTGGAAAATAACAATAATTCCAATTACTGCCCAAGAAACGATTTGATCAACAATATAAGTTACCGCATGCAACTGCAATAGACCTGCAACAATTCTGACAATAAAGATAAAGACAATCCCTTTTGCCAATTGCACAGCCTTGGTACCACGAATCAACATGATCAAACGATAGACCAGATACCAGATAATCAGTACATCTAAAGCGATTGAGAAGTTGTTCCAAGTAAATAAATTAGAATAATCAAAATGCATTTGTGGCTCCTTTCCCTTTTAATTATAACTGACCAGTTCTATCGTGCATACATTTTAAATTCCAAAAACAAATCATTGTATTCCTGCGTCTTCTTAGGACCTAGATCTTTAAAAACTTGCAGGTGACGTAAAGTTTTTTCATCAGGATAAAATTGTTTATCTTCCCTAACTCGTTTTGGCAATAATTTCTTGGCAGCTTCATCCGGTGTAGCATAACCAACGTATTGTGCATTCTGAGCTGCATTTTTGGGTTCCAACATGAAGTTAATAAACTTGAAAGCAGCTTTTTTATTTTTAGCTGTTTTAGGAACGACAAAGTTATCAAACCACAAATTTGAACCTTGCTCAGGCACAAGATAATGCAAATGACTATTATTTTCCATCATTTCATGTGCTTCACCAGACCAAGTTATGCCAATTGCAGCCTCATTTTGGACCATATACATCTTCATTTCATCGGAAATTATGGCTTTAATATTGGGACCGAGGCCATCTAACTTAGTCTGCGCCAGATGCAGTTTCATGCTGCTAGTTGTATTCATTGAATAACCTAAAGAGACTAAAGCCATCCCCATTGCATCCCTTGCCGAATCAACTAAAAGGATTTGATGACGATATTTCTTAGACCAAAGATCATTCCAGGTTTTTAGTGAACCTCTCTTCACGAATTTATCGTTATAAACTATCCCCAATGTTCCCCAAAAATAAGGTATGGAATAGTTATTTTCTACATCAAATGACTTATACAAGAAACTTTTCCCAATATACTTCATATTAGGAATCTGTTTTTTATCTAAACGATCAAGCAAATGAGCCTTCCGCATCTTGGTTACCATATATTCAGATGGAATAGTTAAATCATAAGCAGTTCCACCTTGCTTGATTTTGGTGTACATCGCTTCATTTGAATCAAAGGTTTCATAAACTACATGATAACCAGTTTGTTTTTCAAATTTTTTAATCAATTTGGGATCTAAGTAATCACCCCAGTTATAAATAATCAGACTTTGTTTGTTGCCTTGAGCAGCTGGCTTTTCTAAATGATGCGCTGCTAATCCAAGTCCTGCACAAACTAGGAGAATTGAAACAATTGCAATAAAGATCTTTTTCATTTAACCAATCCCCCTAATACTCGATGATTTTTACGTCTGCTCTTCTTGGAAGTAATAACATAATAAATACCAACTAAAAGCAAAACAAATAAAAACATTACTGTGCTCAAAGCATTGACTTCCAAGTCGATTCCCTGTCGTGCTCTTGAGTAAATTTCAACTGATAAAGTTGAAAAACCATTACCGGTGACGAAAAATGTAACCGCAAAATCATCTAAAGAATAAGTTAAAGCCATGAACATCCCTGAAAAAATTCCGGGCATAATTGTTGGAATCAAGACATTGCTAAACACTTGCCATGAATTTGCTCCAAGGTCGCGAGCTGCATCAATCAGAGACATATCCATTTCATTTAGCCGGGGCAAAACCATCAACACTACAATTGGAATAGAAAATGCAATATGACTAAGCAAAACAGAGCCAAAGTTTAAACCAATTCCTAAAGCAGTGAAAAAGATTAAGAAACTGGCCCCAATGATAACGTCCGGTGAAACCATTAAAACATTATTCAAGGCTAGAGTAGTTTTCTTATGTGACTCTTTTTTCATATTGCTAATGGCAATTGCACCAAAGGTACCAATAATGGTGGCAATTAAACTAGAAAGCAAAGCTAATAAAATCGTTTCTAAAAATATTGCTAACAGTCGATTATCTTGAAAAAGTGTTTGATAATGTGCAAAAGTAAAATGCTCAAATTTATTCATATTTTTCCCACTGGAAAAAGAAAAATAAATCAAATAGAAAATAGGAACATACAGTAAAACTAGAGTTAAGGAAAGATAGATTCGCCCAATTAAATGCTTATTTTTCATAGGTCAACCTTCTTTCTTCTAACTTTCTTACTAGTAATGAGCATTACAATGATCATCAACACAATCAAAACAACTCCAATGGTTGCACCCATATTCCAGTTCATTGTAGTCATAAAATATTCTTCAATTGCGGTTCCCAAAGTAATCACTTTGTTACCACCGATCAATCTCGTTAACATGAACAAAGACAATGAAGGAATAAAAATTGCCTGCACGCCGCTTTCTACACCAGGTCGTGACAAAGGCCACAACACATAACGAAAAGTTTGCCACCTATTGGCTCCTAAATCTTCTGAAGCCTGAATTACGGCAGGATTTATTTCTTTAATTGCATTATAAATTGGCAAAATCATAAAAGGAATCTCGATATAAGTAGCTACAAAAATAAAGGCAAAATCAGTGAACAAAATATTTACTGGTCCGATGCCAAACAAATGCAAAAACTTATTCACTAGACCGTTATTACCTAAAATTCCAATAAAAGCATAGGCTTTCAATAAAAGATTAATCCAGGTCGGCAAAATAATCAGTAGCAACCATAATTGCTGGTTTTTCATCTTGGTTAAGAAATATGCTGCTGGATAAGAAATAGCTAGCGTAATAAAAGTAATTAAGAAAGCATACCAGAAGGAATTGAGCATCATCTTAAGGAAAGTGCCATTTTTAAAAAAGAGCGCGTAATTATTCAATGTAAAACCATTGTTGCTATTAGTGAATGAATACCAAAGGATCAGCAAAATGGGTAAAATGACGAATAAGATGATCCACATCAAGTAAGGTATTAAAAAGAAAGCTTTTTTAGTCTTCATTTTCATCCACCTCATATTTCTCTATGCGGGCATCAAAGTCCTTTTGGCTCTCATTAAGTCGCATTACGTGAATATCTTCTGGATCAAAAAAGAGCCCAATTCGTTGACCCAGCTTAACTCCATTGGTAGCATGGATTAACCATTCATTTTCGTTGGCATCAATTGCCTTAATTTCAAAGTGATCACCCAAGAATAATTGCGTTTGTGCTGTGACCACAATTTTACCTTTCTCTGGATCAACAATATCCAAGTCTTCTGGTCGAATTACTACTTCTACTTTTTCATTGGGTTTAATCCCACCATCTGCACACTTGAATTTATTATTAGCAAATTCTACTTCATAGTCTTTAATCATCCATCCTGACAAAATGTTAGAATCACCAATAAAACGAGCAACAAAATCATTAACCGGTTCATCATAGATAGCAACGGGACTGCCACTTTGCTGAATTTGACCATCATTCAAGACAAAGATTTCATCACTCATTGACAAAGCTTCTTCTTGATCATGCGTAACAAAAATAAAGGTAATGCCTAATTTCTTTTGAATTGCCCTTAATTCAAATTGCATATCTTTACGTAATCTTTTATCTAAAGCTGAAAGAGATTCATCTAAAAGCAGAACTTTAGGCTCATTAACAATTGCCCGGGCAATAGCGACTCGCTGCTGCTGTCCACCACTTAATTCTGAAATCTCTCGATTAGCATAGCCATCAAGACGTACCATGTGTAAAGCTTCTTTTACAGCCGGCTTAATCTCATTTAGCGGCTTTTTCTTAATTTTTAAACCAAAAGCTACGTTTTCAAAAACATTAAGGTGCGGAAAAAGCGCATAATTTTGAAAAACCGTATTAATATGTCGCTTGGAAGCATCTAGATTAGTAATATCTTTACCATCAAAAAAGACCTGTCCCTCACTGGGTTGACTAAAGCCAGCAATAATTCGTAAAATAGTTGACTTGCCAGAACCACTAGGTCCCAATAATGAATAAAATTTTCCAGATTCAATTTTCAGGTTAATATCTTTTAATGCAACAAAGCCATCATCGTATTGCTTTGTAATATGCTTTAACTGAATAATATCCATGTCCATCCCCATAAAAAATAGCTACAAGCTTTGCAGCCTGTAGCTTGTTCTCTCGTCTATTTATTTTTCTTTACCAATAATTCTAACTTCGGTATGTAAGTCTATATCGAATTTTTCTTTAATTACCTTTTGAATAAGATGGATTAGATTTAAATAATCTGTAGCTGTTGCTCCACCTTTATTGACAATGAAGCCAGCATGTTTAGTTGAATCTTGTGCACCACCAATTTGTTTACCTTGCAATCCTGCCTTAATAATCATTGGACCAACAAAATGACCTGTAGGACGTTTGAATACACTACCACATGAAGGATATTCAAGCGGTTGCTTGTAGCGACGCAATGCATTTAAATAGTGCATATGATCCAGAATCTCTAATTTATCACCAGGTTGCAATTTAAAAGTAGCACTCAAAACAATATCACCATTATCTTGAACTAATGAATGACGATATGAGAACTTCATTTCTTTATTGGAATAAGTCTTGCGTTGACCATCTCTAGTTAAAACATTTACGCTAGCAACAACTTCTTGCATTTCGCCACCGTAGGCACCAGCATTCATAAAGACACCGCCACCAATACTGCCAGGAATACCAGCTGCAAATTCCATGCCACTTAAGCCAGCATGTGCTGCCGCAAAAGCAGTATCAATAATTCTAGCTCCTGCATCAGCCGTTACTTCATTGCCACTTACTTTAATATTCTTCAAATCAGTTAGAATAATTACTAAACCATCAATTCCGCCATCGCGAATGATTAAGTTCGAGGCATTGCCAATAATTGTTAATGGAATATTGTTTTCACGAGTAGCTTTTACTAATTTTTCTACTTCTTCAGTATTTTTAGGAAAGGCTAAATATTCAGCTGCCCCACCTGTTTTAGTAAAAGTATATCTACTTAATGGAATTTGCTCTTTAATGTCAATTCCTTGTTTCTTCAGATCAAGTAATTCCAAAATTTTGCCTCCTTATAGTTTCTTGTTTTATTTTACCGCATAAAGGTCTAGGCTTCACTAGTAATCGTGCTGTGATATACTTTATTTTCAAAGGAGAATTATATGAACTTTATTGCAATGGACTTCGAAACCGCCAATCATTATCCTGAAAGTGCATGTTCACTTGCATTGGTAATGGTAAGAAATAATGAGATTGTTGATCGTTTCTATACCGTTATCAATCCACAAATGCTATTTGATGCTAGAAATATCCAGGTACACCAGATTACCGCAGAAGATGTTAAAAATGCACCAACAATGGCTGAAGTATGGCCAAAGATTAAAGGTTTGTACCAGCCAGGAATGTTGGTAGCCGCTCATAATGCTCGATTTGATACCAACGTCATGCGCCAAAGTTTGGCACGTTACAATATTGAAGAACCGCATTACTTAGTTATTGACACATTGGCTACTAGCAAATTATTTGAACCGGAATTGCCTAACCATAAATTAGATACTGTCTCAAGTACATTAGACGTTGAACTCTGGCACCACCATAACGCCTTAAGTGATAGTGAAGCTTGTGCTGGTATTTTAATTAATCAAGAAAAACAATTTGGTGATGAAGCCATTAAGAACTTGGTTTATCAAATTTAACACAAAAAGATCTAGAGAATGTTCATAATACATTCTCTAGATCTTTTACTTTATTCTTTATTGTATTCTGCCAAGGTATCTTTAACCCATTGCTCATTACGTTTACCTTGAGCATTAAATTCAACAACTCGCTTAGTTGAATCCCAACTATCATCAACTCTAGTAATTGTCAATTGCAAGTATTCTTTAGGGAGGTCGCTCATTACTAATTGAGGCCACTCAATAACTACTAATCCTGGCTCATCCAAATAGCCTTCCAAATCAATAGAGGATAAATCATCATCTTCCAAACGATAGAAATCCATATGAAAAAGTGGCAATTTAGCTTCTCGATACTCACGCACAATAGTAAAAGTAGGACTCTTAACTGGACGGCGAACGCCTAATTCACGTCCTAAGCCTTGAGTCATTGTAGTCTTGCCTGCCCCTAAATCACCATTAAGCAAAAGAAGATCATGTGGTTTAGCCGTTTTAGCCAAACATGCTCCTAATTTTTGCATATTTGCGGCAGAATTAATATCAAGTTTGGTCATTATTTATTATCCTTTGCTAAAGATTGAGCAGCAGTAACAATTGCTAAATCATAAATGTCTTGTTCACTGCAGCCACGTGACAAATCATTTACTGGAGCTGCAAGTCCTTGCAAAATCGGACCAACCGCAGTAAAGCCACCAAGACGTTGAACCATCTTATAAGCGATATTGCCTGATTGTAATTCTGGGAAGATAAATACATTGGCATGGCCAGCAACTTTGGAGTCTGGAGCCTTCTTTTTACCAACAGCAGGTACAAATGCGGCATCAAATTGTAATTCACCATCAGCTGGAATTTCTGGATGATTCTTTTGGAACATGGCGGCAGCATCATGAACTTTATCAACCATTGGACCAGTAGCAGAACCGTTAGTTGAAAAGCTTAAAAAGGCAACCTTAGGATCAATTTCAGCCATCTTGGCAGTTTGTGCTGATTGATATCCAATTTCAGCTAAAGTTTCTTCATCAGGATTGATGTTAATAGCGCAGTCGGCAAAGATATATCTCTCATTGCCCTTTTCCATTACAAAGGCACCTGAGACCCTATGCATCCCTTTAGCAGCATGAATCAATTGCAAAGCTGGCAATACCGTGTTAGCAGTCGAATGAGCAGCACCGGAAACCATACCGTCAGCTTTACCCATTTGAACCAACATCGTGCCAAAGTAATTGCCTTGAGCTAATTTTGCCTTAGCCTCAGCAATACTAGTATCCTTTCTTCTAGCCTTAACAAAAGCATCTGCCATTTCATCAAGATCATCATAATTATTTTGATCGTAAATTTTAACGCCATCAATATCTAAATTATGATCTGCAGCTAACTTTTGCACTTCATCTTTGTTACCAATTAATATGGGTTCAATAATACCATCTTTATTTAAATTAGAAACGGCAGTTAAAACTCTTAAATCGTCACTTTCTGGAAAAACGATTCTCTTCTTTTCACTAGCTTCTTCTACTTGTTTTTTAAATAATGAAAATACACTCATGCACAATACCTCTTATGCTAAATCTGATTTGCTTACGGTTTCTGGCAATTGCCAATCTATCGGCGTTTCACCAAAGTTAATTAATGCTGTATTACAACGAGAAAACGGTCTTGATCCAAAGAATCCTCGGTCAGCTGAAAATGGACTTGGATGAGATGATTTTATAATAAAGTTCTTGCTTTGATCAATTAATGGGATTTTATTTTGAGCAAAGCGACCCCAAAGAATGAAAACTACCTTGCCACGTTCACTCAACGCTTTAATTGCCGTATCCGTGACTTCTTCCCATCCTTTTCCTTGGTGACCATTAGCATGACCATATGGCACAGTTAATACCGCATTCAAGAGCAATACACCTTGATCAGCCCATTTTTTCAAATACCCATGGTTGACTGGTCGAGCACCAACATCATCATAAAGTTCTTTGTAAATATTCTTAAGTGATGGTGGAAGCTGTGTACCTGGCATGACGGAAAAACTCATGCCATTTGCTTGTCCTGGGTTGTGATATGGATCTTGACCTAAAATCACTACCTTAGTTTTAGAAAAAGGCGTTAATTTAAAAGCTGTAAAGATATGATACATATCTGGATAGATTCGTTTAGTTGAATACTCTTTTTTCAAAAAGTTATGAAGCTCGTGATATTTTTCACTTGCAAAGACTGGATCTAATACCTCATCCCAGTCATTACCAATTAATTCTTTAGCCAAGTCTTACACCCTCTTTTCTAATCTCCTTTATGGTATCATTAATTTAATAGTAATTGGGAGGAAAATTATGATTAAATTGGTTGCTTGCGATTTAGACGGCACACTTTTTAATTCAAATATGGCTGTTTCAAATGCCAACGCACAAGCTGTGAAAAATGCACAAGAAAACGGCATTGAATTTTTAATTGCAACTGGTCGTGCCCCCCGTGAATCGCGTTCTATTTTAAGGGATGCTAACTTACAAACTGGCTTCATCAATTTAAATGGCGCTTTAGTTTTTGATGAACAAAACAAATTAATGGTTAAACACAGCATCCCTAATGTAAAAGCTCTCGAGATTATCAAATTGCTTCATCGAGAGAATTTTTATTTTGAGATTTTAACAGAAAATCAAGTTTATACAGAAAACTTAGATCAAAGAATTGCCAATGTGGCTCATCTAATGGTCGACTTAAATCCCTTATTGGATTTTCGTCAAGCTGTAGCTATTTCAGTCGGAAATAAGGCAATTTTAAATATGAAACAAGTGCCTAAGTTTGAAGATTTACTGCAAGATCCCAAAATTGAAATTATGAAGTTCATTGCTTTTGATGCGCGCGGACATGAAGCATTCACAGATGTGAAAAAAGCAATTGCACAGATGGGAGATTTAGTCGTCACTTCAAGTTCTTCTTCCAACATCGAAATCAACGATGCACAAGCACAAAAAGGAATTGCCTTGCTTGACTACGCTAAATTAAAAAATATTAAACGCGAAGAAATTGCTGCTATCGGCGATAACTTAAACGATGAGAGCATGATTCGCGAAGCTGGCGTTGGTGTTGCCATGGGCAATGCCATCCCTGCAATTAAGCATCTGGCACAAGTCATTACTAAAAATAATAATGAAGATGGAGTAGCCTACATTCTTAATCAGTTTGTTAAAGAAAATAAACAAGATTAGAGGTGAAAATCATGCAGTTTTGGCTCGAATTAAATCAAGAAAAAGATTATGGTCAAATTCCTGTATTAGGAGAAGATGGAAAAGTTCAATACATCATTCAAGGAAATCTTGATAATCCCAATCATACCTTATATTTAGAAGATACAAATAAAGATGAAATTGGTCGCCTATTCTCCGATGGTGCAGGTATTATCGCCTCTTTCACGATTGACGTTGTAAATCACTCTTTAGTCGGTGTAAAAAAATTAAATACGCCTAGCACTAATATATTTTACCTAACCCAACTCAGATATATTGTCACTGGGAGTATTAAGCATGGTACATATACTTTTAGGTCAGGCTTCAAAAATGTAGCTAATGTTAAAACTATTATGGGAGATCATGGTGTCGTTTTAGTCTGTGATATTAGCAAGCCTGAAGACGTTCCTTTTATCTTGTTAACTTCTGTTTTATTCACTCAATGGCATGTAACGCCATTAAAGCTCCCAACTTTTCCACCACTTAATAGAAAATTCGAGGTTAATCCAAATTAAAACAAAAAAGAAGAAGCAGTTATGAAAATTTCATAACTGCTTCTCTAGAAAGTGATATAGATATAGATGTATCTTCTGCCATAAAGTTTGTATTTATTAAGTAATAAGGAATTATTAGGCAGAGACTGAATATTAGAGACTGAAATCCGTTCAATTTCAACCTCCATTCACTATTATACTTTCTTATCAGAAAAAAACAACCCCTATATGTTATTATTTAAACTAATAATTCTTAATAGTGCGCACCAGTAAACTCTTCTAAATTCATAAAATTATTATTTTTATTTAAGGTGCAAAAAATAGCTTCTGCAAAAGCAGAAGCTATTTTCTATTGATCAAATTAGTCTTGGTAATTTACCAATTCTAAGTATGATTCAGGCTTAAGTGAAGCACCACCAACTAAGCCGCCATCAATGTCAGGCTTAGCCATTAATTCTTTGACGTTAGCTGGCTTTACAGAACCACCGTATTGGATACGAACGTTTTCTGCAGTTTCTTCATTGTACAAGTCCTTAACAGTTTCACGAATAGTCTTGCACATTTCTTCAGCTTGGTCTGATGAAGCAGTCTTACCAGTACCAATAGCCCAAATTGGTTCATAAGCAATTACAAGTGAAGATACTTGTTCAGCAGTAAGACCATCTAAAGCAGCCTTAATTTGAGCAACTACCCAGTTTTCTTGCTTGTTAGCTTCACGAGTTTCAAGTGATTCACCACAGCAAATAATTGGCTTCAAGCCATTAGCAAAGATTGCCTTAGCCTTCTTGTTAATGTCTTCGTCAGTTTCGTGGAAGTAGCCACGACGTTCTGAGTGACCAATAATACAGTAGTCCATGCCCATTTCCTTTAAAACCTTTGGAGAGGTTTCACCAGTGTAGGCACCTTCGTCTTCGAAGTAACAGTTTTCTGCACCAATGTGTAAGTTTGAACCCTTAGCAGCTTTTCTTAAAGCATCAAGGTCAACAGCTGGAGCACAAATAAGTGATTCAACTTTGCTTGGATCTGGTAACTTATCCTTAACAGCGTTAACAAATTCAGTAGTTTGTTCTGGATTCATGTGTAACTTCCAGTTACCAGCAATAATTGGAGTATGACTCATTAGTCTATTATCCTTTCCTTACCTTAAATTACTTGTCTGAAATACATGCAATACCTGGTAATTCTTTACCTTCAAGGTATTGAAGTGAAGCACCACCACCGGTTGAGATGTGGGTAATCTTGTCAGCAACACCAGACTTCTTAACAGCAGAAGTTGAGTCACCACCACCGATAATAGTAGTTGCATCAGTTAAGTCAGCTAAGGCATCAGCAATTGCGTAAGTACCCTTAGCAAAGTTAGGCATTTCAAAGGCACCCATAGGACCGTTCCAAACAACAGTCTTAGCATCCTTCAAGATTTCCTTGAACTTTTCAACAGTCTTAGGACCAATGTCAAGACCCATCATGTTGTCAGGAATATCGTCACCAACAACTTCACGTGAAGCATCGTTTGAGAATTCAGTTGCAGCTACGTTGTCAACTGGAAGAACGATCTTGCCGTCAGCTTCTTTCAAAAGTTCCTTAGCAAGTTCAACTCTGTCCTTTTCAAACAATGATTTACCAATCTTGTGGCCTTGAGCTGCTAAGAAGGTGTAAGCCATACCACCACCGATTAAAATGTGGTCTGACTTAGGAATTAAGTTCTTAATTACAGCGATCTTGTCTGAAACCTTAGCACCACCAAGAATAGTTACGAATGGGTGAACTGGGTTTTCAACAGCGTTACCTAAGAACTTGATTTCCTTTTCCATTAAGAAACCAGCTGCAACAGGCTTGCCATCTTTCTTCATAGCAGTAGCAATACCAACGTTTGAAGCGTGGTTTCTGTGAGCAGTACCAAAGGCATCGTTTACGTACATGTCACCAAGACTTGCCCAGTATTCGCCAAGCTTAGGATCGTTACCTGATTCACGCTTGCCGAAGTCGTTGTCGATGTCTTGGAATCTAGTGTTTTCAAGAACAACAACGTCGCCATCGTTCATCTTGTTGATTGCGTCTTCAACTTCTTTACCCTCATTTGATGGTACAAAAGTTACAGGCTTCTTAAGTAATTCACTTAAACGTTCAGCAACTGGCTTTAATGATAATTCTTTCTTGTCAGCATCTGACTTTACACGGCCCAAGTGACTTAAAAGAATTGCCTTACCACCATGTTCAATGATGTATTTAATAGTTGGAAGTGCGGCAACGATACGGTTGTCATCACCAATAACACCATCTTTAATAGGAACGTTAAAGTCCACACGCATTAAGACCTTTTTGCCTTTAACATCAAGATCGTCAACGATTAATTTAGCCATTATAATCCTCCGATTATTTTGATATTTTTCCTTCAAAAAAAGGCGGAAGGAAGAATCTCCCTCCGCCTTCTCAATTACCACTTAACTAAAATCAGTAATTTTTAAATTAATGATTAAAGAGTAGCAAAGTGTAACAAAGTACGTACCATTTGGCAAGTGAATGAGTATTCGTTGTCGTACCAAGCAACAGTCTTAACTAATTGCTTGTCACCTGCAGTAGTTACCATAGTTTGAGTTGGGTCAAAGATTGAACCAGCAGTCATGTTGATAACATCGCTTGATACCATGTGGTCACCATTGTAAGCAAATGATGGGCTTTCGTACTTCTTCATAGCTTCGTTAACTTCGTCAGCAGTAACCTTCTTCTTCAAGATTGATACCAATTCAGTTTCTGAGCCATCTGGAACTGGAACACGTTGTGCGTGACCGTTCATCTTACCGTTCAAGTCAGGCAATACCAAACCGATAGCCTTAGCTGAACCAGTAGTATGAGGAATAATGTTTTCAGCAGCAGCACGAGCGTCTTGTTCCTTACCACTACGAGCAGGACCATCCAAAGTCATTTGAGTACCAGTGTATGCGTGGATAGTAGTCATAGTAGCAACTTCAATACCAAATTCCTTGTTCAAAGCGTTTGCCATTGGAGCAAGTGAGTTAGTAGTACATGAAGCAGCTGAAACAATCTTGTCGTCAGCAGTCAAAGTGTTTTCGTTTACTGAGTAAACGATAGTCTTCAAGTCGTTACCAGCTGGAGCTGAAATCAATACACGCTTAGCACCTGCGTCAAGGTGAGCTTGTGACTTAGCCTTGCTAGTGTAGAAACCAGTACATTCAAGAACAAAGTCAACACCATCGTTCTTAACCCATGGAATGTTTTGTGCTTGTGGTTCTGCGTAAACACGGTACTTCTTACCGTCAACAACGATTGAGTCATCAGTTGATGAAACTTCGTGGTTGAAAGTACCATGAGTAGTGTCGTACTTAAGCAAGTAAGCAAGCATTGCTGGAGTAGTCAAGTCGTTGATAGCAACAACTTCGATGTCCTTTGACTTTTCGCCAAGGTCCATAATACGACGGAATGCTAAACGACCAATACGGCCGAAACCGTTAATACCAATTTTAACTGTCATAACCTAAAGTCCTCCTTAAGAACTATAAACAACATTTATTTTAAACGGGATTTTAATTCCCCTTTAAAATCATATTTGAGGCACCCTCATCAGTAATTAGCCAGGTTTGATGAGGTGCATTGGGCATATAAGCTTTAATTGCTTGAGCTTTTCTAGCACCACAAGCAAAAGCAAATATGTGGGGTATTTTATATAGGTTCTCAAACTGTAATCCAACCTGGGTGATACGGTCGACAACCTTGCCATTCTCATCGAAGAAACACCCGAAACATTCGGTGACAGCTCTTTTCTCACGAAGCTCAGAGCGTTTCATTGAATTATAGCCCCTCCGCTGTGCCATTTCTTGAGCTAACCCAATTCCATGGATCACAGCATCACTTTGTGAGATATCTTGCAGAACATCCGCAATCGAAGATTCACGTATTAATGATTTATACGCATCAGCAGAAACTTGTTCAGGTAAATATAAAGTTTTATAAGTACCTGAAGTCTTAGCTGCCATTTCTTGGACGATCGTGTTGCTTTGTGTCTCAACATTTTCGCCCAAGGCACCTCGACCCGGAACAAATTCTAATTGGCGGTTATTCCCTAAATCAGGAGATAAATATTTAGCAGATTTTGCTAAAGCCGCTCCACCTAGAATTGTAACTACTGAATGACCTAAAGGCAAGAGTAAATTCAAAGCTGAACTTAATTCTTCACCCATCTCTTCATAAACGCGATCCTGCAAATCGCTATTGCCAGGAACTATCAATGTTCTCTCAATTCCTAGCTTTTTAGCTAATGCAACTTCTGCTTCACCAGCATTAAAGAGACGATCAATCAATGGACCTGCATCTTGTAAAGTTTTCTCGCCCTTCTCAGTTAGAAACATCCCGAAGCTTTTGGTCTCAACTAAGCCTAAATGACTTAAATACTCAGTTTCAGTTCTAACATTTCTTTCTGAAAGCCCTAAATGCTGAGCAACGCTACGCCGTCCAATTGGGGCATGCATTGCAATTTGCTCAAGGACAAGATATCTTTGTCGAAGAATTTTTAAGACGTCGGGAACGAGCGCTTCGAGCAAAGAAAAGTCCGAATCCATCGTTCCCTCCTTTCCCTGGGACAAATAGTGACCAGCACTGTGTCGATTACTGTCCCAGAATACTTAAAAATATAAGAGAAACGTACAATCTCTTCAATTCATACATTTCCCAATCGACACTGTTAGTATAACAATGTATTTTTCGTAATTCAAGAAAAAGATGTCTGAAATTAAAATAATTGTAAGAAGTGCGAAAATGTTTTCATTTAAGCAATTTTTTTGATATACTAGCTGAGGTATCGTCTGGACCCTTAGTGTAATGGATCGCACGTAAGATTCCGGTTCTTAAAATCTGGGTTCGACTCCCAGGGGGTCCATATCAAATAAAGAAATCCTTTTGCTACTAAGCAAAGGGATTTTTTCTTTTCTCAATATATTTAGTTAGATTCTTATGAAAGAAGCATTAATAACCAAGACTTTGAAAACGCTTCTGTTATATAATTGAAAAGTTCACATAAAAATTTTAGTAATAGGGAGAAAATTCATGATTGAATCTCAAAATAATCCCAAAAAGATGATGTGGACTACTTTAGCAATGATGGCCTTCTCCACCGTGTGGGGATTCGGTAACGTTGTTAATGGTTATGTCTACTTTGATGGAACAAAGGTCATCTTTAGTTGGGTTGTTATGTTCCTTCTCTACTTTGTTCCTTATGCATTAATGGTTGGTGAATTGGGAGCCACATTCAAGAATGCTGAAGGTGGAGTTTCATCCTGGGTCAACGCCACTATGGGTGCCAAATGGGCTTATTATGCTGGTTGGACCTACTGGGCTTGCCACGTGGTATATATTTCAAGTAAAGGTACCGGTGGTTTAAGAGCCATGGCTTGGGGAATTTTTGGTAATACTCATTGGTATGATGGTTTGCCAACTGCCTGGACACAATTTGCAACTTTAGTAGTATTCTTATTTTTCTGCTGGGTTGCTAGTCGCGGTATTCCTGTTTTAAAAGGTTTAGCCACTATTGCCGGTTCTTCAATGTTCATCATGTCAATCCTATTCATTATCATGATGTTCGCTGCTCCAGCAATTAATCCACATGCTGGTTTTTACGATATTAACTTCAACTGGAAGAACTTAATGCCAACTTTCAACGTCAAATACTTTACTTCACTTTCAATTTTGGTATTTGCCGTTGGTGGTTGTGAAAAGATTTCTCCATATGTTAATAAGGTAAAAGATCCATCAAAGAACTTTCCAAAAGCAATGATGGCTTTGGCTATTATGGTTATGGTATCTGCCATTTTAGGAACCTTTGCAATGGCATTGATGTTTGATCCTAAAGTGGTTAACGCTAACTTAAATGAATACATTTCAAACGGTGCATACATGGCCTTCCAAAAATTAGGCGAATACTACCACGTTGGTGGTTTGTTCATGTACATCTACTCATGGTGCAACGTGATCGGTCAATTCTCTACTTTAGTAATTAGTATTGATGCTCCGCTTAGAATGTTACTAGGTAGTAAAGAAGCTAAGGCATTTATTCCAAAAGGTCTGCTTAAGATTAACAAGCATGGTGCTTATATCAACGGTATCTGGATGATTGTAGTTTTATTCGGTGGGTTAATTGCAGTGCAAGCTCTTGTTCCTAATGCTCAAGCAGTTATGGCACAATTGGTTAAGTTAAACTCAACCACTATGCCTCTTCGTTACCTTTGGGTATTTGCTGCATATGTTGCTTTAAGAAAGCATCAAGAAAAATTTGAAACTACTTACCAAATGACTAAGCATCAAGGCTTAGCTTATACAGCAGGTATTTGGTGCTTCTTAGTTACAGCTGCATGTTGTATTTTCGGAATTTACTCACCAGATCCATTCACTTTAATGCTAAATATTTTAACTCCAATTATTTTAGTTGCTTTAGGTTTAATCCTTCCAGCTATTAAGAAATATCAAGAAGCTAAGGTAGCTTAAACATTAGAGCACGAAAAAAGGCGATGATTAAAATCATCGCCTTTTTATTATGCTCAATAAATATTACTTAGTTAACTTTTGAGTACTTTCAAGTAATTCAGCACGTTGAGCTAAATTAGTATAAAGTCTATTGTTTTCTACAGCAATACCTTCAATCTCACGACCTGTGTGGAATTGGTAAGTATCCTTAACTTCACCATTCTTAGCAATCTTAGCAATTACATCATTGAATGCAAGGTAGAAATTATCGTTCTTAGGATCATAAGTGAAACCTTGAGTGTAAGTATTAGTTACAATACCAGTCTTAGTAGCACCTAACATAGTTGGGTACCAGTTATCACCTGTACGGTTAAATTCCCAGTATTCAGTTTGATCTTTAGACTTATTATAGGTAGTAGTGTAGATCTTATGATCATTAACAACTACACCATTTTGGAAGTAACGACCTTCTGTATCGCCGCCATTCCAACATTTAATTGTCCAAATCTTGTTGATGCACATGTCGCTCTTACGAATTTGAATCAATTCTTCTGATAAGTTACTCTTGTATGAAACTTTGTTGTCATTGTTTAAAACATAGATGTACTTATCAGTAGAACCCATTGCTTGACCGTGACCAATTGGAATATATGGACTTACCTTAATGTTCTTAACGTAAGAGTTAAACTTCTTTTGTGACATATCAAGCAAGTATTGACCATTAAATGCATTGGTCAAGTGGTTCAAGTTATAACCAACAATGTGGCTATCAGTAATAGTGGTACTGCTGAGTAAGCTAGTGTAAAGCCAACCATCTGACATAGTAATACCTTCTGGAATATGACCTACACGGTTAATGTAATCATCATCTTTGATATCTCTAGCCACACTTAAAAGAACTGGTTGGAAGAAACGAGTCTTAAAGGTTAAATTACCGCTATCACTATCATAAGTATGTCTTGACTTATCTGGAGCAAAGTCAGTCTTAGTTACATAGTTAGCTGAACTACCGTAATAAGTCTTCCATGACTTTAAATTACCACTAAATGGCTTTGCTTGAACGCTATCTGCGTCAGCAACGCCTTCTCTAGTACTCTTTCTTACAGTAACTTTGACAGTTGCCTTAGCATTACCATAAGAGTACTTAACCTTATAAGTACCTGGATTAGAGCAATCAATCATGTCCTTTGAGACATTAACTTCTTCACTATCAATTACAGTACCCATATAGTTAGTTACATAACTGATAGCATCAGTAGGGTCAAAGTTATAATGACTATTTCTTACCAAACTTACAGTCTTAGGAACAGCAATGGTGTTTCTAGTAAAGTAGTTTTGGTTAACGTAACCAACTTTACGACCATTTACATAGATACGCCAATAAGTACCATTTTGTGTCTTAATACGTTGATCAGATTGAATATGTGAGTATTGATAGTCGCTGGCATCTGCAATCTTAGTTACAGGCTTACCATTGCTAATCTTTTTGTAAACGTTGTAGTGCTTACCACTACCAACTTTAACCATTAAATCATAAGAAGTACTGGTTTGAACTGGTGCCTTCTTACTTTTGCTTGAGCTATCTGTAGTCTTTTCTGTCTTATTGTTAGAATTAGAATCAGCAGCAGAAACTGGCTTAGCATAGCCCATCAATAAACCAACACTAAGTGCTACAGCCGATGTAGCAGTTAAAATTTTACTTGTATACTTCAAGCCTATCCTCCATAATCTATATTTTTAAGTTTTACAAATCTATTATAATATATAAACGGTATTCTCAAAAATACATTTTCAATACAAGTAAGTCTCATTATTTGACACTTCTATTACGAAGTGATTTAATTAGCACTATACTTGAATGAGTGCTAATTAATATAACGAAAAAAATTAGGAGGCAAATTTATGCTAGTACCTACAGTTATTGAACAAACTGCTCGTGGTGAACGTGCATATGACATTTATTCACGTTTGCTTAAAGACAGAATTATCATGCTGAGTGGTGAAATTAATGACCAAATGGCCAACTCAATCATTGCTCAATTGCTCTTCCTGGATGCACAAGACAACACTAAGGATATTTCACTTTACATCAATTCACCAGGTGGTGTCATTACTTCAGGATTAGCTATTATGGACACTATGAACTTTATCAAGTCAGACGTTTCAACTATCGCAATCGGTATGGCAGCTTCAATGGCTTCTATCCTTTTGACTAGCGGTACAAAGGGTAAACGTTTTGCACTTCCTAATTCAACTGTCTTAATTCACCAACCTTTAGGCGGTGCTCAAGGTCAACAAACTGATATTCAAATTGCAGCTAACGAGATTTTGAAGAGTCGTAAAAAGATTAACGAAATCTTACACGAAACCACTGGTCAACCTTTGGAAAAGATCCAAAAGGATACTGAACGTGATAATTACTTAACTGCAGAAGAAGCTAAGGAATACGGCTTAATTGACGAAATTATGGTTAATAAAAAGAAGTAATCATTAATAATTACTTCTCAAAAAAGAGTTTGCGTTGCAAACTCTTTTTTTATTCTCTCAATGTTTCTGCTATTTCATGTAGCTTCTTAAATCGGTGGTTAACACCAGATTTCGAAATCGGACCATCAGGCACTTGATCTGCTACTTCTTTTAAGGTAAGTTCCGGATGTTTTAACCTAAAATGAGCTAAAACTTGTAATTTCTCTGGCAGATCATCTAGACCTTTTTCCTTTTGAATAAGCTGAATATCTTCTACTTGTTTAGCTGAAGCAGAAGCTGTTTTTTTCATATTAGCTGTATCACAATTAACTAAACGGTTAACGGAGTTTCGCATATCTCGCATAATTCGTAAATCTTCAAAATTGAGCATGGCATTTAATGCACCAACAATATGCAAAAAGTCACCGATTTTTTCTGCTTCTTTTAAATAAACAATATAACCACGACGTCGCTTCGTTATTTTAGCGTTCAAGTAAAAGTAGTCATTCATCAGCTTGGCCAAATCTTCATTATGATCCTCATAGGTAGAATAAATTTCCAAGTGATAACGACTCGTTTCAGGATTATTAACACTACCTCCTGCTAAAAAAGCTCCACGTAAATAAGACATTGCTCCTTCACGTGACTTCATAATTCTTTCAGGTACTCTTGTAACTAATCCTTTTTCTGGATCCCAAATTTGCAAGTTCTCTAAAATCTCTTGGACTTGTTGATTTAAACGTACTAAATACTGATTGTTTTTCTTCAACTTCATCTTTCGCGAAACAATCAATAAAGGTTCAATGCTATAAGCAACTTTAATTAATTTAAAAATTCGCCGTGCAATCGCAGGATTTTCAGTTGTAATATCTAAACTAAATTGATGATCGTGAAGATTCAAAACTCCATTCATTCGCAAAAAAGCAGCTAACTCTGCTTTGGCATGCTCTGGATGCACCTCAAGCGAAGTTAGCTCCTTTTTGACTTCACTAGCATAACTAGCCATTATTTTCCTTCATTCTCTTACGTGACATTGCTTCAAATGCCAGATTCATTATCTCTTCAGCTACCTTTCACCATCGTGAAAAACAAGACCATGACGTTGGTCAATAAAATCATCAGTAATAACACGACATTCCTGTTTTCTCAAACCAGCAAAATCATTTCTTACTGGTTCAAGATAGGCATCATAATCTTCTGGATGGAACTTACTCATATCAATCTTAGCCCCATTGACTAAAGCAGTATTAATATAATGTCCACCTAAATGCTTATTAATAACTTCAACGTGGTCTGAGTCACTAAAATGATCAGTTTCTCCCCGCTGAGTCATAATATTGCAAATATAGATCACTTCAGCTTCAGTTTCACGTACAGCTTCACCTAAATTTGAAATCATTAAGTTAGGCAAAATTGAAGTAAATAAACTACCAGGTCCCAATACAACTGCATCGGCTTGCATAATTGAAGCTAGCACTGGCAAAACAGCTTTGGGTTCTTCATCTGAATCTGTGTCAGTTACCCAAACTTTTTTTATTCGTTTATCTTTGGAAGTAATCTCAGTTTCACCAGATTCAGTAGTGCCATCTACAAATTCAGCATTTAAGGTCAATGGCTCATTAGACGCTGGGAAAACATGACCATCAATTCTCATCATCTTAGACAACGATTGAACAGCATCAAAGATATTGCCATGCATTTCGTTTAAAGCGGCAATAATTAAATTTCCAATCGCATGCCCTGAGAAAAATGCATCTGAAGAATCAAAACGATATTGGAAAACATCCTTTTCTTCTTGTGGCAAATCACTTAAAGAAACCAGAACATTTCTTATATCACCAGGTGGAACAACGTTAATAAAGTTTCTAATTGAACCAGATGAACCACCGTCATCAGAAACAGTAACAATAGCAGTAATTTCCACATTTTGATCTTTTAAAGCATTCAAAATAACCGGTAAGCCTGTGCCACCACCGATTACAACCACACGTGGGCGTCTGCCTTTAATGACGCGAACAATTCTTGTCTCTCCGTATGGCATCAGCTCACACCTACTTTCTAATATAACGACTCACTTCACGGTGAGTAATATCAACTGGATATTTCTTAGACAAATCGCGAGCCAACTGTTGAGCAATAGAAACGCTACGGTGTTGCCCACCAGTACAACCAATCGCAATTGTTAATTTTTCTTTTCCTTCTTTGATATAGCCAGGAATAGCTGTCTCCAACAGATCTAATAATTTCTTGTAAAAGACCTGTGTTTCTTTTTTATTCATTACATAGTCAAAAACACGTTTATCTAAACCTGTAAATGGTCGCAATTCTGGAATATAGAATGGATTAGGCAAGAAACGTACATCCATTACGATATCTGCATCAATTGGCATCCCATATTTAAAGCCAAAGGACATTACTTCAATTGAAAATGGCTGACGCTTACGATCACTAAACGTGTTAATTAATTTTTGCTTTAATTCTTTAGTAGATAAATTAGAAGTGTCAATGATGTAATTAGAACGATTCCTGATTGGAGTCAAAATATGACGTTCTTCTTGAATACCATCAAGCAGACGGCCTTTCCCATTATTAGCTAACGGTGGCAAACGTCTTGTCTCTTTATATCTAGCTACTAAAACATCATCTGAAGCATCTAGGAAGAGAATAGTTGCTTGCACATTACCATTATCTTCTAGTGAATTTACTTCATCTAACAAATCCGTGTAAAAAGTTTTTACTCTTAAATCAATTACTACGGCTACCTTATGAAAGTCATTAGAATTATTGATTAAATCCCAAAAACTTCCCAACAAGGTTGGTGGAAGGTTATCAACGACAAAATAGCCCATGTCTTCCAATGCATGAGCAACTACAGTTTTACCTGCTCCACTCATTCCAGTAACGATTAACAGTTGTTTATTCTCATCGGCCATGGTAAAGTCCTCCTGCTACAGATTATATCATACTCCCGGGCGTTTCTTTATAGGGACAAAAAAAGAAGCCTTCCGGCTTCTTTAAAATCAAAATTAACGGTGCATGAATGCGACCACAATTTCATTAATTCCGAATACTAATAGCCAGAAAGCAACTAACCATACTAAACTCAAAGCTGCCAAAACTGGATTAAGGATTAAACAAATAGCAATAATTAAACTTAAAATGTTCAAAATTAAGTTAAAAATGAAGTAGCCGTCTGAGAAATCACGTAAGTGCCATGAGAATGCAATTCCGACAATTGAATCTACGAAAAACCAAATTGCAAACAAGTAAGCAATAGTTAAGCCACCCACTTCATACGAACATAAGAACAAAATACCTATGACGATGTCCAAGACACCAGAAATAAGGGCTACCCAACTACGTGTAAAGAATGCACGGAAACGTGAGTATCCAGCAAGCCATACTAAACCTTGTACAATTGAAACAATTGCAAAAATTAAAACGAATGCGTGTAAACCTTTGGCTGGATGTCTAATAAGTAAGAATGAAGCTACTACCATCAATATACCAGCAATAAGTGCACCCCAGTCAAAGCCACGGTTATCTCTAGAACTTGAAAAAATATCCATTTTTGTGTCCTCCTTGGTGCCTATTTTACACTTATTCAATGATAATTTCTCTACTATTTCTTAGCCTCTTTAGTCAATTTAGTATCGCGTTCCAAAACTGGTTTAAGATATTGACCTGTATAACTCTCTTTTACTTGAGCTACTTCTTCAGGCGTTCCCGTAGCAACAACTTGACCGCCACCGTCTCCTCCTTCAGGACCAAGATCAATCAACCAATCAGCATTTTTAATCACGTCAAGATTATGTTCAATAATTAAAACTGTATTTCCTTCATCAACTAGGCGTTGCAATACTTCCAATAACCGCTTGATATCATCAGTATGCAAACCAGTAGTCGGCTCATCCAAAATATAGAAGTTTTTACCGGTAGAAAGTTTTTGCAATTCAGCAGCAAGCTTCATTCGTTGTGCTTCACCACCGGATAAAGTCGTAGCTGATTGCCCTAACTTAACATAGCCTAAACCTACATCAACAATTGTCTTTAACTTGCGTTCAATCTTAGGAATGTTTTCAAAGAACTTGCAAGCTTCATTAATCGTCATATCTAATACTTGAGCAATATTTTTATCACGGTAAGTTACTTCCAATGTTTCTGAATTGTAACGACTACCATGACAAACTTCACATGGAACGTAAACATCCGGCAAGAAATTCATTTCAATCTTGATGATCCCATCACCGTGACAAGCTTCACAACGGCCACCTTTGACATTAAATGAAAATCTAGCCTTCGTATAACCACGCATCTTAGCTTCATTAGTCTGTGCAAAAAGGGTTCTAATATCATCAAATACGCTAGTATAAGTAGCCGGATTACTACGTGGTGTTCGACCAATTGGGCTTTGATCAATATCAATTATTTTTTCAATATTCTTATAACCACGAATTGATTTGTACTTTCCTGGTTTAGTAGAATTATTGTTCAACTTTTGAGCTAAAGCTCGCTTCAAAATCATATTGACTAAAGTAGACTTACCTGAACCAGAAACACCAGTTACTACAATAAACTTGCCTAATGGGAAACTAACATCAATGTTCTTTAAGTTGTTTTCTTGGGCACCAGTAATTGTGATTTCTTTACCATTACCTTTACGTCTTTTTAATGGAACTGGTACAAATTTTTTACCTGATAAGTACTGACCTGTTAATGACTTTGGATTCTTTTCCACTTCTTCTGGGGTACCTTGAGCCATAACCTTGCCACCATAAACACCAGCACCTGGTCCCATATCAACAAGGTAATCTGCCTGACGCATCGTTTCATCGTCATGTTCTACTACGATTAAAGAATTACCCAAGTCACGCATCCGCTTAAGCGAAGCAATCAAACGATCATTATCACGTTGATGCAAACCAATAGAAGGTTCATCTAAAACATACATAACTCCAGATAGATTAGATCCGATTTGAGTAGCTAGACGAATTCTTTGAGCTTCCCCACCAGATAAAGTATTAGCTGAACGAGATAAAGTTAGATAATCCAGACCCACACTATCTAAAAATGAAAGACGATCACGTACTTCTTTTAAGATTGGCTTGGCAATTACAGTTTCTTGTTCACTTAACTTAACATTCTTGAAAAACGCTAAAGCCTTATTAATAGATAGATCTGATGCTTCGGCAATATCTTTACCCATAAACTTAACAGCCAAAGCTTTTTCGTTAAGTCGCTTACCATGACAGGTTGAGCAAGTTAATTCAGTCATGTATTTGCCCATAACATCGCGCATGAATTTGGACATTGGTCTGCGATAACGACGTTCCACATTAGCCATTACACCTTCAAATGGCTGAGTCGTATCATTCACGCCAAAGTCACCAGTTACATGAAACTTAACCGCCTTAGTTGAACCATGCAAAATAATATCTTTTTGTCTCTTAGTCAACTTATTAAATGGCTTGTCCATTGGAATCTTAAGAGCGGAGCAAGCTTGTTCCAACATTTCAGAATAATAATTTGAAGTTTTCCAAGGAGCCAATGCACCCTCTGCTAAAGTTTTGGTCTTATCTGGTACAACTAAATCTTCATCGACAGCCAATTTAACACCTAAGCCATCACAATCAGGGCAAGCACCGAAAGGCGCATTAAATGAAAATAGTCGTGGCTCCATTTCGCCGACAGTAAAACCACACTTAGGACAAGCATAATATTCCGAAAAGTTCAGCATCTTACCGCCGATAACATCAACATTCATATAGCCATCAGACAAACGCAAGGCTGCTTCAACGGAATCGAATAAACGAGATTTAATACTATCTTTAACAATCAAACGGTCAACCACAATATCAATAGAGTGGCGTTTATTTTTCTCAAGATTAAATTCTTCACCAATCTCATGCATCTCGCCATCAACAATTACTCGAACATAACCTGCACGCTGAACACGTTTAAAGACTTCTTTATGTTCACCACGTTTAGCTCTAATTACAGGAGCTAAAATTTGAATCTTAGTTCTTTCAGGCAAAGCCATAATACGATCAACCATCTGATCAACTGATTGACGTTCAATCAATGTACCATCGTTAGGACAAATTGGATGTCCTACTCTCGCCCACAGCAAACGCAAATAATCATTGATCTCTGTAACCGTACCTACCGTTGAACGTGGGTTATGTGACGTAGTCTTTTGATCAATTGAAATAGCTGGATTTAGTCCATCAATAGAATCTACATCTGGTTTATCCATTTGCCCCAAAAATTGTCGAGCATAACTAGATAAAGATTGGACATAGCGTCTTCTACCTTCTGCATACAAAGTATCAAAAGCTAATGAACTTTTGCCTGATCCTGATAAACCGGTAATAACTACTAATTTATCCTTAGGAATTGTTAAGTTAATATCTTTCAAATTATGTTCACGCGCACCGCGAATAACAATTTTATCATTTACCATTGAAAGTCTTTCCTTTTTTCGTCTTAGGTTTTCTTGATGATGATTGCAATTCCATAATTGCATCCCGCAAGTTAGCAGCCTCTTCGAAGTCTAACTTCTTAGCAGCTTCTTTCATCTGCTCTTGCAAGTTCTTAATCATGGTCTTCTTTTGCTTAGCTGTTAACTCATCAAAATTAAGATCTGCAAAACTGTCTGATTTTTCCTTCTTAGAATCATCAGTAGGTTTGGTAATTGAAATAACATCTTGAATCGGCTTAATAATTGTTTTTGGCGTAATCCCATGCTCTTTATTAAATTCTTTTTGAATTTTACGCCGTCTCTTGGTTGCTTTAATAGCTGCCTTCATTGAATCCGTAATCGTATCGGCATACATAATTACTTCACCATTGGCATTACGAGCTGCACGTCCCATAGTCTGAACTAATGGACGATATGCTCTCAAAAAGCCTTCCTTATCTGCATCCAAGATTGCAACTAAAGATACTTCAGGCACATCAATTCCTTCCCGAAGTAAGTTAATCCCAATTAGAACATCAAATTTACCCAAACGTAAATCACGCAAAATACGCATTCGTTCAAGCGTCTTAATATCGGAATGCAAATAACGCACCTTAATACCAAGATCTTTCAAATAATCAGTTAGATCTTCCGCCATCTTTTTGGTTAATGTAGTGACAAAGACGCGTTCATTACGATCGATTCGCTTATTAATTTCACCAACTAAGTCATCAATCTGGCCCTCAATTGGTCTGACTTCAATCTTAGGATCAAGCAAACCAGTTGGCCGGATAATTTGTTCAACTTTATGATTCGTACGTGCTAATTCATAATCTCCTGGCGTTGCTGAAACATAAAGAATTTGATTAACATGTTTTTCAAATTCTGATAACTTCAATGGACGGTTATCCAAAGCAGATGGCAAACGAAAACCATAGTCAATCAAAGTCTTCTTACGATTACGGTCACCATTGTACATTGCTCGTATTTCTGGCATCGTAGCATGAGATTCATCAATTAAAATCAAGAAATCATCTGGGAAGAAGTCAAGCAACGTATATGGTGGCTCACCAGCTTTTCTGCCTTCCATATGACGTGAGTAATTTTCGATACCGTTGGTATAGCCAACTTCTCCCATCATTTCCATATCATAAGTAGTTCTTTGCTTTATTCTTTCTGCTTCCAGTAATTTCCCTTCACCCTCAAATTTCTTGACTTGCAACTTCATTTCTTTGGAAATTGCTTTAAGAGCACGCCGCATTTGCTCATCATTAGTCATAAAGTGGGTAGCTGGGAACAAAGAGATACTCTCTCTTTCGCCAATTACTTCACCAGTTAAAGAATCAACTTCTACAATACGATCAATCTCATCGCCAAAAAATTCAATTCGATAAGCATGATCCGAATTACCAGCTGGAAAAATTTCTACAATATCGCCTCGTACGCGAAAACGACCACGTTGAAAATCAATATCATTACGATCATATTGCAGGTTAACCAAATCACGCAACAAAGTATTGCGTTCATACTCTTCGCCTTCGTGAATCATCAATACGCTACGAGCATATTCTTTAGGATCACCCAAACCATAAATACAAGAAACCGATGCAACAACTACTACATCATTCCGTTCCATTAAAGCAGAAGTAGTAGCGTGACGCAGTTGGTCAATTTCATCATTAATAGCAGAATCCTTTTCAATATAAGTATCAGATTGAGGCACGTAAGCTTCAGGTTGATAGTAGTCATAGTAAGATACAAAATACTCTACTGCATTATGTGGGAAAAAGCTTTTAAACTCACCATAAAGCTGCCCCACCAAGGTTTTGTTATGAGTAATAACTAAAGTGGGCTTATTTAAATTGGCAATGATATTGGCCATGGTAAAAGTCTTACCAGTACCGGTTGCCCCTTCCAAAATTTGCTCTTTATAACCCTTTTTAAAACCAGCAGTTAACTTATCAATAGCTTGTTGCTGATCACCTGCAGGTTTAAATTTGGAAACTAGTTCAAATTTACGATTGGTTTGTCGTTTGATCATAGTAAAACTCCTCAAGAAAAAAGTTGGACTTAATTGCCCAACTTTTTTAATTAGTATTTATATTTTACTACCACGAACGTGCTTTCGCACTAAATATGCTTAATTTATTTAAGAAGATCTGCTAAAGCCTTCTGGTAATCTTCAGCTGACTTTTCAGCAGTTTCAATATCCTTCTTATTAACGCCAACATAGGCCTTAATAACTGGTTCAGTACCTGATGGACGCAATGCAACCCAAGTTTCATCATCTAAGAAGTACTTCAAAACGTTCGATTCTGGGAATCCTTCAAGTGGAGTTGATTCACCATTTTCAATAGTTTCCTTCTTCAAGAAGTCTTGAATCTTCAAAACTCTGTGTCCACCAATTTCAGTAAGATGTTCACCACGAAGCTTGCTCATTAATTCTGCCATCTTCTTTTGACCACCAATACCAGGCATTTCAATAGCACGAGTAATTTCGTAGGCAACGCCATATTTCTTCCAAATTTCTTGTAAACCATCAAAGACAGTCATACCACGTGAAGCATAGTAACTAGCAACCTCAGCGAACATTAATGCCCCTTGCATAGCATCCTTGTCACGTGCAAATGGTTTGAACAAGTAACCGTAACTTTCTTCAAAGCCCATTAAGAACTTAGCATCGCCGGCCTTCTTCATCCGGTCAACTTCTTCACCGATGTATTTGAAACCGGTCAAAACGTGCTTAGTCTTAATACCAAAGTCTTTAGCAATCTTAAATGGTAAAGCACTTGAAACAACTGAAGTAACAATTTCATAGTCACTGGTCAACTTACCGTTTTCTTTAAGGTGAGCAAGTAAGTAGTAAGCCATCAAAGTAGCAATTTGGTTACCAGTTAAGACTTGGAAATCGCCATCGCTCTTTCTAACGGCTGCACCCATACGGTCAGCATCAGGGTCAGTAGCAATAATTACATTAGCATTAACCTTGTTAGCTAACTTAAAGCCTGGTTCAAAAACATCACGATATTCTGGATTTGGCTTAATAGTAGTTGGAAATTCTGGATCAATAATTGATTGACTAGGAACAGGGATAACGTTATCAAAACCACCTTGTCTAAAGGCACGGTCATAAAGCATCTTACCAGTACCATGAAGTGGAGTATAAATAATCTTCAACTTATCCGCATTTGCCTTGACCATTTCTGGGTCAACAGTAACTTGCTTCAATTCATTTAAGTAATCTTCGTCAACATCTTCACCGATTAATTGTAAAGTACCATTAGCACGAAGTTCCTTAACTGGAGCAGCCTTAACGCCAAAAATGTCAGTTACCTTTTGAGCATAGCTGAATAAACGATCAGCATGCTCTGGAGCCATTTGGGCACCATCTTCACCATAAACCTTGTAACCATTGTATTGCTTAGCATTGTGTGAAGCAGTAATGTTAATTCCTGCAAATGTGTGCAAGTGACGTACAGCGTATGAAAGCTCAGGAGTTGGTCTTAAATCATCAAACAAGTAAACGTGAATACCATGTGCACCCAATACACGAGCTGCATGTTCAGCAAATTCTCTTGAGTGATATCTTGAGTCAAAGGAGATTGCTACACCACGTTTTTTAGCTTCTTCACCGTTTTCTTCAATCAAACGAGCTAAACCTTCAGTAACTCTACCGACAGTGAATAAGTTAATTCTATTAGTACCTGGTTCAAGACGACCTCTCATACCAGCAGTACCAAAATTGATATCTTGACCGAAGGCATCTTCGACCCATTTTTCATCTTTGCCCAACGTATCTAATTGATCTCTTAGATAATCAGGTAAGTTAGTAGCATTTTGCCATTCTTTAAAAATTTCCTTAGCGTCCATTTTGTCCTCTATTTCATTAAAACTTACATAATTAATGGATATTAACGCTGTCTTTTTATTTCTATTATCATATCAATTATAAAACTTCTAATTGATTTATTTAACAGCAATTCGTTTTCTTTTAATCAAATCACTTTGCGCTGCCAGCTGAACTTGATCTAAAGCTGAACTGACTACTGACACCAGCGAATCGGGTAGACAATAGAATTTTAAATTATCCTTTGTTAGAACTATATCTTGATCTGTTCGATTGAAACAATAAATCAAGATATTCTTTTCATCATACCTAATAATTGCATTAACACCAACGTTGAAATGCATAAAAGCGATCTTACCAGTAACTAAAATTTTATTCTGCTTGCGAAGCTTTACCCATGCACTTACTTTATTAATCAAGCTTTGACTTTCATGTCCCCACGGGAAGAAACGCCGATTATCTGGATCTTTTTTACCAATCAAACCAGCCTCATCGCCATAATAAATACATGGAACTCCTGGCAACATAAACATTAATCCAAAGGCAATAGCAACTAATTTTTCATTATCATGCAAAACTGTCTTAATTCTCACAGTGTCATGCGTACCAATATTATTTAAACAGTTGCGCAAAAAATTACTTGGATAGTGCTCAATCAACGATGCCAATTTACTCATGATACTGATTTCAGCAGCATCCTCATCTGTCGTCAATAAATTAGTAACAAAGTTTCGTACAGGATAATTCATTACACCAGTCAGGTTATCTCCAGCGACATATGGTCTAAATTTACTGTTAACTAATTTATTCGAAGCATCTTCCCATACTTCACCAATCATCACCTGACAGTTTTCTTTCATTAAGCGAGTGCGAATATTCCGTAAGAAATCCATCGGCAACTCATCAGCAACATCGAGTCGCCAGCCATCAACTTGCATTCCGGTCCACTTTGCCAAAACACCGTTTTCACCATAGATAAAATCTTGATATTCAGGGTTACTCTTGTTAACTTCTGGCAAAGAACTAACACCCCACCATGATTGATACTTTTCAGGATAATCGATAAAGTTAAACCAAGAATAATAATGACTATTTTTATCTTTAATAGCTGCCTTGAAATAAATACTATCTTGACCTACATGATTAAATACGCCATCAAGAATTAAGTGCATATGATTTTGATGCAAAGCATGTATCAAATCACGCAGATCTTTTTCCGTACCAAGCATAGGATCAATCTTCATAAAATCAGCTGTATCATAACGGTGATTACTAATTGCTAAAAAGATCGGATTCAAATAAATAGTAGTTACCCCTAATTTCTTTAGATAGGGAATTTTCTGTCGAATACCAGCTAAATTGCCACCAAAGAAGTCCCAGCGAATAATTTCACCGCGAGTATTTTTAATGTAGTAAGGATCATCTTCTTGAGTAGCATAGATAAAACTATTCTTTTTTCGACCAGTAATTTCGCCGTGAGGATTACCATTAGCAAATCGATCAGGAAAGATTTGATAAACTACCCCTTGTTCATACCAATCAACTCTAGGTACCTTACGATCATAGCAAGTTAATTGAAATTGATTTAAATCATGATTATCTTGAATCAGATTTCCTTGTCCAAATAATCCTTGGTCAACGTATTGCATCTGGTCATTTTGCTTAATTGCAAAATAATAATTATATAATCCCGAACTACCTATTTTGACTTGCGTCTCGTATTTTTTAGTCTGCTCATCATAATTCATTGGATAAGCTACAGGACTTTCATTATGTTTAGTTAACCACAAAATGACTTCCTGAACTGGTTCATCTATTGCAATTGACCACTTAACGGCACTATTAGCTTGAATAGCACCAAATGGATTTTTATATTCCTTTTGCCACGAATTATAAGTTACTTTCATTAACGATCAGCTTTTTCAACTTCAAGTTTCTTTAAATGCCAAATGTCTTCAGCATAACGTTCAATAGTTTTATCAACGTCAAAACGTTCTGAGTGAGCAATGTTTACCAAACTCATTTGTTCCCACAAACGTTTTTGTTTCCAGGTTTGTTCAATCTTAGCTTGTGCCCTCAAATATGCCTCAAAGTCAGCTAATACTAAGAATTGTTCATTATCACCTAAGAAGTTGTTGAATAAAGCTTGACCCTCTGCAGAACAGTTAGGAATAGTACCATCGATTAATGCATCTACAGCTTTCTTCATTACAGCATCATTTTCATACATCTCTCTTGGGTGATATGAGTGTTCTGCATAGTATTTGTAGACTTGATCTTTATTCAAACCAAATGAGAAGATGTTATCTTCACCAACAGCATCCTTAATTTCGATGTTGGCACCATCCATCGTAGCTACAGTCAAAGCACCATTAGCCATCAACTTCATGTTGCTTGTACCACTAGCTTCTTTCGTGGTTGTGGAAATCTGTTCGCTTACATCTGCAGCTGGAATGATTCTCTCAGCTAATGAAACATCGTAGTCTTCCAAGAAGATAACTTTTAGCTTATCGTTAACATCTGGATCATTATTGATCATATTAGCAGTTTCATTAATTACTTTGATAACTTGCTTAGCAAAGACATAGCTAGGTGCAGCTTTAGCACCAAAGATAACTACACGCTTTGGATGATCGATGCCAGCCTTCAAATCTTGATATAATTTCAAAATATGCAAAAGTTTCAGAGTTTGACGCTTGTAAGCATGCAATCTCTTAACTTGAACATCAAAGATAGCAGTTGGATCAACCACAATTCCAGTACGTTCTTTAATAAACTTAGCTAATTTCTTCTTATTATCTAATTTAATATCACTAAGCTTGTGCAAAACTTTGGTATCGTGATAATACTTTTCAAAGTTAAGCATCTCATCACTGTCATTGCGCCAATTTTTACCAATAGTTTCATCAAGTAAATCAGAAAGTTCTGGGTTAGCAATTTGCAACCAGCGACGCAAAGTAATACCGTTGGTCTTATTATTAAAGCGATCTGGATAAAGGTTATAAAAGTCTTTTAACACTTTAGTTTCCAGCAATTGCGTATGCAATGCAGCAACACCGTTGATTGAATGAGAACCAATAATAGCCAAATGGGCCATCTGTACTTGACCGTTTTTAATAATTCTAGTGCGCTCAATTACATCATCAGAAACATGTCCCTTTAATCCAACACAGAAACGACGATCAATTTCAGTAATAATTTGCATAATTCTTGGCAAAAGCTGAGACATCATATTGACATCCCATTTTTCCATTGCTTCAGCCATAATCGTATGGTTAGTATAGCTCATTACTTTTTGAGTAATATTCCAAGCAGTATCCCAATCTACACGATGTTCATCGACTAATAAGCGCATCAATTCAGCTATTGCCATTGCTGGGTGAGTATCATTAATATGAACTGCAACATAGTTAGGAAGCTTTGTTAGATCTTTATTATCTAGATCTTTAGTGTAATAGTTTAAGATGCTTTGCAAACCAGCAGAAACAAAGAAGTATTCTTGCTTTAATCTTAATAAGCGCCCTTCATAATTAGAATCATCAGGGTAAAGAATCGATGTTAAATCTTCTACACGACGACGATCAGTAATTGTTGGATAATTTAATTCTTCCTCAGGTGGAACTTCTGCATCCCACAAACGCAAAGTATTAGTCAAGCCATCTTTATAACCAACTACTGCAACATCGTAAGGGACAGCACGAACAACTCTTTCACCTTCATATTGGGGAGTCATCCAACCATTATCATCTACCATGTTAACTTTGCCGCCAAATCTAACCAAGACGGATTTGCTTTCTCTTCTAACTTCCCAGTGGTCTTCCTTCTTTAACCAATCATTAGGAAGTTCTTTTTGATAGCCGTTAACAAACTTTTGTTTAAATAAACCATACTTATAGCGGATTCCATTACCGTTGCCGGTATAACCAGTAGAAGCTAAAGAATCCATAAAGGCAGCAGCCAAACGACCTAAACCACCATTACCTAAAGCCATATCTGGTTCTGCAGCAGCAATTTTATCCAAGTCAAGATGTAAATCAGCTAAAGCTTCTCTAACAGTTTTCAGCCAGCCTAAATTTAGTAAATTGCTTTTTAATAAAGTACCTGGCAAAAATTCGATTGAAAAGTAATAGACTTGTTTTTGTTTTTGATTCGTTTCCGCAATACGGATACGACGCCATTGTGGTGTATATCCATCTCTGACGATTGCACTTACAGCAGCATAGAGATCACTATTTGAAGCTGATTTCACATCTTCTTCAAAATAGTTATCCAACTTGCGTTCAAGTCTTTTTTTAAATTCTTCTTTTGTTAATTGCATTTAATTTTTCTCTTTTTCTAAATTAACCAATCAATTCTCCATACATCCACTTATATTTATCAGCGGAGTTTCTCCATGAAAAATCAGATTTCATCGCAATTTTTTGCATCTTAACCCAATTGTCTCTTTGCTGGTAAACGGTAAGCATCTTCTTAATTGCTTGAACCATTTGATAACCATTGAATTCTCTGAAGCCAAAGCCAGTACCTTCATTCTTGGTCTTGTCATATACCCAAACAGTATCAGCTAAACCACCAATTTGGTGTACAATCGGCAAAGTACCATAACGCAAAGCAATCAACTGTGATAGACCACAAGGCTCAAAAGCAGATGGCATTAAGAAACTATCTGCGCCAGCATAAATTCTCTGAGCTAATTTAACATCAAATGCCAGAATTACTTTTAGCTTATCTGGATGACGCTTAGCGATTTCTGTCAAATTGTGTTCATAGTAAGGATCACCGTTGCCTAAGATCACCATTTGAACATTGAACTGCAAAATATTATCCAATTCATCAAGCAATAATTGGCAACCTTTTTGTGCAGTTAAACGAGATACCATCCCGATCAAAGGAACCTTTGGTTTAATTGGCAAGCCAACTTCTTTTTGCAAAGCAATCTTATCTTTTACCTTTTGATGAAGGTGGTAGACACTGTAATTTGCCTTAATAATTGGATCAGTCTTAGGATTGTACTTTTCAAAATCAATCCCGTTTAAAATCCCGCTCAACTTGTGTGAACACATCCGCAAAATACCATCTAATCCTTGACCGAATTCAGGAGTTTGAATTTCTCTAGCATAAGATGGACTAACTGTAGTGACACGATCAGCGTACAAAATACCTGTCTTCATCCAGTTGACATCATTGTCCATTCTGACAATTCCACTGTCAAACCAGTCATAGTCTAAACCAAAGAAATTAGGTAAAGTCTTGGCATTGTATTTACCTTGGAATTCCAGATTATGAATAGTCAAAACTGTTTTAATACCTCTATAGGCATCAACGAATCCCCATTTTTCACGGAGTAAAAATGGAATGAAGGCGGTATGGTAATCATTACAATGCAAGATATTAGGAATGAAGTTAAAACGTTCCATCATCATAATGACTGCTTGTTGGAAGAAAGCGTATCGCTCGCCGTCATCATAATATCCATAAATACCTGGACGCTTGAAGTAGTATTCGTTATCAATAAAGAAATAGGTGACACCCTTACGTTTTAAGGTAAACACGCCACAATATTGATTGCGCCAGCCAACTGGAACAATAAAGTTGCCTTGATATTCTAATTTTTCACGATATCTTTCAGGCAAATCCTGATATAAAGGAATAACAACGCCAACATCAACGCCTTCTTTGGCTAATTGATTAGGCAAAGAACCTAAAACATCACCTAAACCACCAGTTTTGAAGAATGGTGCACATTCAGCACCTGTAAATAAAACTCGCACGATTGCTCCTTATCCATTAATTAAGTTCTTAGTCAAAACAGCACCTTTTTTGACAACTACAGGATCTTGAGGTGTTCCTTTAACTACCACATCTTTTTTAACAACAACATTTTTATCTAAGATCGCGTATTCAACCTGGCTTCCTTTTTCTAACTTACAATTTGCCATAACAATTGAATTCTTAACCTTGCTCTTATCAGAAACCTCAACTCTTCTGGAGACAATACTGTTTTCAACTGTCCCCTTTATTCTACATCCTGTAGCTAACATTGAGTTCTTTACTTCTGATGAAGTTGCAAAATAAGTGCCAACTTCATTTCTAATTCTAGTGATAATCTTTTGGTTGCCAAACAAAAGCGAATCACGCTTCTTTTTATCTAGCATTTCCATATTAGCCTTGTAGTAACTATGAATGTCATGAATGTTATGCAAATATCCAGTATATTCATATGCACTTGTACGATACTTAGCTGCTAAGCGTTGACCAATATCAATTGAAGCACCACTACGCTGTGCTTTTTGCAATTCTGAGATTAACCACTTGGTGTCAGCCACATAAATATTTAATCCTAAGTTGTAGTTGTCCTGACTTTGAGCATCAATTACTTGTTGACAAGACATAATAGTATTGTCTTCGTCTAAGATAAACATTTGATCATCAGGCGCAATGTTTTCCTTGCTTACCCGTTTAAAGACGGCAGTAATCTTGTTGTCGTTTTCTTGATGATAATGAAGTACTGATTGTAAATCAAAGTTGCCGACCATTTTGTTTTCAATGTAAACAGTATATGGCGTCTTAGCTGTCTTCAAAAAATTAAGCAGATCATCAAAGTAGTCATCACCACTAGCTTGATTTTGCATTAATTTTTGATAGAAATCTAAGTATTCGTATGAGCCAATGGTGTCTAAGCCCCATTCTTTACCACCACCTAAGTGGTCCAAGTAAGATCTAACTTTTTCCTGATTAATCAGCGTATATACATTATTGATCCCTGCATTAACAATACTGGAAAGAGCGAAGTCCATAATTCGATACTTACCAGCAAAATACAAAGTTGATAACGAACGTTCATCAGTTAATGGACGTAACTCGTTATATTCATGTTGATTACTAAAAATAGCCGCCATTTTATTAGTCTTCATTTGGCAACACTCCAATTCTCTCTGAATTACCTACTACTTCGATTTTATCTTCATTGCCTTCAATTTTTGCACCATCACCAATTTGAGCATTTTCGCCAATAATTGCATGTTTGATGGTTACATTCTTGCCAATCTTTACTCCTGGCATGATAACTGAGTCTGTAATTTTCGAATTTCTTTGCACATCAACATTTGTTGACAGAATAGAATGATTAATAATGCCATCAACATAACAACCATCAACAATCATTGAATTAGTAACTTGCGCATTTTCAGTAATTACTTGTGGTGGAGCAATTGGGTTCTTTGAGTAAATTCTCCATGAGCGATCATACAGATTTAGACCGTCACTACCATCTAAGAATTCCATATTAGCTGCCCAAAGCGAACCAATCGTACCAACATCTTTCCAGTAACCTGAGGATTGGTATGAAAATACGCGTTCATCACTCTTTAAGTAATATGGAATAACATTCTTACCAAAGTCGATCATATCGTCATTAGTAGTAAAAGCAGTGGTCAAGACTTCGCGTAACCGTTTCCAATTAAAGATATAAATCCCCATTGAAGCGTGATTGCTCTTTGGTTCCTTACGCTTTTCTTCGAATTCAGTAATTCTGCCACTGATATCAGTATTCATTATTCCGAAACGAGGAGCTTCTTCCCAAGGGACATCAATTACAGCTACCGTTAATGAAGCATTATTTTTGATGTGATCTTCCAACATTGCTTCATAATCCATCTTATAGATGTGGTCACCTGAAAGAATCAATACATATTCAGGATCTTGGCTATCAATATAGTCAATATTTTGATAAATGGCATGTGCAGTACCTTTAAACCATTTGCTACCAGCATTGTCGGTATATGGTTGCAAAATAGTAGTACTGGCATCGAGACCATCTAACCCCCAACTAGCACCATTACCAATGTGCTTATTCAATAATAATGGTTGGTATTGGGTGATAATACCAATATTTCTAACTCCTGAGTTGGCACAATTACTTAACGTAAAGTCGATAATTCTGTATCGACCACCAAAAGATACAGCTGGCTTAGCTTGGTTACTAGTCAACTTACCTAATCTTGTTCCTTTTCCTCCTGCTAAAATCAAGCCCAACATTTTGGTACTCATTGCATGTTCTCCTCTATTTCTTTTTTCTAGTTCTTCTTTTGATATGAACTTCAGTTGGTTTCAAAATCATTGCACTAAAACCAGGTAAATCTAATTGAATCTGATAATCTAAATTCTTAAATTGTGCCTTCTTAGTTGTCATGCTTTGCGCGTTTCTGTCCCAGTCGCCGCCAAATTCTTTTCTTGCACTATTGAAGACTTCATGATATTTACCGGAATAAGGAACACCAATTGTAAAATTCTTTCTCTCAACTGGTGTAAAGTTCAAAATAACAATTACAAAATCATGTCTAATTTTTCCTTGACGAATAAAGGATAAAACTGATTGATCTTTGTTATCGGCATCAATAATCTGGACAGATTCGGATTTTTGTTCCAATTGCCATAATGATGGTTCATTCAAATATAATTCATTCAGTTTTTGATCAAAATATTGCATCTTAGAGTTCAAATTATCTTTTAACTCTGCCCAATCTAAAGCTTCGTTATAGCGCCACTCTAGATATTGACCATATTCACTGCCCATAAACAACAATTTTTTGCCAGGATACGTCATTTGCAAAGTAAGCAAATTTCGCAACTCATCAAACTGTTTATTTCGTTCACCAAACATCTTATTCATAAGACTCTTTTTACCATGAACGACTTCATCATGTGACAGTGGCAAAATAAAGTTTTCACTCATTCGATACATAAACGAGAAGGTAGCAAGGTTAAAATTAAATTTTCTAAATAATGGATCCATTTGGTAGAAGCGTAGAATATCATTCATCCAACCCATGTTCCATTTAAAGTCAAAGCCTAAGCCACCATCTTCGATTCGACCAGTAATTTTGACTTGTGCTGAACTTTCTTCTGCAATCATTAAACTGTCGGGATGCATTCCTTTAATAGTTCGATTCAAATTCCTCAGAAATGCCATTCCTTCTAAATTACGATTACCACCATATTTATCTGGTTTCCATTCACCTGGTCCACGATCATAATCACGATAGATCATGTTGGAAACTGCATCGACTCTCAAACCGTCAAGATGATAAAATTCTAGCCAAAATAGAGCACTTGAAAGCAAGAATGATTGAACTTCTGGTTTTCCTAAATCGAAATTCAGGGCACCCCAGCCTTTGTTTTCTGCACGCCATTTCTCACTAAATTCATAACATGGAGTACCGTCATAATAAGCTAAAGCGTCATCATTAATACAAAAGTGACCTGGTACCCAATCTGTTAACACACCAATATTTTCCTTATGACATGCTTCCACAAAATCTTGTAATTCACGTGGTGTACCGTATGTACGTTCTAAAGCAAAATAACCAATTGTTTGATATCCCCAAGACGCATCTAATGGGTGAGCCGTCAAAGGTAAAAATTCAATATAGTTAAAACCTTGTTTCTTGACATACGGAATTAATTCTCTTTGTAAGTCCTTCAAAGTATAAAGTGAACCATCTGCATGTCTCTTCCATGAACTGGCATGAACTTCATAAATATTAATTGGACGAGCAAAGTGATTAGAACGCTTATTACGACCAAGCCATGCTCCATCACGCCAGCTTTTATTTGGCAATTGTGTAACAACAGCTGCATCCCCTGGACGTGGTTCAAGTTCCACTGCCATTGGATCCATCTTCATTACTTCACGACCATTAGATTGTTTAATTAAATATTTATACAACTGGCCTTGTTGGGGTAAATTGGTTTTTATCTCCCAGATGCCATCGGATAGAAGATACATTTCCAATGATTTACCCCAATCATTGAAATCGCCAACTAGCCATACTTTTTGTGCATGTGGAGCCCAAACTCTAAAAACATAAGTATTATCTTCAAGATGACAACCTAATATCTCTTGCAGATACAATTCATTTCCCGAAGCAAATCTTTCAATTCGCTGTTTAACATTCACCATCTTTCTCACACTGCTTTCTCCAGAACTAAAAATAATTACTCTCTTAGAAAGCGTTTACTTGAATTGCAAATAAGTACTCTCTTCGATTTTTATTATACACTACTTATCCGTATTTTAGTTAAAAAAATGAGAGTTTACTATATTGTTAGTAAACTCCCCTATTTTCTTTATTAATTTAAGTTAATCTTTTAAGTCTTGATAGTAATTATATGCAGCTTGACCTGCAACACTACCTTCACCTACAGCATTTGCAATTTGACGCAAATCTTTTTCACGAACATCCCCTAATGCAAAAACGCCTGGAACTTTAGTTTCCATATGTTCGTTAGTAGGAATCCAACCTTGTTCATTTAAAATACCTAAATCTTTAAATGGTGCGGTTTGCGGTAAAACACCAACATAAATAAAGACACCAGCAGCTTTAAGTTCTTTTTCAGCTCCTGTTTCTTTATCCCGGTATTTAATACCTGTTACTTTATTCCCATCACCTAAGATTTCTTCGGTTTGTGCATTCCAAACGAATTTCATCTTTTTATTTGCAAAAGCACGTTTTTGCAAAGTAGGTTGAGCACGTAATTGATCACGACGGTGAACTACAGTTACGCTTTTAGCTAATTGAGCCAAGTAAATTCCTTCTTCAATTGCTGAATCGCCACCGCCAATTACAACTACATCTTCATCTTTAAAGAAAGCGGCGTCGCAGACTGCACAGTATGAAACTCCTCGACCTGAATATTCTTCTTCACCTGGCACATTTAAGTGACGATGATCAGAACCAGTCGCAATAATTAAAATTGGAGCACGATATTCTTTATCGTCATCTGTTTTAACAACTTTTTCGTCCCCGTCTAATTCAACAGATTGAACATTGCCATACTCATAATCCGGTTTGAACTTCATCAATGTATCATACATCTTCTGACTTAGTTCAGGCCCCTTAATTTCAGTAAAACCTGGATAATTGTCAATTGCATCTGTATTATTCATTTGACCGCCATATGGACCACGATCAAGTACCAAGACATTTAAATTAGCACGGGCAGCATATAAAGCTGCAGTCATACCACCAGGACCTGCTCCAATTACAATTGCATCATATTTATTGGCCATAAGTTCCACTCCTTTACTTACTTTTCATAAGTAAATAATACTATAGATTTAAATTATTGCCAATTATTTTGCTTAAATAATTAAAGACGAATTTCTGGCTTAGGTGCTCTACCCATCATTTTCTTGATTTCAGTAGCTACATCTGAATTTTCGTAAAGAACACGGTAAATCGCATCACTAATTGGCATATCAATGTTCTTTTCTTCACTAAGTTCATGAACAGCCTTAACAGTAGTAGCACCTTCAACAACTTGGCCCATGTTCTTTAAAACATAATCTAAGCTCTTGCCTTCACCAATTTGCTTACCGGCACGCCAGTTACGTGAGTTAACTGAAGTACAAGTTACGATCAAGTCACCAATACCTGACAAACCACTGAAGGTCATTGGTTTAGCACCAAAGTAGTTAACACCTAAACGAGTAATTTCTGCCAAACCTCTAGTCATCAAAGCAGCCTTGGCATCATCGCCATAGCCTTGACCTACTAAAATACCAGCAGCAATCGCAATAACGTTCTTAACAGCACCGCCAACTTCTACACCGATTAAATCATCGTTGGTATAGAAACGAACATAATCATTTGAAAAGATCTTTTGTACTTTCTTTGCATTTTCTTCATCTGTTGAAGCACATGCAATAGCCGTCAAGTCTTTTTGAGCAACATTTTCTGCATGACTTGGTCCAGAAATAGCAACAATCTTATCTGAATCATTAGGATAAATTTCTTCAGTTAAGATCTCTGAAATAAGTTTCTTGGTACCTGGTTCAATACCCTTAGTAGCTGTTACTAAAAGTGGCTTTTGACCAGTCTTGTCCAAAACCTTACGAACATTTTTAGCTACGATTCTTACGGCTTTAGTTGGCAAAACGAATAATACAAGTTCTGCACCATCAAGTGCTTCTTCCAAATCACCAGTAGCCTTGGCATTTTCGTTAAGCTTCCAATCCTTCATATAATGGCTGTTAGTATGAGTAGCATTAATTTCTTCATTAACACTTTCAATGTTGCCGTAAAGAGTTACATCATTACCATTATCAGCTAACATTGAGCCTAATACTGAACCCCATGAACCGTTACCTAAAACTGCAATTTTTGTCATTTTTTATCTCTCAATCTTTCTAAACTGATTTTCCTATTAATCTCTCGTATACGGATATTTTAATCCGCTACCTTCTAAATACCATTTAGGTTTAACAACTTTACGCCGATAAATCCATAAAATTATTGTAGCAATAAAGAGGATTAAACTTAATGCCTGTGATACACGTATTATACCAAAAATGTATAGGCTATCTGTTCTCATCCCCTCAACAAAGAATCTTACTACACTATACCAAAGAAGATAGGTCATGAAAACTTCTCCTTGCTTGAAGAAATGTGTACGATGCCGTAATAACAAAATTAAAATCAAGCCAATTAAATTGAAAAAAGATTCATAAAGAAAAGTTGGCTGATAATAAGTGCCACCTATCTTCATCTGTTGAATGATAAACTCCGGCAAATGCAAACTTTGCAAAAAATGTAATGTAGTAGGACTACCATGTGCTTCTTGATTAACAAAGTTGCCCCAGCGGCCTAAGATCTGAGCAGCCATTACACCAGGCGTAATGATATCTAACATCAAAAACGGCGGTAGGTTTCTTTTGTGACAAAAGATGAGTAAAACTATTAATCCAGCAATTAAACCACCATAAATAGCGATTCCACCATTCCAAATAGCAATTATTTGATCTGGATGGTGAGAATAATAGCCCCATTCAAAAATCACATAATAGATACGGGCACCCACATAGCCTAATGGAACTGCCCATAATAATAAATCAACGAAGTCATCACTAATAATTTGTCTTTTTTTGCCTTCATTGATAGCCATCCAAGCTGCTAAGACAATGGCCACAGCCATAATTATACCGTACCATTTGACGCTAAGATTACCTAATTGAAATGCAATAGGATTAATTACTAAATTAGTCATCATGTGGCACCTTATTTGCATCCTCTTTTGAGTGCTCTGAAATCAGACTGGTTAAATTATTATCAAAGGTTTGCGTAGCATCATACCCCATCTTCTTAGCTCTAAAGTTCATTGCAGCTACTTCAATAATAATTTCAATATTACGTCCAACCTTCACTGGGATATTAACTTGTGGAATAGGTACATTGCAAATCATCCGAGTATTTTCTTGAAAACCTAAGCGATCATAATTTGCTTTAGGATCCCAGTTAACTAAGTTGATTACCAACTGAATTTCAGTTCTATTTTTAACAGCACCAGCACCAAATAAGTTCATGACATCAATAATACCAATCCCTCTGATTTCCATTAAGTGCTTTAAAATCTTAGGTGCTTCACCAACAACAGTATTGTGATCTTTCTGAAAGGCATCTACTCGGTCATCAGCAATTAATCTATGGCCTCTTTGAACTAAGCCCAAAGCAGTTTCAGATTTACCAACACCAGAAGCACCAGTTAAGAGAACACCCATACCCTTAATTTCAACTAAAACACCATGGATACTAGTTCTTTTAGCCAAACGTGCACGCAGATATTCCGTTAAAATACTTGAAATATAAGTCGTGGATTCTCTAGTTTGTAAAATTGGAATATGTGCTTCCTCAGCTGCAGCAGATAATTCTTCAGGTACAGGCAATGAACGTGAAATCAAAAAGCAAGGGGTAGCTTTAGTAGCCATTTTTGTAAAAACATGTGTCCGGATATCATGATCAAGTCTAGCTGCATATGAAATTTCAGTCCGCCCTAACAATTGAATACGCTGTGCTGGATAGAAATCAAAATAACCTGTTAATTCCAGACCTGGACGATAGATATCTGAAACCAAGACTTCTTTATCTTTAATACATTCTTCACCTTGAAAAATATCAAGAATGCTCTTGTTGTCTTGGATCAACTTACTTAATTTAACCGCATTAGCCATAATAATGACCTCCCAACTATTTATTGATATCCTTTGTAGTTACATTACGAGCATGCTTTCTGCTCTGCGTTTGAGTGGTACTTGCCTTAAACCAATCAAAATAAGAACTGCTGCTTGGCATATTCTCTTTATTTCTTTTACCGGCAATCCAGTAAATAAGCCAGATGATCGCAATAGCAATTAAAGCTACTGGTAAAAGAAGAATAAAGGCCTTAAAAAGCACAAACAGTAAACTTAAAATAATTACCGCTACTAAAACGAGCGTGACAATTCCTAAAAAACTCATTTTTTCACCTATTCTGGATTTTCTTGACTAAGTAGCCACTGCAAATATGAATAAATAAATGGTTGCAATTTACCATCCATTACGCCATTTACATCTGCTGTTTCATAACCAGTTCGCAGGTCTTTAACTAAATTGTATGGATGGAAAACATAGGATCTAATCTGTGAACCCCATCCAATTTCTTTTTGATCACCTTTAAGGGCCTGTTTTTGTTTCCGCTTTTTTTCTTCTTCTAAGTGAAACAACTTTGCTCTTAATTCATTCATTGCAGTTTCACGGTTTTGCAATTGTGAACGCTGTGCTTGAGAAGTAGTAACGATACCAGTTGGCAAGTGGGTAATTCGTACAGCACTAGAAGTCTTGTTAATATGCTGACCACCAGCACCACTTGAACGATAAACATCAATCCGTAAATCTTTCGGATCAATATCTATTTTAATACTGTCATCTACTTCTGGAATCACTTCAACAGAAGCAAATGAAGTGTGACGTCTTTTAGCCGCATCAAATGGCGAAATTCTAACTAAACGATGGACGCCATTTTCGGATTTAAGCATCCCGTAAGCATTTTTGCCTACGATTCTTGCACTAACGCTTTTCAGCCCAGCTTCTTCACCTGGTTCATAATCATTAATTTCAAACTTAAAGCCAGCACTATCACAATAGCGTTGATACATTCTTAACAACATTTGACCCCAGTCCATGGCTTCTGTACCACCAGCTCCTGGGTGAATTTCAAGCAACGCATTATGATTATCGTATTTACCAGATAAAAGCAAGTCTAATTCATAGTTGTGGAATTCTTCCTGCAAATTAGCTAAATCATTTTCTGTTTCTTTTTGCAAATCCGCATCTGGTTCTTCTCGCAATAACTCTAATGCAGTTGAAACATCTTCATAGCCTTTTTGCAGTTTTAAAAATGAATCTCGCTTTTCCTTTAAAAGATTATTGTCATTAATTAATTTTTGCGCTTTTTCTTGATCATTCCAAAAATCTGGTTGAGCCATCTTGGCTTCATTTATTTCGATGCTTTCATCAATTGCATCGAGGTCAAAGAGACCCCCTAAAGTGATTTAAACGCTTCTTAAGCTCGTCTAACGCACTTTGAATTTCACTAATTTCCATAATTTCTTCCTTTTACTGCAAAAAAAGGGAAGCTATTAACTCCCCTTCCTTTTTATTAACGACTAAGATTTTGTCTAATTTCAGCCTTCATGAACAAACGAGTTACATCAAATTCAATATTTGAAATCATTTCTTCAAACATTCTGTAACCAGAATCTTGATATTCAACCAATGGATTAAGTTGACCATAACCACGAAGACCAATTGATTGACGCAATTGATCCATAGCATCGATATGATCAGTCCAACGGTCATCTACGACACGCAAGATAACAACCTTTTCGAATTCAAGCATTTGACTTGGATCACCCAGAGCCTTCTCCTTGTCTTCAAAGTTCTTCTCTACAATGTCGTATAACTTCTTCTTCAAATCTGCAACGCTAATTGTCTTAAAGTCAATTGAATCAGTTACTTTTTCACTAGTTAAACTTGAAGAAATAAAGTCTCGTAATGAATCAAGACGCCAGTCTTTTCTATCACCTTGGGTAAACATGTTAACTTGGTGATCAATTGTACGATGAATCATTGGAACCAAAACATTCTTTAATGATTTATCTGCTTCAATAACTTGCATTCTTTCACCATAGATGATTTCACGTTGAATACGCATAACATCATCATATTGCAAAGTTTGCTTACGAGTATCGTAGTTATTACCTTCAACACGCTTTTGAGCAGATTCTACTTGACGAGTAATCAAACGACTTTCAATAACCTTGTCATCATCATTATCTGACAAACGATCCAAGAAGTCCTTAACACGATCACCACCGAAACGCTTCATTAAGTCATCTTCTAGTGACAAGTAGAATCTAGTGTAACCTGGGTCACCCTGACGACCAGAACGACCACGAAGCTGATTATCAATACGACGTGATTCGTGTCGTTCAGTACCAATAACAGCTAAACCACCAAGTTCTTTAACACCAGGCCCTAACTTAATATCAGTACCACGACCAGCCATGTTAGTAGCAATAGTTACAGCACCACGTTGACCAGCGTTCATAATAATTTTAGCTTCCTTAGCGTGGTTCTTGGCGTTTAAAACAGCATGAGGAATACCAGCTTCATCAAGCATCTTGCTTAAACGCTCAGAACTTTCAATAGCCACAGTACCAACTAGAATAGGTTGACCAGTTGCGTGACGCTTTTTAATTTCATCAACAACTGCCTTAAATTTTGAATCTAAAGTTGGATACAAAATATCAGGCATGTCTTTTCTAGCAATTGGACGGTTAGTAGGAATCGTGATTACCTGCATGTTATAGATTTCACGGAATTCTTCTTCTTCAGTCTTAGCAGTACCAGTCATACCAGACAACTTCTTGTACATTCTAAAGAAGTTCTGGTAAGTAATTGTAGCTTGCGTTCTTGATTCTTCTTGAATCTTAACGCCTTCCTTAGCTTCAATAGCTTGGTGCAAACCATCTGAATAACGACGGCCTTCCATTACACGACCAGTAAATGAGTCAACGATTAATACTTCACCATCTTGGACAACATAATCGATATCCTTAAGCATAATGTAGTTAGCACGAAGGGCTTGATCAATATGGTGAACCAATTTCTGGTTTTCAACATCATACAAGTTCTTTAAGCCAAAATGCTTGCAGGCCTTTTCAATACCAGTTCTAGTAAGAGAAATCGTCTTCGTTGGCCAGTCGATCTTGTAATCACCATGATCTTCATCATCGTCTGCATCATCATCGCTCTTGTCTTCGGTTAACGTCTTAACAAAGCGATCGGCACGGATGTAGTCGCTGTTTGCTTGTTCAGCTTCACCAGAAATAATCAATGGAGTTCTAGCTTCATCAATCAAAATAGAGTCAACTTCGTCGATAATTGCGTAATTTAATGGACGTTGTACCATTTGTTCCTTGTAAACAACCATGTTGTCACGCAAGTAGTCGAAACCTAATTCGGAGTTGGTTGAGTAGGTGACGTCACAGTTATAAGCTTCACGCTTCTCATCTGGTGACATTGAGTTCAAGTTCAAACCAACAGTTAAGCCAAGCCACTTGTAAAGTTGACCCATTTCTTCTTCGTCACGACTAGAAAGATATTCGTTAACAGTAACAACGTGAACGCCCTTTCCTTCAAGAGCATTCAAATAAACAGGCATTGTCGCTGTCAAAGTCTTACCTTCACCAGTCATCATTTCGGCAATGTTACCAAAGTGAAGTGCAATACCACCTAAAATTTGAACGTGAAATGGGTAAAGCCCTAAAACACGCTTAGCACCTTCACGAGCAACGGCAAAAGCTTCAGGCAAGAGTTCATCCAAAGTTTCACCTTTTTTAAGACGGTCACGAAATTCTGGAGTTTTAGCTTGCAATTGTTCGTCAGACAACTTGCTCATTTCTTCAGCATGAGATTCAACTTTAGCTGCAATTTTTTCAAATTTCTTAAGTTCTCTTTTATCGTCGTTATATAGTTTTCTTAAAATGTTTACCATTAAATCGGTCCTTATATGTCGTAAAGTCTAAAAATACAGATTAATTTTAACATGATTGCTTGTAAAAGAAAAATATTCCAATTAAAAAACCTCACGTATGAATAAACGCGAGGTTTTTATCATTAATGAGTATTTTAACTCGATTATTCGTTAGTTTCAATTAAACCGTAACGACCATCGTTTCTGCGGTAAACAACGCTAGTACCGTTAGTTTCAGCATCTTCGAATACGAAGAAGTCGTGTTCCAACATATCCATTTGCAAAATTGCTTCTTCTGGATCCATTGGCTTTAAGCTTACGCGCTTGTTACGAACGATATCGAATTCGCTAGGCTTCTTTTCTTCTTCTTCGGGTTGTTCAACGAAGAAGTCTTGCATACCCTTTTCACGGCTCTTTCTGTTTACACGAGTCTTGTATTTTCTAATTTGACGTTCAAGTTTTTCGGAAACGAAGTCAATGCTACGATACATATCATCCGTGTTTTCTTCAGCTCTCAAAACTAAGTATGGTAAAGGAATAGTAACTTCTACCTTAGCAGAATGATCACGGTACACTCTCAAGTTTACGTGTGCAATCACATCTTGACTCAATTCAAAGTATTTCTCTAACTTGTTTAACCGTTTCTCAACATAGCTTCTTAAAGCATCAGTTACTTCAATATTTTCTCCACGAACATTGTACTTTAACATATAAGATTCTCCTTTCACCGCAAAGCGGTTTTATCTTTACAAACTTATTATACCAAAAGATGAAAGCGTTTCATAATAAATCTAGCGACAAATTGAAAAGCTTTCAATTTTTGCTTCTGGAAAACCTTCTTGCAAGCAATCACGGGCATGGTAGAGCGTTCTGCCTGTTGTATAAATATCATCTAAAATCAGGATTTTACCTGTTCTTATATTTTCGTTTACTTTGACATTTTTATCAATGAAAAAGGCTTGCGGCGTTTTAAGCCGTTCTTCCTTGTTTTTCTCTCCCTGTGCATGACTACCTGCTTTTTTACCTAAAAGCGGCGTAAGAGTCAAAATATCGTCATAGATAGCTGAAATTGTATCAAATTGTCTCTTCTTTTTATGTTCAGGAGAAGTAGGCACCGGAACATAATAATCAAATTGGATTTTCTTCAAATATTCAAAACACAATTCTTGTAAAACTTCCCGCAAAACATAATCACCGCGCCTTTTATAAGCAACCATTAAATCATGAAAGGCAGCATTATATCGATAAAGTGCATGATTACGCAAAACATTCCCATGATATAAACTTTGCCAGTTTTTACAATCAATACAAACTAATCCATTTTCCATATTTTTAGAGCAGATTGTACAACGATTATCGGTTAATTTTTCAAATTGTTTTAAACAGTACAAACAAATTTTAGTTGGACGAAATTTTTTCAATGAAAAAATTTGAGCAAAATAGACTGGTGGAATAAATTCTTGTTCACATAATAAACAGTTTCTCATTGATTCATTTCCTTAATTTGTTTGATACTGCTCCGAATATTTTTAGTATAGCGATGATAACAATATAAAACTAACCCATTACGGTCATCTTTTGCTCGACCAACTCGCCCAGCTATTTGAACCAAACTAGCTGCAGTATAAATTGGATCATCGGCAGCAATAATAATCACCCAGACGTTTTTAAAAGTTACCCCACGTTCCAAAATAGTTGTGGTTAACAACAAATTCAGCTTGCGATCACGAAAGGCTTGCACTTTTTCCAACCGTTGTGGATCCTGTGCATGTACTCCTGCTATCTTAATTTTTTCATCTTTTAGTTTTTCTACTAAAACCTGTAAATAAACCGGGATCTGTTCAATTCGTGGCACAAATAAAAGCAAAGGATGTCCACTTCGAATTACTTTTTTAATCTCAATCAGCAATTTAGAGTGAATCTGTCCTCTTTTATTTAAAAAGGGTTTAATAAAAAGTTTTTCCTTAGGCACTGGCAAAAGTCCACCGTGAAAACGGCGATTCAATTTTAAAATCTCCAATTGTCCCTGTTTAACTTCTTTTAGCAAATCAGTTGTTGGCGTAGCCGTTAGATATACTCTAACTCCACTTGTTTTCACTGCATTTTTAGCCGCAAAATGCAACTGAGGATCACCCACATACGGGAATGAATCTACCTCATCAATCACTAACAAATCAAAAGCTTGATAAAACTTCAATAATTGATGCGTTGTACAAATTGTTAATTGTTCTAATCCCGGCTCTTTAAATTCTCGCCCATGATATTTGCCAATTTGAATCTCAGCAAAAGCTATTTCAAAACGTGGAAACAGCTCATTTACCACATCAATTCTTGGTGTAGCAATACAAGCTCTTTGACCATTTTTCATACATTGAGCAATTAAGTTAAAAAGCATTTCCGTCTTTCCTGCACCAGTAACTGCGTGAACTAAGCTATTTTTCTTTTGTTTAAAATTTTGAACCAAACTATTCGAGATTTCTTGTTGCAGCGGTGTTAATTGTCCTTTCCAAGTCATGCCACCATTTTCTATCGCCTCAAAGGAATAGTCACAGTTTTTCCGAACCAAAATAGCTCCTTCATCAATCCGTCCTAATCCAATACAACCACGGCAATACCGCTTACCATTGGGCAAACAATATTTAACTTCACTGCCACATCGATTGCATTTTCCGTTTTCAATTGCTGGGATTTTGCTGCATCTCACAAATATGCTAGAATCCTCTTGACTAGCAATCCATTGACGACCCAATAATAGAGTTGAATCTTCCATTTTTCTCACCTCTATTATTTATTACGCAAAAAGAGGCGATTTTTTTGTCAGAAAAAGAAAATTTTTTAACTATCAAAGAAAATGGCTCCGTTGAATTAGTTATCAAAAAAAGTAGATTCATTGCCACTATTGCTAGAACCACTTCAACTGATGAAGCTAATAAATTTATTCAAAAGATTTCTAAACAGTATCGGGATGCCACTCATAATACTTTCGCTTACACAATCGGTCTAAATGATGACCAAGTTAAAGAAAGCGACAACGGTGAACCTTCAGGAACTGCAGGAGTTCCTGAACTTAAAGCATTACAATTAATGAATCTGAAAAACGTGACTGTTGTCGTTACTAGATATTTTGGTGGCATTAAATTGGGCGCTGGCGGGCTCATCCGCGCTTATTCCAACAGTGTAACTAATGCTGTCGAAAAGATAGGTGTAATCAAACGCGTTCTTCAACAAGAATTAATTTTCAGCGTACCTTATAATCGTTTTGATGAAATTGATCACTATCTAAAAACCAATAAAATTTTTATTGCTAACGCAGAGTATGGCGTAGATGTTAAGATCCATATTTTCTTAGATGATGATAATCAAGAAAATACTAAGAATGATCTAACCAACTTACTCTCTGGTCAAGTAACTTTTACCAAAGGCGAGAAACGCTACAATGAAATTCCAGTAAAAAGCAATAATTATCATGAACAGTAAAAAACGTTTAGCAAATTTTGCTAAACGTTTTATTTTTGATCTTTTTTACTTTTTAATTGATTTGGTTTTTCATCACCTAAGTGCCAAACTTCAACGGTTGGATCCGTCTTACTCTTCTGATTAATAATTTTTTGAATCAAATTCATTAAAGGATGATACTTTTCACCTAATAATCCAATTGATTCTACGAAATATTCAAGCGCAATTACTAAACCAAGAATAAGAAGCCAAGTGCCCCATGCTGGTGACAATAAGAATAAAAGCGAAATAAACGAGAAAACTAATGACAAAGCATAGATCGTTAAAACTGTTTGTCGATGAGTCAAGCCCATTCGCATTAATTGATGATGCAAGTGATGTTTATCCGCTTCTGAAATTGGCTTTTTATTCAATTTGCGTCGAATCATCGCATAAACTGTATCAGTAATTGGAACACCTAAAATAATAATTGGGACCAACAACGAAATAAAAGTGACATTTTTTAGTCCTTTTAAAGACCATACGGCAATCATAAAGCCAATATACAGTGCACCAGTATCACCTAAAAAAATCTTGGCTGGATGGAAATTATATGGCAAAAAGCCCAACAAACAAGCTGCTAACATAAAGCAGGCAATTGGTACATAAAGCTGGTGCGTATGCAAAAAGAAATATCCGACAATCCCCATTGTCGTTAACGAAATCATTGATACGCCATCAGCTAAACCATCCAAACCATCAATCAGGTTAACTGCATTCGTTAGAGCAAGAATCCAAAAAATAGTAATTGGAAAACTCCACCAACCTAAATTAATCTCATGTGGGATAAGCGGCAGTTTTAGTACATTCATTCTAATGCCAGCTAAGAAATAAATAATCAATGATGCGATAAAAATCCCAAACATTTTTTGTCTAGGTTTTAATTCAAGAATATCATCAATTAATCCTGTTAGTACAATTACACTTGAAGCAAGCAGGATTGAAAAAATCTCATGAGTAGGAAATTGCTCTCGTAAAAGCACAAATGCACCAATATTAAAAGTAACAAAAATGCCCAGTCCCCCAATAGTTGGCATTGGTTTCTTATTAACACGACGAGCATTTGGATTATCAACAGCCCCTAACACAAAGGCAAGCCGCCGAATAAATGGCGTAATTGCCGCTGAGATAATTACTAATAAGAATAATTCAACAATAATTTTAAACATATATGGCTACTTTCCTTATTTACTTGTTTTAATTATACAAGTAGACAAGAATTTGTACAAATAGCAAAAAAGGTTTGGAACTTTTATTCCAAACCTTTTAACTTACTTAGCAATCGCTACAACTCGTTTTTCACGGATAACGGTAATCTTGATATTACCTGGATAATCCAGTTCTTTTTCTACTTGATTACGGATATCACGTGCCAAAATAACTGTACGATCATCTGAAATTTCATCAGGTTCAACCATAACCCGAACCTCACGTCCAGCTTGAATAGCATATGCTTGCTTGACGCCTTGGTAGCTCTTAGCTATCTTTTCTAGCTCAGTCAAACGTCTGATGTAATTCTCCAAACTCTCGCTTCTTGCACCTGGACGAGCCGAAGAAATCGTATCTGCTGCAACAACAAGTTCAGCAATAAACGATAGCTTAGGCACATCACCGTGGTGTGCAGCAATCGCGTTAACTACAACATCAGGTTCATGATATTTACGTGTTAATTCAACCCCAATTTCTACATGGGAACCTTCAATATCATGATCGATGGCTTTACCTATATCGTGTAATAATCCCGCGCGAACCGCTAACTTTTCATCTAAGCCCAGTTCCGCAGCCATAGTACCTGCTAGCTTCCCAACTTCAATTGAGTGTGACAAAACATTTTGTCCATACGAAGTACGATATTTCAAGCGGCCTAGTGTCTTAACTAGCTCTGGATTCATTCTATGAATACCAAGCTCCATCAAAGCACTTTCACCTGCTTCATAAATATCATCATTAACTTCTTTTCTGGCCTTATCAACCATTTCCTCAATTCGAGCTGGGTGAATTCTACCATCTTTAATCAAACGTTCCATTGCTCTCTTAGCAATTTCTCGTCTAATTGGATCAAATCCGCTTAATGTAACAACCTTTGGCGTATCATCAATAATTAGGTCAATACCAGTCAAAGCTTCAAATGAGCGAATATTACGGCCTTCACGACCAATAATTCGACCCTTCATTTCTTCATTTGGTAAATCAACAACAGAAACAGTGGTTTCAGCCACAGTATCTGCTGCACTGCTTTGAATAGCATCAACAATAACTTGATTAGCATAATGATCAGCTCTAGCCTTAACTTCTTCGTTACTATTTCTGATCATCTCGGCACGTTCTTTGACTAGTTCATCAGATAATTGATCAAGCACAATCTTCCTAGCTTGTTCTTTATCTAATTTAGCTACGTCATATAGCTTTTGCCGTCTATTTTCTACTAACTCATCAGCTTCAGCCAATTTTGCCTTTAGGCTAGCATCTTGCTGCTTTAATTGGTCTTCCTTTTGCGTGAGTCCAGCTTCTCGTTCATCTAATAAAGAATTCTTATGATCTAAGGTATCTTCACGTTGTTGCAAACGGTTCTTTTTCCGAGCTAAATTGTCTTTCTTAACATTCAATTCATCTTCGGTTTTTTGCCTAAAATCACGGATTTGTTCTTGAGCTTCAAGAATTTTTTCTTTCTTAGTATTTTCAGCACTTTGTTTAACAGCTTCCGCTGCTTGCTTTTGTGCATTAACTTCAGCTTCAGCAGCAGTTACCTGTGCCTTAGCATCAGCCAAAATGTGGTCAGCATCATTCTGCGCATTCTGAGCTTTCTGTTCCCAAGAATGCTTACGAATCGCATAACCCAACACTGTACCCACCAAAATCGAAACAATGGCAGTTGCGACGGGAATCATAATTATTGTATTCATGATTACTATCGCCTTTTTTTAGAATTATTCACACAACTTTTATGATAAAGAACCTACGAGTCCATGTCAATCTACATGAAAAAACCTTGGAAGATAATTCCAAGGTTCATATCACTTTTTATTTTGTCTTTTCAGCGTCTTTAGCATCTGTTGAAGCTTTTTTCTCTTCCTTAGCTTGTGCTTCTTCACGCTTTTCCTTTATTCTTTCAGGATTTTCACGATCAGCAATTGATTGCTTATCAATACCATAAGCTTTTCTAACCTGCTCTTGAATATCTTGATAAATATCTGGGTGTTCTTCAAGATATTTCTTAGCATTCTCGCGGCCTTGTCCAATTCGATCGCTCTTATATGAATACCACGAACCTGCCTTATCAATAATATCCTTATCAGCAGCCATGTCGAGCAATTCACCACTTTGTGAAATTCCCTTACCATACATGATATCTACTTCTGCTACCTTAAATGGCGGAGCAACCTTGTTCTTTACAACCTTAATTTTGACACGATTACCAAGAACTTCACCAGATTGCTTAATTTGTTCTGCTCTTCTTACTTCAAGACGAATCGTGGAGTAAAACTTCAAAGCACGACCACCTGGCGTAGTTTCAGGATTACCAAACATAACACCAACTTTTTCACGAATCTGGTTAATAAAAATGGCAATCGTTTTGGTTTTAGAAATAGTACCAGATAACTTACGCAAGGCTTGACTCATTAAACGTGCTTGCAAACCCACGTGAGCATCCCCCATCTCGCCTTCAATTTCAGCACGAGGTACTAATGCAGCTACTGAGTCAACTACTACAATGTCAATTGCTCCACTCGAGATCAAAGTATCGGCAATCTGCAGCCCCTCTTCACCAGTGTTAGGTTGAGATAAAATAAGTGAATCAATATCAACGCCCAAAGCTTCCGCATAAGCAGGATCCATTGCATTTTCGGCATCAATATAAGCAGCTGTACCGCCACGTTTCTGTACTTCAGCTACAGCATGAAGTGCAACAGTAGTCTTACCAGATGATTCAGGACCATAAACTTCGATAATACGGCCACGAGGATAGCCACCAACACCAATGGCAGCATCCAAAGCAAGTGAACCTGTTGACACCGTTGAAATTTGCGTATCAGCTTTTTCACCCATACGCATAACAGCACCTTTACCAAAGTTCTTTTCAATTTTCTTGAGCGCTGCATCTAAAGCAGCCTTTTTTTCATCTTTGGCCATTTCGTCCTCCTAATTTTTTGTACTTAATAATTATACTTTGTCCAATATCTAATTTGCAAGCAAAATGCAAACTAATGTTCAAAATATTTAGCCTACACTATTTATTACGCAAAAAAACGTGTTTTTTTTCCGAAGAAACAAAAAAAGAAGCAAATTCATGCTTCTTTTAATATATCTTTAATTGTAGTTTTTTACATAGAGCCCTTGAATACTCCCCATGATTGATGGAAATAATCATAACCTGAGTAAATAGTAAAGATCAATGCAAGATAAAGCAAGATAGTACCAATGTGCCAGAAATCCCCAATTAATAAGAAAATAATTGAAAGCATTTGGCAAGTTGTTTTAATCTTCCCGGGCATCTTAGCTGCCAAAACTTGACCTTTGTTTTCAGCCAAGATTAAACGCAAACCAGTGACTGCTAATTCACGACAAACAATAATAGCTACAACCCATGCTGGAGCTAAGTTTAATGAAACCAAGAAGATAAATGCGGTCATAGTAAGTATCTTGTCAGCTAATGGATCAGCAAACTTACCAAAGTTAGTAACCATATTGCGTGAACGAGCAATATGGCCATCAAACCAATCAGTTGCAGAAGCAACAGCGAAAACGATCGCAGCAATTACACGACTCCACACAACAGTTGAACCTGCTGCTACGACGCTAGCATTGCCACCAAAAATAATAATTAACATAAATACTGGAATCAAAAAAATTCTAAAAACAGTAAGTTTATTAGGTAAATTCATTCTTTGTTGTTTTCTCCTAAATTCTAATTGCCATTATTTCCGTTTCCGCTACTATTGTTACCAGAGGTATCACCACCGTTATTTTGAGTAGTAGTTGAGGATTGAACAGTAGAAGATTGAGTATTTTGGCTACTCTGCGTATGTGACTGACTACTTTGGGTAGTTGTTGTCGAAGATTGCGTATGTCTGCTTTGAGTAGTTGTACTATTATTTGTGTTGTTCGATCTGCTTTGAATTGAGCTTTGACCAGTTGAATTATTGTTATTCTTATAACTAGAAGTATTACTATTATTGTGATGATTATTAGGTTGACCATTTAAACGGTTGGTGCGGTCCACCGATTTCTTAGCATTACCAATTAATAAAGTAATAATTCGATATGCATTATTTGGCACAAATGGTATCTTTTTACCAGCAATAGTAATAGAGGTACCATTATCATTACCTAATGTTACTACTACACGATGTGCATTTGACGGAAGAGTGATTATATGCTTTTGTTTTGCAATTAAGGTTGATTGCCATGTAGTATATCCGTCAATTGAGACACTAGCAGAAATATTTCGTGTAGAACCAGCATGCACGGTTAAATGACGATTCTTTTTCAAACCAATAACTCGATATTCATTATTATTAATTTTCTTTACTTTAACTGGATTTACAGTAATCTTCTTTTTTGGTTTCTTAGAAGATGACGAGGACTTCTGGGATGAAACTGTTACTCTATTATTTTCATCAGTTTCATTATGGTGACCACCTGATGAAATCTTGGCATATAACACATAAACAACTAAGACGAGAATAATTACACCCAGACCAATCGCAATCCGAGGTAAATAATTCTTCCATAGTTTTTTCGTATTATCTGTAGTCTCATGTACCTCTTCGCTCTTATTATCAATGGAATTTTCCACATACTCATCTGGCTTAGCTTCTGGGACATCTTCATGATAATCACTGAGTAATTCTTTGCCATCTAATCCAACAACTTGAGCATATTGACGAATAAATGCTCTAACATAAAAATCACCTGGGAGCTTATCAAATTCATTTTTTTCAATTGCGATCAGATATCTACTTTGAATTTTTGTTATTCTTTCAACATCTTCAATTGAAAGCCCTTTTACTTCTCTAGCTTCTTTTAGTTTATCTCCGATATTTGTCATGTTTACCTCTTCCAAATTAATTTTAACAAATTGAGTATACCATAAAATCTTTACAATAACGTCTTAGTTATAAAAGCCAGCCGCCAGTAACATAAATTGTCTGTCCAGTAAGGTAGCTATTACGCTTGTCTAATAACGTTTTAACCCAGTATGAAATATCCTTTCCTTTTGCCCAACGACCTAAAGGAATTTCTTCTTGAACCTTTTCAATCGTATTTTTAGAAAAGATTGCATTCATATTTGTTTTTACAGCACCTGGCGCAATTACATTAACAGTCAAATTATTAGAAGCTACTTCACGAGCATAAGCCTGTGCAAAACGGGTGAGACCACCCTTCGTTGCACTATAAACTGACTCTAATGCACTACCATCACCGCCATAAACAGAACCTAGATAAACAATTCGACTAAAACTCTGTTTCATCAGCTGTGGCTCTAATAATTTAGTAAGCTTTATTGGTACCGCGAGATTTATTCTAATTAATTTAGCAATATTTGCAAGGTCTTCATCACCCAAAAAGCCATAATTGGTAACGCCTTGAGCAAACACAGCTGCATTCACTGGTAAAAGATTTTGTACAAATTCAGTTAATTGTTCATCACTCGAATTGAAATCTAACTGTATCGGCATAAAATCTTGGTTTGGATATTTATCAAACAAGTCTTGAGCCAGATTCATTGCAAATTGTTCTTTCGAATTATAGTGCAAGTAAAGTGACCAACCGCTAGCAGCTAAGTCTCGACAAATATCCTGCCCTATTCCACCAGTTGCTCCAAATACAATCGCTCGCTTCATTCATTTATCACCCCTTATTAGGATCTAAATAAGCAGAACAAATTGCACTCTCTTTCATAATTTGTTGGCAAACTTGATTAAATTCATCAAAGCTCATAACCTGTAATTTCTTCAGATTTAACTCTAGATTCTCATCATCCAGATTTTCTTCAATCATTTCAATTGCCAACGATGAAAGATCATTAATAGTTCTAACAGTGCGCGCAAACCATTCTTCCTTTTGCAATGCAAAATTATTTTCAATAAAGCGATATTGATCAGAATTTTTAATTAATGGCTCTGTCAAAATCTGCTTTATTTTTTTTATTGCTTCGTTTGCTTGTGGACTCACGCCAAAAATAGTTGCAAAGTCGCCCTGTCTTGTGTAATTAACTGAAATTTGAAGAGGATTGGTCAACAATTTTTTAGATCTCATCTCTTCAAACCACGGTCCCATCACACTTAATTTTGATTCTAACACTATTTCTAATAGAATTTGAGTCAAATCAAGACTTGATAATACTTTCTTAAAGTTTTTAAAGCGAATGCCCACACCAAAAACATTAGAATCCCCTTGAACAGGTAAAACTTGATCCTTCATTAAGCCATTAGGATGTTCAATCTTGCTTGAAATTGCTTTTCTTCCTTCCAAGTATTTTGCCTGCAATTTACCTACTTGCCGTAAAATTGTTTGCACCTGATTATTAGAAAAATCACCACAAGCTACAAATTGCATTTTACTTGGCACATAATTTTCTTCATAGGCAGCGGTCAAATTTTGCTTAGTTATTTTTCCAATTGATTCTTCAGTACCTACTACTTCTGTCCCAAGATTAGAATGATCAAACATTCCCGTCATAATTGCATTATTGACGCTCCAAATGGGATCATCCTTATACATAGCTAATTCTTGCTTAATAATTGGCGCCTCTTTAGCAATATTCTGCTTGGTAAAACATGGTTCACCTACTAATTCAAATAATAAATCTATCATTTTAGGCGTATGTTCAATGCCACTACAATAAAACATAGTTTCATTGAAAGACGTAAAAGCATTGACATCAGCACCAATGTTTTCAAATTTAAAAGAAATATCTCCATCTTTTTTAGCGAACAGCTTGTGCTCCAAAAAATGAGCTGAACCTGCTACTTTTTGCGAGTCGCTACTACCAAAATCAATAATGATACCAAAAAAGCGTTGATAAAAGTGGGGCTTCAAAATTACTTCCGCTTTAAAACCTGATTTATATTTTCTTTTTATTATCTTAGGTGTAATCATTTTAAAACATAGCTTTCATTAAAGAATAAGTTTTGTACAAAATCGACCAACTGATGTGGAGTAGCTCGTTTAATAGCAGCTTCACGATCAAAATTCAAATAATCAGGAAATAGCTCTCCACGCAATGCCTGCCCTAATTGCCAATTCTGACTATCTAAGCCAATTTTAGTATTACGCTGTAAAGCCTTCTTCGATTTTTTAAACAACTCTTCATCGATTTGACCATCCGCAATTTTTTGCATTTCATTGAAAATAATTCGTTTAGCATCTTCTACTTTAGCTGGATCAAGCCCCGTATTCACTAGAAACAGACAATTATTAGCAAAATTAGTTGCACCAACATCATAGGCAGCTCCTAATTCTTCACGAATTTGACTAAATAATTTAGAAGATTGATCTCCTGCCAAGTATTGACTCAGAAGCATCCCTACAATCTGACCTTGATAAGTGATCTTTTGCTTAAAGCCAAAGCCCATTAGCAATTGAGCCTGAATATTATTTTGTTCGTCAACCTTTTCAATAGGATTATTTTCTACAGGAATAGTTAAATCATCTACCTGAAATTGCTTGATAATCCCTGCACCTCTAAAAGAACTATCAACCAGTTTAGTCAAAAGCTGGTTATCCCTGCCCATGCCAATCACTGCCATTGGAACATTGCGTAAACTATCAATGAAATTATCCATTTCTGTAAAACCAGCATTTTTAATTTCATCAATAGAACCCATAAAGTTTTCCGCATAATCAGGACGATCACGATACCATATCTTAAAGAAACGATTAATTGCATAATTTGATGGCTGCTCCATCAATTCACGATAGTCATCTTCAAGTTGTCTTTTAGCATACGCAAACCAATCACGATCATACGAAGGCGATTCAATAATCTGACTTAATGTTTTTACTATTTCATCATACGTATAATCAGGATCAAGTACCTCAGTTGGTTCAACAAAATTAGCATAATAAGTTAAGATAATTTCTTTACCAAAAAGCTGCGGCATAATATCCAATTGCAAATCATATAATTCGGCTAACTTTTTCTGCTGAGCAGCCAGTGTAGGATAAGCCAATGACGTATTCATTTGTAAACGTGCAAGCAAACTGGCAAAAGCCAAATTATGATTAGTCAGTGGCAAGCGCAAAAAACAGCCTAGTGCGGCTGTTGTAAATTTTTTGTTTTTTCTAATTGCAATATTAGTTGTTAGCATTGTTTGAATTACCTTCATTCTTTACTGGTGGAACCAACACTTGACGTGGCTTAGAACCTTCAGATGGACCAACAATACCTTTAGCTTCCATTTCATCTACAATCCTAGCTGCACGATTATAGCCGATTCTAAACCTTCTTTGCAGCATCGATACGCTGGCAGTTTGCTGACGACGAACGAGGTCTACAGCTTGATTATAGAATTCATCTTCTGGTTCATCCTTACCACCATTTTCACCAGAAGTACTTTCACCCTTCTTCGGAATCATGGTTTCGTCATAGTCTACTTTTTGTTGCTTCTTCACCCATGCAATAACACGTTCTACTTCATCACTGGCAATATACGCACCTTGAATACGCTCAGGCTTAGAAGCACCAATTGGCATATAAAGCATATCACCACGCCCTAATAGCTTTTCTGCTCCAGTTTGATCTAAAATTGTTCTTGAATCTACCCCACTGGAAACAGCAAAGGAAATTCTGGATGGCACATTCGCCTTAATCAATCCAGTAATAACGTCAACACTAGGACGCTGGGTTGCCAAGATCATGTGAATACCAGCAGCACGAGCCATCTGTCCTAAACGAACGATTGCACCTTCAACATCATGACCACCGACCATCATCAAGTCACTAAGTTCATCTACAACTACCAAAATATATGGCAAGGGCTTCATTGCAGGCTTAGACTTATCCTGATTATTTTCAGCTACCTTTTGGTTATATTCACCCATATTACGCACGCCACCGGCTGCAAAAAGCTTATATCTGCGTTCCATCTCTTTAACGACTTTACGCAAAGCATTAGCAGCTAATTTGGCATCAGTAACAACTGGGATCAACAAATGTGGAACCCCATTATAAACCGACAACTCAACCATCTTAGGGTCAATTAAAACCAACTTAACTTCTTCAGGTCTAGCTTTCATCAAGATGCTGGCCAAAATCGTGTTGATTGCAACAGATTTACCAGAGCCTGTCGACCCAGCAATCAATAAGTGAGGCATTTTAGACAGATTAGCAGAAATGGTACTTCCTGTAACATCCTTACCTAAAGGCACATCCATTGGATTCTGCTTAGATTTCTTGTCTTGGTGCTCCATTACATCTTTAAAGGATACTACTGAAGTAGCGCGATTAGGTACTTCAATACCAATAAACGGTTTACCTGGAATCGGAGCTTCAATACGAATATCCTTAGCAGCTAGTGCTAATGCTAAATCATCAGCTAAGTTTACAATTCGACTAACTTTAACCCCAACGGCTGGTTGAACTTCATATCGTGTAATAGTCGGTCCTAAAATAGCCCTTTTGATAATTACCTTGACACCAAAGCTTTTAAAAGTTGACTGCAAAATTTGCGTGTTTTTCTTAATTAAGTCACGATCCGCACTTTGATCTGTTGACTTAATCGGATCAAGCAAACTTAAAGGTGGCATTTTATAAGCCATATTTACTGGTGTTGTTTCTGTCTTTAACTCACCATGATCTACTTGTCCTAACTCTTGTTGCAACTTTTGGTCTTCTTCAGCAAATGAATGAGACTTTGGTAGCTCTTTTTCATCAGATTCATCATGTTGAGGAGCAATCTGAATTTGTGGTTCCGGATCTGGCTCTGGTTCTGGTTCAGAGGCTGGTTCCGGTTCTACATCTTCTTCCGTAGGCTGAGGCTTTTCTTCTGGTTCTTCTTCAGGATCAAAGTCAGCTACATCAGGAAATATCGGTTTATCATGATTAGTTTTATCATCTTGTTCAGCTAATCGTTGTTGTCTTCTCTTTTCTAGTACATCCCCGTACTTATTTTTTAGCTTAACACCAGCCTCTTTATTCCTTTGAATAAATAATTGGCTAACAGATTGAAACTTTTCAATAATTGTCCTAAATTTCACATCAAAGAACATTAAGATGCCGATTGGTAGCAATAATGCCGCAAAAATACGTACGCCCCATTGACCAAGCAATGGATAAAATATTTGATAACCTAAAGAACCAATAAATCCACCACCAACATCTTCTGTTACGCCAGCACGACCAAATTCAGCACTCATTGCATGCCAAAACGAATTCAAGAAACCACTGTTCACAAGCTCATGTTCAAAATAAAGGCCACTTTGCATAAGCAAAATTCCAAAGAACGCCAAAATTAAACCTAAGCTACGCTTAATTGTGAAATGGATTGGTTGATTATAAATTACATTAACTAAGCCAAACACAGCCAATAAACCACTAGCAAACAAATAAGAATCACCAACTAACATTCGAATTAAGTTAGCAACTTGTTTGCCTAACATGCCAAATCTGACAACAGCCAACACAGATAACAAAATTAAAATTAGGCCAATAATACTCCAATTTAAGTTTTGCTTTTTAGTTGTTTTTTTATTTTTTCTCTTTGTTCTTCTTTTTTTCCTTTTTACAGGCATGTACTCACCCTAATTAGTGATTAAAAATTAGCCTTGAAGTTCAAGTTGACCGGTTTATCAAAGGTAACTTGAGTTACTTCATACGTTAAAGTTTCAATATATTCAACTAACGGCCGACTAAGAAGTTGCCAGTCAGCATTATCAATATCGGTACCATCACCATGGTAGCCCTTAATTTGCACGATTTGGTGAATTGCACCGCTAACTTCAAATTCCACCGGCTCTGGTATTACATCAAAGAAAACAGCAACATCATAGTAACTGCCATCTTCTTCGGAGTGAGTATCATCACCACTAACATCAAGTTTTCTAATACCAGGCTTAACATCGCTTTTGGCAACTGCCTTTTCATCAGTTAAATCATAGTGAAATGACTGTACAGTAACTGGGGTTCCTTTCTTAAAATCCATTATTTCTTATCTCCTAAATTACGTTCATATCTTTCAGGACGATTATAATCATCCTTCAATTTATCATTTTCATAGTGGTGTGCGGTTTCCATATTTGGAAAACCTTGTTGACGCAATGCCTCAAGCAACACCATTGCAACTGAATTGGACAAATTATAGCAACGAATATTATTAGACATTGGAATTCTTAAATTACGATCATAATATTCGCGCATAAATGTTTCTGGCAAGCCAGTTGTCTCTTTACCGAAAACAAAATAGTAATTCTTTTTAGGATCGGTATAATCAACTTCTGCATAATTTTTAGATGAGAATTTTGAAATTAAATACATTTCATCATTTGGACCCAAAGTCTTTAAAAATGCATCCAAATCATCGTGCATACGCACATCCACCTTGTCCCAATAGTCCAAACCAGCTCGTTTCATTTTTTTATTGTCAATTTGAAACCCTAATGGTTCAATCAAATCTAAAACCGTATTTGTTCCAGCACAAGTACGAGCTATATTTCCTGTATTAGCAGGCATCAATGGTTCATATAAAACTACATGATTTGTCATTCAAAAACTCCTTAATCAAAAAAGCGCAGCTTTAAGCCACGCTTTAAAACTATTTAGCATCATTTTTTACTTTTTTATCTGCATCCCCCGCGGCTAAAGAAGCAGCATCCGTTTCGCTAAAAATTTCAGATTCTCTTCGATAATAATTGTACACGCGAGACACAATAATCTTCAAGATTGCGTAAATTGGAATTCCAAAAATTACACCCCAAAGTCCCCAAACAGAACTTGCACCAATTAAAAGTAAAATTGTTGTTACAGGATGCATTTCCATCTTATTCCCCATTACTAATGGACTCAAAATTCTTGTTTCAATTGCTTGCTCAATTACAAAAATAACTAGAACCTTAATCAACATTGGTACTGAAGTCATTACAGCAATTACAATTACAGGAATCAAAGCCAATGGCGTTCCGAAATAAGGAATCAAATTCATAAAACCAGCCAAAATAGCTAAAGCCAAACCATAAGGCAACCCAATGACTATATAGCCAATTGTAAACATAACTCCAACCCAGAAAGCTACAGTAATTTGTCCTCGAATATAGGAAGCTAAAGCATAATTAATATCATAAAGCAATTTGCTAAAACTTGCTTGCCAATTTTCAGGTGCAAATTTAGTAATGTATGGTCGAAGCTGATGACCATCTTTCAACATAAAGAACAAGATAAATGGAGCTGTAAGCAAAGTCATCACAATCATAGTAATGATACTTACTGCTGATGAAATATTACCCAAAGTTGCATTTACAGTACTTTGTCCTGATTTAAACAAAGTTCTCTGAGTATTATCAATCATGCTCTTAAGGCTACCTTTTACCGGCGACAGTCTTGGATCACGCAGCGCGCTTTGTGTCGTATTAACTGCATCATTCCAAATGTGGGGCCAATTTTTAACCAAAGAATTAATCTGATTCTGCGCCATAGGAACCAAGATGTTGATAATCCAAATTAGAGCAATAATCACAAACAAAAATAGCACGATAATCGTCGCTACTCTTGGTACTTTGAATTTCTTTTCAAACCAATCTACTACTGGATTCATAATGTAGTATTGAATAATTGCCAGTAATAATGGTGGCAAAACCGCACTGAAGAAAACCCAAGCAGGATTCAATACAAAAGATATTTTATTAAAAACCCAGATGATTAAGAAAAACAATAAGATGTTTAATAAAACAATACTAAACCGATTATTTAAAAACCATCTTTTAAATAAGGTTTCTCCCTTATGTTTTTGTTTATAATCCATCTACCTATCCTATTGTTTAAATGTGTTCGTAAACAATATCATCGTCTACTTTAAAGTTAGGCAATGGTTGGTCAGTATCCGGATCAAAGTACACTGCGTTAGCCAAAGGAGTCTTTGAAACTGGACGATTAAAGAACAAGGTTGCGTGACCTAAAGCCTTCATGTTGCTTTCTACCATTGGTCCTACGTAATTTGCTACATAAGTTTGACCATCAACAGTGATAGTGTCACCCTTTTTGAAGACAAAACCACTAACTGGTGTATCGCTACTAAACTTTTGGATGACAGAAACTTCTTCCAAATCTTTATTAGCGCCTTCGCCAAATAAAATTACCATACCGTCTTTGTTATCGACAGCTTTTTTACCAATTTTCTTAATAGTTGAAATCCATTTCATAATTACATATCTCCTTAAAAATAATTTTAGCATAAGAAAAGCCGCTTAAAAACTTAAGCGACCCCAAATTACTGAATATTTTTCTTATGATATATTAACCATTTTCTTGCTTCATCAAGCAAAACCAATGGAATTGGCAACAAGAACAAGAAGATCCAGTCCGTTCCCAATAATGGCGTGGTATTAAACAATTCTTGAATACCTGGCGTAACTGTCAAAATGAAAAATAAGCAGATTTCAAAGATAATCCCATACCAAATATTTTTATTGCTAAATAGTCCCTTCTTGAAAACTGAAGTTGTATTAGTCCGGCAGTTCAATACGTTAGCTACCTGAGTGAAGACAATTGCACCTAATACCATTGTCGTAGCTCTCATATAAACCGGACCACTTGCAGCCAAATTCTTTAATGGCCAACCGTTTTGCCAGTTGACAAAGAAGTAAGCAGCAGTGGAAATAGCGCTGGACAACAGACCATACCAGCAAAATGCTTTGACCATGACACCCTTATTCAAAAGGTGTTCATTTCTTTTACGTGGTGGTTGATTCATCGTATCAGGGTCAGCTGCTTCGGCACCTAAGCCTAAAGCTGGCAACATATCAGTACCTAAGTCAACGGTTAAAATTTGCATGACCGTCATTGGCAACGGAATCAATCCAGCCGAGAACAGGAACAAAACTGATGGAATAGCTTCTGGAACATTTGAAGTCAAAATGTAGGTCAAGAATTTACGAATATTGCTATAAACAGCACGTCCTTCTTCAATCGCAGCTACGATTGAGGCGAAGTTATCGTCCGTTAAAATCATGTTGGCAGCTTCTTTAGCAACATCCGTACCAGTTTGCCCCATGGCAATTCCAATATCCGCCTGCTTTAAAGCTGGAGCATCGTTAACCCCATCACCGGTTGAAGCAACGACTTCACCATTAGCTTGACAGTTCTTAACGATCCGATACTTTTGTTCAGGTGCTACTCTGGCAAAAATGACTTCGTCTTTCAAAGCTTTACGTAATTCTTCATCACTCATCTTCTCAAGTTCAGTACCAGAGATTACCCGCGCTTTATCTGAAGTTAAACCAATTTGTACAGCAACAGATTTAGCAGTCAGTTTAGAATCACCCGTAACCATAATGATTCTAATTTTGGCTCTATGACAACGTTTAACGGCATCATAAATTTCTGGCCGAGGAGGATCACTCATAGTGGTCAAGCCCACAAAGACCAGATGACTTTCAGCTTCATCAATGGTCATCTTATTAATATCTTGATCACGATCAATTATCTTATAGGCCATAGCCATGCTCCGAAGACCACGAGATGCATAATCAGCATTAGCTCTCTTAGCATGAACACGGTCTTTTTCGGTCATTGCACGTACTTTACCATTTTCTTGAATACGATCGCATTGCTTAATCGTATCACTGTATGAACCCTTGGTAAGAATAATATATTGAGTATCATTCCAGCGGTGAATAGTTGACATCCGTTTACGATCAGAATCAAACGGTAATTCACGCAAACGTGGATATTTAACCAATACTTTTTGCTTGTCAAAACCAGCTTTTTGAGCCATGACAATCAATGAAGCTTCAGTTGGCGTACCCAGAATCTTAGGCTTGCCACCATCTTTACTTGGTTGAACAGATGTATCATTATCAAGTGCCGCAATTTGAACTAATTTATGCAGATCTGGATTTTCTTCATACCAAAGCTGCTTTTTATTTAATTCAATCTGCCCATTATTGACATAGCCATTTCCAGTAACGTGATATTCACCAGCTGGCGTCCAAATATAATGAATGGTCATTTGATTTTGTGTCAATGTACCAGTTTTATCTGAACAAATAACTGTTGTTTCGCCCAAAGTTTCAACGGAATTCAATTCCTTAACTAAGGCATGCTTTTTAGCCATTCGTTTAACGCCTTGAGCCAAACTCAAGGTTACAGTTGGCAGCAATCCTTCTGGAATAAACGCAACGATCATCCCCAACGCAAAGATAAATGCCTTAGCAAAAGGATATTTAACAAAGAAGATCGCTGCAATAAGGAAAATTATTCCAATCGTAATTGCAATAACTGAAAGCTGCTTAGTCAAACGATTAAGTTCCGCAGTTAACGGACTAGAAGTTTTAGTCTGCTTTTGCGTTAAACTAGCAATCCGACCAAATTCTGTCTTCATCCCTGTAGCAAAGGCAATCGCTCTAGCAGTACCAGCTCCAACAGTAGTACCAGAATAAACTAAATTGCTTTCCGCATAACTACCTTCACCAGGATCATATTTTACCGTTTTAGATTCAGGAACAGATTCCCCGTTTAATGCACTTTGATCAACCTGCATTGAACTAGCAGAAATAATTCGTGAATCAGCCGGAATCGAATTTCCTGCCTGTAACACAAAGACATCTCCTGGGACTAAATCTTTACTATCAATTTGTTTTTTCTTGCCATCACGGATAACATCCACATAAGTTGGCAACATATTATTCAACGCATCGGTTGCCCTTTTAGCAGCTCTTTCCTGCCAAAAACTAAACAAACCATTAATAATATTAACCAACCAGATGGCTATCCCTAATTCAAGAGTTCCTGACACCACAGCAATAAAGCCTGAGATCCATAGCAAAATCGCCATCATACTAGTAAAGTTCTTGAAAAAGGTTTTCCATTCGGACTCTGCCGCTGCTTTTTTAATAGCATTTTTACCATATTTTTTTAGCCGTCGATCGGCTTCAGCTTGTGATAAGCCGTCAGCGGAAGAGTGTAAGTTGGTAAAGACATCCGTAATATTATTTTGAGCATACAGCTCCCGGATTTTCTTTTCATCCATCTACACACGCCTTCTTTTTTAATAATCTACTTTTATTTGCATTACCTTATACCTATAACTGTAGCACTTTTAAAAAATAAAGAGTTATAAAGCGTCTTCTAATTCACATGGTATACTTAATTCTAGTTAATACTTTTTCTTAAAAATGGAGGTCACACATGAAAGTTTTAATTGGCGGATATACTAAAAAGACTTCAAAAGGCATTTATGAATTGCTTTTTACTGGAGAAAACAACGATGCTCGTCTGGGCAAGGCTGAAAATATTATCAGCGTCGGTGGTCCAACTTATTTTCAAAAAGATGGTGATTTGGTTTTCACTATTAATAATGCAGGGGACGAAGGCGGTATTAGCGTCTTTAAGTTAAGCGATCATGGTTCAAATGAAGTAGATCGCTACCTCACCCCTGGTGCTTCTCCAGCTTATGTTGGGATCGATCGTGAAAAGAAATTAATTTACACCGCCAACTACCACACCGCTGTTTTATCAGTCTTTCACTACAGCGAAAGCGGCAAACTTGATTTAGTCGATCAAGTTACACACAAAGCAGAAAGCTTAGGACCTCGTCCAGAACAAACCGATGGCCCTCATCCACACTTCTTTGATGAAACTCCTGCCGGCAATTTAGTTAGCTGTGATTTAGGTAATGATACCGTTGATTTTTATCGTCTAGAAGATAATAAATTAAAGCACCTAGCTCAATACAAAAATGAAGCTGGATTTGGCAGTCGCCATATTGTTTTCTCAAAAGATGGCAACTATTTCTACGTTGTTGGAGAACTTTCCAGCAAAATCAATGTAGTTAAATTTAACGAAAATACTTGGGAATTTGAAAGCATCGCCACCTACAAGACGATTCCTGAAGATTTCACTGAACATAATGGTGCGGCTGCTCTTTACATTAGTAAAGATGGTAAATATATTTACAACTCTAATCGTGGACATAACTCAATCACTGTATTCAAAATTAATGATGATCATACCTTAAGTCTTGTTCAACGTGTTTCCACCTTTGGCGATTTTCCACGGGACTTCAACTGGGATATTAGTCAAAAATACGTAGTAGCAGCCAATCAAAACACTGACAATGCTACTTTGTACTTAAGAAACGGTGGCAATGGCACTTTGACCCCTATTCAAAAAGATATCGCTGTTCCAGAAGGTACTCGCGTATTATTCACTAAGTAAAATTTTCAATGTAAGTCATGACAATGAAGTCATGGCTTTTTTAATTTTTTAAGTTAAAGTAAAATATAAATATAAATGTAGTGCAAGAAGGTGACAAAGTGAAACAAAAAACAATTCGAATTATTTTATTCATTATAGTTGGCATCTTAGGTTTATTGCTCTTATACAAGCTTTACCTAAGCTACCTACCAGAATTAAGATTGCTAACTCATTTTGATCACCATAATGAGGAATTATTAGTCAAAATGGTGCGCAGTCACGGTATTGAAGATTTAGCCTTTTTATTTATCCTTAATGCTGCCTGCGTAGCCATTCCAGGTTTATCTAACGGGATATTTTGTGTTTTAAACGGCATTCTTTATGGTCCAGCTCTAGGCTTTATTGTTAATTGGATCAGCGACATACTAGGACAAGTTCTTTTAATGGAATGCTTACGTAAGCTTTACGACATTAGGAATATGTCTAACAGTCGAATTTATAAATTGCTTACATCACAAAAATACCCAATGGTAGCTCTCACAATTGGATATTTAATTCCATTTATTCCTAGTGCTACAGTTAGTTACGTAAATGTCATGATTAATAAAGGAAGCCGTAAAAAGCAACTGACTCCTATTGTAATCGGAGTTGCTCCAATGGCCTATCTCTATGCTTATGGTGGAGACTCTATTCTGCACTTAGATAGTAGTCGAATCATTAAGTCAGTGATTATCTTTGTAGTCCTTGCATTGATTGCTGCAGCAATTTTATTTATTATGAAAAGCCTTAAAAAACATACAAAAAAAGCTTGAGTCAAAAACTCAAGCTTTTAATTTAGTTTAAAATTACATCAAGTTAGCTTCTTTAAGCAATTCAGCTACCCAGGTCTTTTTAATCTTTCTCATTCCTGTCTTAACAGCTAATTTTTCTGGCAGAGGCATTTCTTGATCCACCAATTTCTTCTTATCAGACATGTAGTACATTGCGCGAAGAAGTTGACGAATATCATAAATCGAATCAAAGACCTCCGGAACGCCACGATCAACATTAAGCAATGTATAAACAGCTTCCATCGCGGTTCTAACTGAATATTCAGTAGTGAAGACAGTATCTCTAGTTGGTGATTCCGCGAAGTTACCAATAAAGGCAATGTTGACAGAACCTTCTGGTACAACATCTGGACGATCTCCATCGTGACGAGGCATGAAGTAACTAGTGATATATGGCATATAAACTGGAACAGTATTCATGTTCTCTTCACTAGCTAATTCACTGATTTGACTTTCTGGAACACCTAAGTGATATAAAAGTTCTTCTGCAATTTCTTTACCGGTACAATCAACCACTCTCTTCTTAATGTAGTTACCTTCAGTATCTGAATATAAAGCATAAATCCAAACTACAATTTGATTTGGATTTTGACTCTTGAAGTGAGGCTGACGATGAATAGTAAAGCTAAGTTCCCAGTTTGAGTCAACAATAGTGATAATACCACCAGTATTAACCTTACCATCGTAAAGGCTACGCTTGGTTAAGCGTTCAAAGTAAGGTGCAAGCTTCTTGTTTTCCAAAGTTGCAGTTGCGGAAACAAACCAGCTACGTTCTGGCAAGTTTTCACAGAAGACGTCTGGATGACCAAATGCTGGATCTTGCTTAGCCAAGTTTTCCCATAATTTCCATGAACTGCCTTTTGCATGAGTAATTGGAGCTGGTGTATTTTGATCACCATAAGTTGAACTTTCAGTAATTGAACCATTAGTAATGAAGACGATATCATCCGGAGTTAAAGGAATTTCAGTTTCCTTGCCATTTTGAGTCATAACGATCTTTTTAGCAATCTTTTCATTGCCCTCATGATCAACTATTACATTTTGAACGTGACAATCATATTCAAATTTGACACCATGATCCTTCAAGTAAGCAAGCAATGGCTTTACCATAGATTCATATTGGTTGTACTTGTTGAACTTTAAGGCAGTAAAATCTGGTAAACCATCGATATGGTGAATAAACCGCATTGCGTAACGACGCATTTCAGCAACTGAGTGCCATTTTTCAAAGGCAAACATGGTTGACCAGTATGACCAGAAGTTAGTCTTAAAGAAGTCATCACTGAAGAATTCCTCAATAGTTTCGCCCTCTAGTTCCTTTTCTGGTGTCATGATCAATTTCACAATTTCATTAGCACATTTACCTAAGCCATATTGACCATCGCTTGGAAGACGATCACCACGGTTGTAGATTAAACGACAATTAGATGAGTTAGGATCTTCTTTATCAAGCCAGTAATATTCATCAAGGTATGATGCACCAGGAATTTCCAAACTTGGAATTGAACGGTACATATCCCATAAACATTCGAAGTGGTTCTCCATTTCACGTCCACCACGTACAACAAAGCCGGCATTTGGACGCTTAGCACCATCGAGTGAACCACCTGCAACTGGTAATTCTTCTAGGACATGAATATTTTCACCTTTCATTTGAGCATCCCGTACTAAAAATACGGCTGCAGAAAGTCCAGCTAAACCACTACCAATAATATAAGCTGATTTTTTATCTACACCTGCAGGTTTTTTAGGATCTGCAAACGCTTCGTAGTTACCATTGGAATAATACATAAAGACATCCTCTTTTCTGTATGAGTATAGTTTTACCTTATACTTCTTATTCTAAAGAAAACGCTTTCGGGATGCAAGACTTTTAGTAGCTTTGTCTAATAACTTTAGAATTTCTTGTTAATCATTTTTTGCCAAAGCTCATTCATATCTGTTGGTTCTTCTATTGAAATTTCTTTAATTTTTTCATTATCAAAAGGATCTGGAAAACTTAGATAAAAACAATTAAGAGCTTGTCTAGAAAAGTCATCCTCAATTCCATATAAATGATCACCATATAGAGGATGACCTAAATATGCCATATGTACACGAATTTGATGAGTTCTACCAGTTAATAGACGTAATTCAACCAGACTGGCCCCTGATACTTGTTTAAGTACCCGATATTTTGTCTGAGCTTTTTTACCACCTTCAACTACCGCTCTTTTTACACCACTACCTTTTTTACCTATTGGTGCATCAATTACTCCGGTAAGCTTATCCTCTGAAAAATTACCATGTACAATAGCATGATATTTTTTTACAAATTTTTCCTTTCCGATTTTACTAAAACGTGCATGCGCGATAGCATTTTTACCCACCAATACTAGCCCTGAAGTGTCACGATCTAGCCTGGTAATAACATGCGGCTTAAGATTTGACATGTTCTTTTTAGCAAAATAGCCCATCAAGCGATTAACAATAGCATCATTGTCTTCGTAACGTGATGGAATTGACAATACGCCGGCTGGTTTATCTAGAACAATATAATTTTTAGTTTCCAAAACCGGCTTCACAGGATTAGAAGAAGGCTTTAGAAATTCATTTTTCTTTTCTTCACCACTAATGAAAATCACTTCATCTCCTGTCCTTAAGCGAAAACTGAGATATCGTCTTTTATGATTTACTAAAATCATACCGTGATGATATCTTGCTTTAATCAAAGCTTGATGAGAAAAACCATTCTTTAACAAAAAAGAGCCCAATTTCTTTGGGTCTCTTTCTTGTACAATCAACTTAAATAAACTCGTCATTATTTTTTGCTTCTCCAATAAATGCATCTTGAACACGAGCCCAGAAATGATGGTGGCCAAATTGATCAAATTGGATTGAATGTTGAGAAATTCGATATTCAATTTTTTTAGCATTACGCACATCAATCCTTGCACCATCCACAGTCATTACAAAATGGTCCGCATTAGGAATAATTGTGATCCATTGATCAGGTGCAATTACAATCGGAGCGGACAAAGTTCTAAATACTCGATTGTTAATCGAAGCAATTTCAGTCATTTGCAAAGCTTTTAGGCGAGGATGAATAACTGCGCCACCCAATGATTTACTATAAGCAGTTGAACCTGTAGGGGTTGAAACACAAAGTCCATCACCCCGAAAGTTTTCAAATAACTCATCATTTATATAAACATCCGCTTCAAGCGTATGCGACACTCTTTTTACAGCTGATTCATTAACTGCTAGATGATAACGAGTTTCTCCTGATTCCGTTAGCATTTTTATCTCAAGTAAAGGATACTTAGCTGGCTCTCCTTTAGTTAATAAAAGCGCATCAACCATTTTGTCAATGTCATAATTTCGCCAATCAGTGTAAAAGCCTAAGTGACCAGTATGAACCCCTATAAAACGGACTGAATCAACCTGGTTCTCATAGCGGTGAAAAGCATTAATTAATGTGCCATCTCCACCAACGGTAATTACTACATCGGGATATTTGGCATCAAAAACAACATTCTTCTTTTGTAGAATATCTTTAAGACGAGCTACCGTTTCCAGCGTCTTATCATAGTTGTTATGCGCAATCGTTATTTTCATGATTTTTCCTTGCCCTTGTTTTTGGTAAAAATCTTTTGAGCTTCTTGGACCTCATCTTTAATTGATGACATTTCTTCATCCAGCTTATAAGCAGCTTCCGCAGTTGACTTTAACCGTTCAGAAATATCATCTGGATAGACACCTTGATATTTATAATTTAAGGTATGTTCAACAGTAGCCCAGAAATTCATTGCCAAAGTTCTAATCTGAATCTCGGCAATTAACTTTTTCGGACCTTCTGGCAAGTAAACAGTATAATTAATCACCATATGATATGAACGATAACCTGAAGGCTTAGCATTCTGAATATAGTCGCGTTCCTCTACAACTTCCATATCATCACGAGCATGAATTAAATCAACGACTTTATAAATATCGTCAACAAACTGAGTAACAATTCGAATACCAGCAATATCTTGCATATCAGTCTCAATAACATCAGGGCTGATTACTCGCCTGGTCATCTTTTCCTTAATCGAATCTACTGTTTTAACTCTACCAATTACAAACTCAATCGGTGAATGTTCTCCCTTAGTTAAAAAGCCTTGTCTAAGAGAACGAAATTTAACCTTTAATTCGCGAACAGCTTCATTATAAGGCCACAAGAAGTTATCCCAATCTATCTCCATGAGAAAACATTCCTTTCTTAAGCAAACATCTTAATTTTAACATATAATTGTCTTGTACAGTTTGGAGGAAAAACTATGAGTAAAAATCGTGAAATTGAAGCAAAAACACTTTTACAGAAAAAAGTTTATGATGAAATTGTAAACGGATTTCCTATAAAAAGCGACTTTATTCAAGAAAATTATTATTTTGATACTCCCGATGATGTATTAAAAAATCATCGTATCAGTTTAAGAATTAGAATTTATTCTGATCATGCAGAACAAACAATGAAAGTACCAGATCTAAATCCCGTACAAAAGAAATTCCACGAGGTTATCGAAATTAACGATAATTTAGCTTATGATCAAGCAAAAAAACTGGTCAGTCAAAAACATTTTCTTTTTCACGGCAATATAGGACAGTATCTCAATGAGAATTTTGCTACTAAAAAGAATGAACTTTCTTTGTTCACTTGGAGTAAAACTCGCCGTATTTTAATGAATGGTCCTAAAAACTGTGAATTAACTTTAGATGCTACTTCTTATCCAGATGGTTATCAAGACTTTGAACTTGAAATTGAAAATACCAATCCTTCTCTGATTAAAGAAGTTCAAAAGCAACTAGAACAAGATTATGGTTTTAAGCAAACAGCTGCGAATACTAATCAAAACAAAATCGCACGTGCAAGCGCACACAGAAAATAACATATAGAAAATAAAGCATATTTTTTGTCACTTATTTTGTTTCTTGCTAAAGTAACAATTAGTAAAACACCAAAGAGGTAGAGAGTATGTTTGAGATTTTTCTATTCATCAATCCAATAGGGATTTATTGTTACGATACAGAAAGACAAATTCGTAAAACCGTTGATGAATTAGGGATTGATGTTTGTTGTCATTATATCCCTATTGCTAATGTTAGTCTCGTACAAGACGACATTATTCGCCGCCGTAAGGATGCACAAAAATTACCAGATATTAGTAGTTTTTCTACAGCAACATATGATGCTTTAAAGGATTATCATGCCATTAAACTAACATATGGCAATAAAAAAGCTCGTAAATATTTATATGAATTACAAAAAAGTTTAAGTCATGATGCCTCAGCTTATAAACCGGAGCTACGTAAGCAAATTACCCAAAATTTGAACATTAAAATTTCTACTATTGATGCAATTAAACAAAGCGATTACTTAAAAATTTCTATTGAAGAAGATCAAAAATTAGCAAACCAGTGGAACATCAAGGCCACTCCAACTATTGTTTTATTTAATGAAAATAATGAACGCAATGGAGTACTACTAGATGACCCAGTGAGTCAAAACGATTTGCTTAATCTTTTGTTACCAGATTGCCCACCACATTATTTATCTAACTATCTGCCTGAACAGAGTCATCTACGTCTTATTTAATAAGACGCTTTTTTTGTAAATAATGTAAAACAGTATTTTCTTCTCCTGGTTTACGCCACTCGGTAAATAATTTTTCAGGCAAATCTTCAAACTTTAATCTTTGTTCATAAAGTAGCTGTCCAATTTTTAAACCTAATTTTGTTTTCTGCTTTATTTGTTTTCTAAGATAATTTTTCTGACTAGCAATATTTAAGATATATCGCTTTTTAGATGGATTAAAATACCAAAAACTTCGAATACTCACTTCATCCAAAACAAAATACTTAGTTTGATAATAAATCTTTCTAGTTACTGGTTCCTGTAAAATATTATATTTTAAACAAAAAAAGTTCTTTTGGGGATTAATTTCCAAATAATAATTGCCCCATTTTTTATTTTCTCTAAAAAAGATTAATTGTGTCTGTTTTAAACGATTTTTTAAGTAATGTCGCCTTCCAACAATCCAAATATCTGTCACACCAATTTTATGGTACAAATCATGTCGATGTTTGAACTCACTTTGACTCAATGGTGCGCATTGTACTTCAAAAGCAAGCTTTTCAGAAACTAAGACATCTGCTCTAAGTTGCCCATCAGCTAGTGGTATTTCTACTGCTGCATTAAATCCCGCGGCAGTTAATGCTGATTTTAACAACATTTTTGATTGGTGATGTTCTTCTTTTTCACCTATTAAATTGTTGTAGTTAGCCCAATGCTTAAAAAAGGCTGCTTTACGCTCTGACATAATCAAAATTACTTTTTTACTGCAATGCGGACAACGATAAACTTCTTGATTTAGTTTCTTTTGCTTAGTATTAACCAGATGTGCCTCGCTTACGGCAAGGACTAATTTTTTATTTAACATGGCTGCATACATTTTTTCACCCATGTTTTATTACGCAAAAAAGAGACGGATTTTTGTTCCGTCTCTTTTTCTTTAACAAAATTTAATTATTTTGCCTTACTTAAAAAGTAATAACGAATATGACCCAAAGCATCTTGATTAAGCAAACACTTACCTGTTTCCTTAACTGTCTTCATTTCTTCATCGGTAATTTTAATTCCATATTCATTAGCAATTGCCCAGGCATCAGCTGGTTTCAATTCAGCGTAATTTTCATCAAGAAAAGCCAATTCCAAGAAGTATTGACCACGTTGATAATATAAGCTAGAGGCCAAATCTCTTACTCTTAAACTATCTGCTAATTCAATCACATTGCCAAGTTCTGTGAATCTATAAGCATGACGTTTTTGAAACTTCCAATATTCACTATTAGCATCATTACTTGTATTTGCAGTTGCTTCTCGCTTTTCTTGTGCTGAAGGATCAAGTTCAGTATTTACATCGTCTTTAGGATCCAGATCGAAGAAACTTCTTCTTGTATCAGCCTGTCCTTGAGATTGACCACCATTATTATCGTCCATTCCACCCATCATTTTACGTAAATTATTGGCATCTTCAGGTTGGACTTTGGTAATCATTAAATCAAGGCCACCATTATTAGGCATTACTTGAAAAGTTACGGGTACGCCTTTAGTAAAGGTATGGTCTGTATCAACCTCTGAAAGGATTGAATAGAAGAACTGTTGAATCTTGTCTTTATCACCTAAAAGGTCTAATACCTTCAATCCACGACGAGCTAATTCTTCTTTATCAATTCTAACCCTAATGGTATTTTCATTAATATGATCTACTTGCAAAGGATTTCACCTCCATGAATCATTATAATATATTGTATCCTATTTTTTATTTAAAATAAAAGTGTTAGCTTAATCACTAACACTTTCAACAATTTTATAAATCAGCAATCTTTTGTGCTTCTGCTAATTCTAACCGACGTACCTTACGTGGCAAGAACCGACGGATTTCATCTTCATTGTAACCAACTTGAAGACGACGATCATCCATGATGATTGGCCTTCTAAGTAAACTAGGATTCTTTTCTACTAAATCAAGTAACTGATCAATTGATAAATCATCTAAATCGATTTTCAATTGTTGGAAAGCTCTTGAGCGGGTAGAAATGATTTCTTCTGTACCATTTTCAGTCATACGCAAAATCTTGAGTAATTCCTTTTTAGTTAATGGTTCAGAAAAGACATTTCTTTCCTTAAACGGAATATTGTGCTTTTCAAGCCAAGCTCTCGCTTTGCGACATGAGGTACAACTAGGAGATACATATAAATCTACCATAAAATCACGCTCCTCAGAACAAATATTTGTATACGTTCTTTATCATATAATTAGTATAACATACTAACTTCTTTTTTGTAAGTACTTATTTTATCGTTTAGGTTAACTTACAAACATATCCTAAAGATAAAACGTGAATTATTTGTGAAGAAATTATTTGTTTTGTTTAAAACTTTAAAAAAGACAACAAAAAAAGAGACATTTCGTCTCTTTTTTCATATTTAATAGTAAATTACTTGTTGATCTTCTTCATCAAGTCGTTAACTAATTTTTCATTTTCTTCAGCAGTTTCTGAAACGAAGCATGCTTCATTAGCTAATTCCTTAAGATCCTTAGTATCAAACTTCTTCATTAAGCTTCTGATACGTAAGATTGAAGTTGCACTCATTGAGTATTCATCAAGTCCCATTGAAAGTAAGATTGGGAACATAGTGTTATCACCGGCAGCTTCACCACACATACCACACCAAATACCGTTTTCGTGAGCAGCATCAATAGTATGCTTAATCAAACGAAGTACTGATGGGTTATATGGTTGGTACAAGTATGAAACGTTGTCGTTACCACGGTCAGCAGCCATAGTGTATTGAATCAAGTCGTTAGTACCAATTGAGAAGAAGTCAACTTCCTTAGCGAATTGGTCAGCTAAAACTGCAGCTGCAGGAACTTCGATCATCATACCAACTTGTAAGTCGTCACCGATCTTAACGCCCTTTTCAATAAGCTTTTGCTTTTCGTCATTCAAAATAGCCTTAGCTTGACGAAGTTCAGCCAATGTACCAATCATTGGGAACATAATACCAAGTTTACCGTATGCTGAAGCACGAAGCAAAGCTCTTAATTGAGTACGGAAAATCTTTTCATTTTTAAGTGAAAGACGAATAGCACGTACACCTAAGAATGGGTTCATTTCTTGTGGCAAGTCCCAGTAGTCGAGGTGCTTATCACCACCGATATCCATAGTTCTGATGATGACTTGCTTGCCATTCATGCCTTCGATAACCTTCTTGTAAGCTTCGAATTGATCATCTTCTGTTGGGAAGTCTGATGAATCCATGTACAAGAATTCAGTTCTGTACAAACCAACGGCTTCAGCACCATTTTCATGTACACCTGGCATATCATTAGGAGTACCAATGTTAGCAGCGATAGTAAACTTCTTACCATCTGCAGTTACTGAAGGTTCATCCTTTAACTTTTGCCATTCAGCCTTTTGCTTAAGGAAGTCTTCACCCTTCTTCTTGTAGTCTGCAACTTGATCATCACTTGGAGCAACGATTGCAGTACCATCAAGACCATCATCAATTAACATTTCGCCGTTCTTAACGTCTTTAGTAATTGAATCAGTACCAACTACGGCTGGCAATTCAAGTGAACGAGCCATAATTGCTGAGTGAGCTGTACGACCACCAACATCAGTAACAAAGCCCTTAACATACTTCTTGTTAAGTTGTGCAGTGTCACTCGGAGTTAAGTCATGAGCAACTACGATAACTTCGTGATCGATTGAAGCTGGGTTTGGCAATTCCTTACCAAGAAGGTGAGCCATGATACGCTTTGAAACGTCACGTACATCGGCAGCACGTTCTTGCATATAAGGATTATCAGTCATACCTTCAAAAATTGCGATGAATTTTTGAGCAGTTTCATCAAGTGCAGCTTCTGCATTAATCTTTGAGTCCTTAATCTCATTCTCAATAGCACCAGTAAATTCTGGGTCATTCAAAATCATTAAGTGAGCTTCAAAAACTTGGGCTTCTTCTTCACCCAAGCTCTTTTTAGCAGTATCACGAATTTTTTCAACTTCTGAAGTTGATTCCTTAATAGCATCCTTGTAACGAGCTACTTCTGAATCAACATCATCAATTGATGACTTTGAGAATGAAAGATCAGGCTCTACAAGAAGATATGCTGGAGCAATGGCAATACCATCACTAGCAGCAATTCCTTTTAAAGTCTTGGTCATTATTCAGCTAAACCTTCTTTTTTCATAGTGTCAGCAATTGCGTCTAAAGCGTCCTTTTCGTCGTCACCTTCAGCAGTGATAGTAACGTCAGCGTTTTGACCAACACCAAGTGACATAACGCCCATGATTGACTTCAAGTTTACTGACTTGCCGTTGTATTCCAAGTTAACATCTGAACCAAACTTTGAAGCAGCTTGTACTAAAAGAGTAGCTGGACGTGCATGAATACCTGTTTCTGCAATAATATGAAAATCGCGTTTTTCCATTGTGAATATCTCCTTTAAAATTGAAAAAATTAAACCGGTAATAAATACCCATTCGAGTACTAGATTATCATGTTTTTACGGTTAAGACAACAATAATGTAACAGTTTACATTATTTATTCATCAGTGTTCGTCGCGGTATACACAATAGCACCGCCTCTTTCAGCCCTACCGGTAATGTATTGTCTTTTACCATAATTTCGAATAGTTTTTTGAAGATCAAAGGCATCTTTAGGCTCTACTTTATACTCTTTAAGTTCACCTGAAACCAGTTGATCCAAAATTTTTTGATAATCCAAAAATATCACCACACTTTTAAGATAAGATTTTATAATTTTTCCCTCTTTTATTCTACTATTTATAGTAAATTTTCTAAAATATTAATATTTTATCCTGCTCTTACAAAAAATAAGTTTTTGGTGCTTAGCACTTGACTACTTCGAGTGCTAAATATATAATTTTGGTACAGTTTAAATGAAAGGCGGTAATATTTTTGCTTTGCCAAAATTGTCATAAACGGCCTGCCTCTATTCACCTTTTCACTAAGGTAAATGGCCAAAGCCGTGAAATTGATTTATGTCAACACTGTTATCAAGAATTAAAAAATCAACAAGGAAATCTAGAAAATATGAACAACGATAATAACGAATTTTTTGGCGACTTTGATGATTTATTCAACGCATTAAACGGAAATAATAACAATGCCGCAAATAACAACAATAATAGAAATATCGACCCTAGAATGCAAATGGGTGGCGGAAATGGTGGTCAAGGCGGTAGGAGTCTGCTTGATCAATATGGTACAGATTTAACCGAACTTGCTAAAAAAGGTAAAATCGACCCCGTTATCGGCCGTGACAAAGAAATTGCTCGTGTCATCGAAATTTTAAACAGAAGAACTAAAAACAACCCTGTTTTAATTGGTGAAGCCGGTGTTGGTAAAACTGCTGTAGTTGAAGGACTCGCACAAGAAATTGTGGACGGTTCTGTTCCAGCTAAATTACAAAATAAAAAGATTATTTCATTAAATGTAGTTTCACTCGTTCAAGGTACTGGCATTCGTGGCCAATTTGAACAAAGAATGGAACAACTGATTAAGGAACTCCAACAAAGAGATGACATTATTCTCTTTATTGATGAAATTCATCAAATTGTTGGTGCTGGTAACGCTGAAGGCGGTATGGATGCAGGCAATATCATTAAGCCAGCTCTTGCTCGTGGTGAACTTCAATTAGTGGGTGCTACTACTATTAAAGAATATCGTGATATTGAAAAAGATTCCGCTTTAGCAAGAAGATTCCAACCAGTTGAAGTAAAAGAACCTTCAATTGATGAAACTATCCGTATTTTGAAGGGTATTCAAAAACGTTACGAAGACTATCACCATGTTCACTACACTGACGATGCAATCGAAGCTGCTGCTAAGCTCTCAGCACGGTACATTCAAGACAGATTTTTACCAGACAAGGCTATTGACTTACTTGATGAAGCTGGTTCAAGAATGAATTTAACCATTCCTTACATCGACAAAGAAAAGATGCAGGAAAGAATTGATGCAGCTGAACAATTAAAGGAAGAAGCCCTAAAGAACGAAGATTACGAAAAGGCTGCCTACTATCGTGATCAAATTGAAAAGTACGAAAAGATGAAGGATCAAAAAGTTGACCCTGATAAATCTCCTATCATCACCAGCAAGATCATGAATAAAATTGTTGAAGAAAAGACCGGTATCCCTGTTGGCGACATTCAAAAGCAAGAAGAAAATCAATTGCAAAACTTAGCTAGTGACTTAAAGGCTCATGTTATTGGTCAAGATAAAGCAGTTGAAAAAGTTGCTCGTGCTATTCGTCGTAACAGAATTGGTTTCAACAAGTCTGGACGTCCAATCGGTTCATTCCTCTTTGTAGGTCCAACTGGTGTTGGTAAAACTGAACTTGCTAAACAACTTGCCAAGCAAATGTTTGGCTCAGAAAATGCCATGATCCGTTTCGATATGTCTGAATACATGGAACAATACTCTGTATCCAAATTAATCGGTTCAGCACCTGGATATGTTGGTTATGAAGAAGCTGGACAATTAACTGAACAAGTTCGTCATAACCCATATAGTTTGATCTTGCTTGATGAAATTGAAAAAGCTCACCCAGATGTTTTGAACCTATTCTTACAAATTCTGGATGATGGTCGTCTAACCGACTCACAAGGCAGAACTGTTTCATTCAAAGACACAATCATTATCATGACCTCTAATGCAGGTCAAGGCATCAAGAATGCCAGTGTCGGCTTTGCTGCTGAAAATGAAGATGAAGAACGTGAATCAGCAAGAAAGAACATGAGTCAATTCTTTAAGCCAGAATTCTTAAACCGTCTAGATGACGTTATTGAATTCAATGAATTGACTAAACCAGACTTACTCAAGATCGTTGACTTAATGCTCAAAAATACTAATGATATGGTTAAGGATCAAGGTATTCATATTGATGTCACTGATGCAGCTAAGGAAAAATTAGTAAATGATGGTTTCAACCCTGCTTTAGGTGCTCGTCCACTTCGTCGTACAATTCAAGAAGAAATTGAAGATAAAGTTGCTGATTATAAACTTGATCATACTGACAGCAAGAATCTAAAAGCAGATGTTAAAGATGGTCAAATCGTAATTAGTGATGAAGACCAACAATAATAATTAATTAGACAGTTTTTAAGTTATACGCAAAAAGATTCTGAAGCTTAAACTTTAGAATCTTTTTTGTTAAATATTTAAATAAAGTTCTATACACAAAATTGATATTTCAACTTTGATTTGAGGTATACTAAAAGTATGATAGAAAAGCTAAGAGAAACGGGTGAAATCCATGCATTTAATTGATGTAACCAATAATTATTCTGATTTGGTTCAAAGTCAGCTTAATACTACCGATGCTAATTATGTCAAAGTGTACTCATTAGGTAATACGTCAGTAATTTATACTGAAAGTAAGAACGCTATCGGTATTGCACTTGAAAATCACGATCGCCGCGTTCGTGAAGATGAAGTTGAATTTATTATCAATCGTTTAATTAAAAACTATGATTCTTCATATACATTAACTGTTGATAAGAGTCGTCACGTAATCGAAATTCACGTTGACAAGTAATAGAAATTTTAGCTACTAAAAAATCCTAGGAATAGATTTCCTAGGATTTTTTATATTTTTATAATTTTTCAGTCAATTTAACATCTGGATACTTGTCATGGAAGAATCGTTCCGCAAATTCATTTTCAAATAAGAACAAAGGATTACCATAACGGTCCTTTACCAACAGGTTCCGACTATTAGACATGCGTGGATCTAATTGATCAGGATCGATCCAACGTGCAACACGATGACCAATACTATTCATTTCAACTTCAGAATTATATTCATTCTTCATTCTGAATTGGAATACTTCAAATTGCAATTGACCTACCGCACCTAAAATATATTCATCAGTTTGATAGTTACGATAAAGTTGAATCGCACCTTCTTGCACTAATTGGTTCATCCCTTTATGGAATGACTTCTGCTTCATTACATTCTTAGCAGTTACCCGCATAAAGAGTTCAGGGGTAAATTCTGGAAGTGGTGGGTAAATAATCTTACGCTTACCGGCATAAATACTGTCCCCAATTTGGAAATTACCTGTATCGTACAATCCAACAATATCACCAGCAACAGCATCTGAAACTTGTACACGTTCACTAGACATAAATTCAGTTGCATTATTTAAACGAATTGGCTTTCCTGTTCTTGCTAAAATTACATCTAAGCCCTTTTTAAATTCACCACTACCTACACGAACAAAAGCAATTCGATCACGGTGATGAGGATTCATATTAGCTTGAATTTTGAAAACAAAACCTGAAAATTCAGGGTCTTCTGGACTTAATTCTTCATCCCCGTTAACAGTATGACTTTCTGGAGCCGGAGCTAAATCAACGAAACTATTCAAGAAGGTTTCAACCCCAAAATTAGTCAAAGCAGAACCAAAGAAGACAGGAGTTTGATCACCCATTGCAATCTTTTCACGATCAAACTTATTACCAGCTTCTTTTATCAGGTCAATTTCATCAAGCGTATCTTTAAATTGAGGATCCTGACTAAGTGGTTCATTATCCGGTAAAGTTCCTTCATCGTTAAGTGGCAAAAAACGATCCTTATCATTCTCACGGTAAAGTTCAACTCGTTTATTAGCAATATCGTACAAGCCTTTTAAAGTTTGACCTGAACCAATTGGCCAATCCATTGCTACGCCTTCGATTCCCAACAGATCTTCCAATTCAGCAATTAAATCCAAAGGTGGACGGCCATCACGGTCAAGTTTGTTCATAAAGGTAAAAATAGGAATACCACGTTGTTTAACAACCTTGAACAACTTCTTGGTTTGAGGTTCGATACCCTTGGCTGAGTCAATTACCATGACAGCTGCGTCTACTGCCATTAAAGTTCGATAAGTATCTTCAGAGAAATCTTGGTGACCCGGTGTATCCAAAATATTAATTCTCTTACCCTTATATTCAAATTGCATAACAGAACTAGTAACTGAAATACCACGTTTCTTTTCAATTTCCATCCAGTCACTTGTAGCATAGTTACCAGTCTTACGCGCTTTAACAGTACCAGCTTTACGGATTACCCCACCAAATAAAAGCATTTGTTCAGTAATCGTAGTCTTACCTGCATCCGGGTGAGAAATAATTGCAAATGTTCTTCTCTTTTTAACTTTATCTGCTAACTCTTTATCCATTAGTCTTTTATATCTTCTTCCTTTTTCGTTTCTTTTGATAATAAAACAGTAAGCAAACGCGACCCCTTCATTCTTCTAGTCGTTAAGCTCATGCCATCTCCAATATCTATTGTCAGCTTTTCCCCTTTAGCAGGGATCACCTTTAGAGTGTTAATGACATAACCCGCTACTGTATCGACATCTTCCATCTCTAATTTAGTGCCAAATTGTTCGTTAAAATCATCTAAGGGCATCTTGCCATAAATAATATATTTATTGGGAGCTATTTGATTATACAGGATTTCAGTATGATCGACCTCATCATCGATATCCCCGACAATCTCTTCGATCAAATCTTCAATTGTAGCTAAGCCGGTAACACCACCATATTCATCGGTCAAGATAGCTAATTGACGCTGAGTCTGTTGCATTTCCATCAACAAATCACCTAATTCTGCAGTTTCCGGCGCAAATAAAGGCTCCGTCATTACATCTTGGTAATCAAGATTTTCAAAGCCCTTCTGTTTAGCTTTTCGTAATACCGTTCTAATATGAATAATGCCTACGATCTTATCTTTATCTTTTTTATACACCGGAATGCGTGAATATGGTTCTCGTAAAATCTCATCCAAATTATCTTGAAAACTTTCTTCTGCATCCACCATGAAGGCATCTGTTCGTGGCACCATTACTTCACGAGCCATCTTGCCTTGGAAATCTAAAATTCCCTCAAGCATTGAGAATTCTGCATCATCAATCTTATGATTATCGTGCAGCTCATTAATTTCCTTTTCTAAATGATCTTTAGTTCCCTCTTTTTTCTCACCAGATAACCTATTGCGCAAGCGATCAAAAAGATTTTCCGCTCCCGGATCACTACTCATTTTTCTACTCTCTTTCTTAAAAAGTTATCTAAATATAGCTATTATAGCATAGAGCAAGCCTCATTATGTTAAAATAGCACATAAGACTAGAGGAGGTAAGACTTATGAAAAAAAGCCATGTCTTGCTTGTTTTTACATTTTTACTATTAATCCCATACATTTGTAGTCTGCTAATTATTGGAATTGGCTATAATGCATTAGTATTGCACTCAGCAGAAATCTACCGCACTATTATCGGTGCACTTGTTGGTTCAATCATTATGTTTGCTGTCAAAGCCACTATTCAACGCCCTGTTGACTTATTAGCTGTCCAAATTAATGATGGTTTGCTAAAACAGCTATTGCGTTTCTTCAGCATTAGGCGACGCTATTATTTATTATTTGCTAACATTATTTTAGATTTTATCTTGTGTTTTGCAGCAACGTATCTAGTTCGCTCAGTATTGACACTTGATCAAATTGTTGGTAGCTCCATCGGCTTTGTTTTGTTAATTATGTTCGTTTCAACTTGCTTAGGTGCCTATGTAGAATATGACAACCTATCGATTGATCCAGAACAACATTAATTCTATTCACTGACCTTTACGTAGAAATCTTGGGTCAGTTTTTTTGTATCCAAATTAAGATCCCAAACAATATAAGGCGTATCACTATCACCTAAATTTTGATAAACCTTAACGCCATTTGCCACAACCCTTTTTACAAAGTTAGGTACCGTGCTAACTAAAGGTAAATTGAAGTAAACTAAATTTTGATTTTCCTCTTCTTCCTCATCTATTTCAGCCTTAGGCAATTCAAACTTCATTAGACCTGTAGGCACATCAATCGGCTTATCATCTAACAAAACACCATACCAGTACATAAAACTTTCAGGTGCAGAAACAATCAAAGCGGTTCGTTTGTTTTCCAAATCATGATCAGCTAAAAATTTCTGAAAAACTTCATCATTTTCAAGTTGTTGATTAGATTCCATAAAACTCTTTTGTGCATTCATCATACTACTTGGAAATGGACGACCAACGAATAATTTTTTATCAATAACTTTCTTCATTTTTTCTCCTTAATATTCAGCTAATTCACTCAAATCAATTACTTCGCCATTCAAAAAAGCATCGATTTCACCAGATGAGAAACCATGACTAAATAAATACTTTTTTATCTTAAACTTTCGTTCAGATTCATCAAAACGGTGAAAACGTTTATAAGCTTTAATGCCCTGCTTTTTCAAAGCTTCCATTTGCGTATCTTCATCTTCTTGCAAATCTAAAGACGCGATAACTTCTGTACTAATGCCACTATCAAAGCCATGACTTAGCAGTTTAGTTCTCATCTTACGCTCTATTTCACGTTGCGAGATTTTTCCAAGTTGATGTACCATTGATTTAACAACTCTTTGCCCAACTTCAATCCACTCTTCATCAGCCACTTCATCTAATTCATCCTGACTAATCTCAGGATTAACACCTTTTTGGGTTAATTTACGCAATAAACTTTTCGATCCATCTGATCCAACCCGCAAATTATTCTTAATAAACAATTTCATATATTGCTGATCATCAAGATAGCCTAATTCATTCAGCTGACTCACAGCACTATTAGCTGCCTCATCTGAAATCTCATGTTTTTTAAGATACTGCAATACCTCAAAAATAGTTCGTGGTTCATAACTTAAAAAGTGCGCTGCAAGATCACTTGCTTTAGCATCTGCATCAAATTGTTTAATTTTTTCAACTTGAGCATCATCTAATTCTTTTCCTTTTAAAAGAACAAATTCAGCTACAGTTTTCTCACTCGCGGAAAAGGCATATTTACCATCCAAGAAAATATTATAGCGACCTGGTCGCCGTTGTGCACTTACTTTGGTTATCAGCATTTTTTCACCTCACAATATTCCAAAATACATGCTAGCAAATTTTCGTAAGGCTTGCTAAGAACTTTTTTTAGGTAGTACAATTAATAGCAATGTAATTTAGTTTTTAGTAGAAAGAATAAGATAATGAACAGAAAATTTTCTAAGAATAAACAACATCGTGAAAAAGATGTCATCATTACCATCAAGCGTTTAGGCATTAATGGTGAAGGCATTGGCTATTACAAAAAGAAGATCATCTTTATTCCTGGTGCTCTCCCAGATGAAGTAGTTGTAGCTAAAATTGTAAAAAGCTATCCACATTACCTTCAGGGCGAACTTGTTCGGATTAAAGAAAAGAGTCCTGACCGTGTTGCCTTTCCAGAAGGCGTCGACCCCGAAATTGGTGGTCTTGAGTTAGCTCATTTGTCTTATGACAAGCAACTTGAATTTAAGCGCAACAACATGCTTGAATCTCTTAAGAAATACCACCCACGTGGCTACGCTAAATATAAGGTCAAAAAGACTATTCCTGCTCCAGACCCTTGGCACTATCGCAATAAGGCTCAATACCAAATTGAAAATGTACATGGTAAGATCAAATTAGGACTGTTTGCACCAAATTCACATCGTTTAATTGACCTTCCTAAGATGCCTACTCAAAGCGAAGATACGCAAAAAACAGAACGTGAAATTAAAGTCTTAATTGAAAAACTACATGTTCCAGTTGCCAATTACAGAAGACATTTACCTGGAATTAAAACCGTAGTTGTTCGCCAATCAGAAGCCAACAAAGAAATTCAGGTTACTTTAATTACAATTGACCATAAGATTAAGAATTTGATTCCTTTAGCTAAGGAAATCATGAAACTTGATCATGTTGTCAGTGTTTACCAAAATGAAACTGAATGGCAAAATCCACAAGTTTGGGGCAATAAGACTGAGAAACTATTAGGTAAGAATCAAATCGTTAAAGAAATCTTAGGCAAGAAATTTGCCTTGTCCCCACGTGCTTTCTTCCAACTCAATCCTGTTCAAACTACTAACCTGTACTCTGAAGCCTTGAAGTACTTAGACTTAACGCCTGATCAAACCTTAATTGATGCTTATAGTGGTGTAGGTACCTTAGGTATTCTCGCAGCTGATCGCGTTAAACATGTTGTGGGCATTGAGACTATTCCAGAAGCAGTTAAAGATGCAGAACACAACGTTGAATTAAATCACATCAAGAATGCCGATTATATTCAAGGCAGTACAGAAAAAGTTTTACCAGAGTTACAAAATAGTGGCGTATCTATTGATGCCTTAATTGTGGATCCACCAAGAACTGGTTTAGCAAAGAGCTTGATCAAGACAATTTTAAGGGTTAAACCTCAAACTTTCGTTTATATCTCATGTAACCCTTCAACTCTAGCTCAAGATTTAGTTTTACTTAGTGAAGCTTATGATGTCCGTGTCATTCAAAACGTTGATATGTTACCTCAAACTCCACGTTGTGAAGCTATTGCTAAGTTAATTTTAAGGAAATAACCAATTAGCCTAGTCAAACGACTAGACTTTTTGCATACAAAAAAGCAGCTATCGGACAATCCTTGTCTCTTAATAGCTGCAATTTCAAGTGGATGAGGTAGCTCATCAATTGATAGTCACGATTTTCAGTTGTTTGGTATGTAATAAACAATGGCTATCGCAACCAATATTAACATTCACTTGTTCGGGTCTTTACATAAAACGTAACTTTTTAATGAATTGGAGTTTTTGCGAACAGCCACTGATAATCAAATAATCTAGCATCATTAAATGATTTATGGCTGACACCTCTACATATAGAGAATCTTTCAAGTTTCCAATAATAATACAATTCTGGAGATAAAAACTTATTGTTTGTTTTATAATCTGTTAACTTTATTTCTACCTCTTCCACACTTCTAATTATATCCGCTTGTGTAACCGCTTGCAATGATTAACAATTATATTTTTTCAAAAAGGCTCTAACACGCTGTTGATATTCTGTTTTATACATAGGATAAGATAAAGCATGCCCAGCTAAAGGCGCAATCCATAATTCTTTGGGCGCATTTGTTGCTGCATAATTTTGATAAACCATTTTTGTCGGTACAAAATGATCCTTACCACCATGGATAAATAAGAACGGTCTAGTATTTTTTCTTAATTGTTTCACCGCAGATGCATGTCCCAGGAAAAAGCCATTTCTGAGCTTATTAATACAGCTTACTGTCTCAATTACAGGAATTCGAGGAAAAGCACGCAGATTAAATAAATTTCCTGCCTGATATTCAATTTCTTCTTTCACGCTCGAATAGCCACAATCTTCAATAAATGCTTTAACCTGAACTGGCAAATCTAATCCACTAACCATCATTGCAGTGGCACCGCCCATACTCTGTCCCATGATGACGATTTTACTGTTAGACCCTACCTTGATAATTACTTGATTAATCCAAGCTAGAATATCTTCTTTTTCAACCCAACCATAACCAATGTATTTGCCTTCGCTTCTTCCTTGAGCACGAGCATCTGGCAACAGAATGTTAAAGCCCAAGTCATAAAACATTTTAGCAAAACCACCCATGCTATCACCATCACTCATAAAACCATGAAGCAAAATAGCCGTTTTATCAGAATGATGATTCAAATATTGAGCAAACAAGTTAAGTCCTTTATCTGACTTAATAGTCCATTTTTCCTTTGGAAAATCCTTAAACCAAACTTTATCTCGATAAAGGGGATCCTTACCTGATAACTTTTTAGAATCAGGCTCTTTATTGTAAGGTGTCATAGCATATTTAAAAAAGTATTCTCCAGCTGCAAGTAAGCCAAGGCCTGCTACAGCTATAGATGACAATAATAATTTTTTCTTCATGATGAGCACTTCCGAATTATTTTAGTAGTATTTATCTTATAATTTAATTGATAATCTTATTTTAACTTTATTGTACTAAAAAATGCGTTTAACAGATTTACTTCAATTAATTGATGATTTAAATATAAATACTGCTTTTTACTTACAGATTGATAATCAACTATTGCCTTGGAGCAAACTTACTTTAGCAGGCGATAAATGCTTGCTTTATCCAGGAAAAAAGCCATTAACCAAAATTAGACTAATTAAATTAGTAGGCAGAATACATGGTCGTGGCATCCCTCTTTTAGCTGTAGTCAATGATCAGGAATATCCCATTTTCGGCCTACAAATTAGGGAAGAAACAGGACAAGCTGTTCTGAAATAAAAATAATCATGATCTAACGACCATGATTATTTTTTTACTTTTGTTTGTATTGCCGGATATGACCTTGAGTTCCAGCAAAATACCAAGTTCCGGCTGCATCATCACTAGTCAATTCCTTACCATCTACTGGATCCTTTAGAGCAGTGTTAAAGACATCTTCATATTCTGCAATAGTCAATTTTTGGCGACGATCTAACATTGCTTGATCAGCAACTGGATTAATTTCCTTTTCATATCCTGGAACTAAATTGCCACTATAAAATTCACCCATTGCGCCAGAACCATATGAAAACAAACCAACTAACGAACCAGCAGGCAAATTGCCTTTTTCTAATAAACTAAGCAGACTCATATATAAAGATGCTGTATAAATATTACCAACATGGCGAGATAATTGCTTAGATGCCTCAAAACTGTTTTGCAGTTTTTCCGTTGTCTTTTCGTCTTGATCTTCAACCGCAATTCTATTTGCTTTAAGTCCCATCTTAGTAAACGGCAAATGGTAAATTAGTGCATCGAAGTCTTTAGTGGCTAGATTTTTTTCTTTCTTATAATCATTAAAAGTCTTTGTAAAGAAATCCAAATATACCTGAGTAGAATATTTGCCATCAACCATTGCCACGCGTGAATCGTTAGGCCGCCAGAAATCATTAATATCCTCACTATAAGCACTGTGACCATCATTTAACGCTAAAATACTTGGATCCGTCTTAATCAACATACTAATGCTACCAGCGCCCTGTGTGACTTCTCCTGGTGTATTTATTCCGTAACGAGCAATATCACTACCAATTACAATAGCAGTTTGGTGGGGATGCACTCTGACAAAGTCACGAGCAATCATTAAAGCTGCAGTTAAACCAAAACATGCTTCCTTAACTTCAAAAGTTCGCACTTCTGGCTTTAATTTCAATGCAGTCTTAACAAATAATGAAGCAGACTTGGATTGATCAATTCCACTTTCAGTACCAAAAACAAGTAAACCAACCTTATCTTTATCAATACGATCAATGTATTTCATTGTCGCATTAATTCCCATTGAAACGGCATCTTGAGTTTGATCAGCTACACTCATTTCACTCTGACCAATTCCAATTAAAAACTTATTGGGATCTTGATTTCTAGCATGAGCTAAATCAACCATATCAACATACTTATTTGGCGTAAAAAGACCGATTTTATCAATACCTACCTGCATTATTTTTCCTCTCTTAATTTCTGTAAAAGTTCTTGTGCATGACTTTCAGAGTAATTCTTCTCTGTTACCATTTTATCTAAAACTAACTGTTTTTCCTTATCGTTTGCATCAAGTTCCGCAACTACATTTCGAGCTTGTAGTTTCATGTGCCCCGCTTGAATACCCACAGTTGAAATTGCCAATAGTGCAGCTAAATTATTGGCTAAACCAGTGCTAACGATAATTTCCGACAAATCCTTACTGGTAATTTTATTTCCAAGAATAGAAAAGCTTTGCTGCACATCGTGACGCGCTTTAATTGAACCGCCTACTACTCCAATCGCCATTGGCAAAGTTAGAGTACCGATTAATTTATTATCTTTCATTGTCCACTTAGACAAACTACGGTACTGTCCATCCTGACTTGCCAGAACAGCTGTAGCACTCTCAATTGCACGATAATCATTACCGGTTGCTAAAAGTACAGCATCTACACCATTCATAATGCCCTTATTGTTAGTTACCGCACGATAAGGATTATCCCAACCAATTTTGCTTAATAAAGCTACTCGTTTTGCCACTTTTTGACCGCCAACCGTTTTAGGATCAAGCTCAACTCTAGCTGTAGTTAATTGACTAGGATAGTTAGACAAAATGGCAAAAAGTTTTTCTTCAACACCAGCAAAATTTTCTAATTTTGCACCTAAAAATTCCAAAATTGAATTGGTTTTATTGGCACCCATTGCTTCAGCTGGATCAACTAGTACCTTAAGGTAAACCAGGTCATCTTTTTGATTAGCTGTGATTTTTCGAGTACCGCCACCATGTCTAATTAAACTAGCAAATTTTTGATTTGCATCATCGATAAGTTCAGGAAATTCTTTTTCAAGATCAACTAAAGAAAAATATTCATCAACCTTTAACACAATTTGGCCATAGATTCCTTGGCGCTTACTATTACTTTGTACTCCGCCATTTTTGGCAAAAATATTAGCTCCGTGGTTAGCAGCAGCAACTACAGATGGTTCTTCCACTGCCATCGGGACCCAATATTTTTTTCCATTAACACACAGATTTTGAACTACGCCTAATGGAAGCCGGAGTTGTCCAACGACATTTTCACTTAGCTTGTCTAAACGCTCAAGAATGTGTTGATCAATATCTTCTAACTTAATTCCTTCAGTTATTAAAATTTGTCTTCGCTGCTCGGGCGTTAATCGATAAAATTTCATTATGCATTCTCTATTTCATAAGCAACGGCTTGACCGCCACCAATACACAAGGTAACCAAAGCTCGTTTGCCATTTCTATTCTTTAAACCACTAATTGCTGAAGCGACTAGACGTGTGCCAGTTGCTCCTAGGGGATGACCTAATGCAATAGCTCCGCCCATGATATTAAGCTTATCCATTGGAACGTGCAAATCACGTGCAACTGCAACGCTTTGAGCTGCAAAGGCTTCATTTAATTCAATAACATCATAGTCGTTAATTGTTCGCCCAGTTTTAGCTAGCAACTTTTTGACTGCAAAATATGGCGTATAACCCATGTAAGCTGGATCAAAGCCGGCTTCCGCAAATTGACCTAATTTAGCAATTGGCGTTAAGTGCAATTCTTCCATTTTCTCTTTAGTAGCTAAGACCAACATGCTAGCACCATCATTCAATGTCGAGGAATTGCCAGCTGTAACCTGACCATCTTTCTTGAAAACTGGCTTTAAGTCACTTAAAGCTTCAAGTGTAGTATCTGGTCGAATCGATTCATCATGATCTAGAGTTTGACCATCAATTTCCACTTTTAATATCTCATTATCAAAGAAACCTGATTTCGTTGCCTTAGTAGCTAAGCGATGTGAGCGCAAACTAAATTCATCCATATCTTTACGCGAAACATGATATTTCTCGGCAACATTTTCCGCCGTAATACCCATATATTTGTTAGAAAAAGCATCCATTAAGCCGTCATTAATCATTGTGCTGACCATACTATCAACTGGGTGATCCTTATTCTCTTTTTTAACAAAATAAGGTGCACGAGTCATATTTTCACTACCACCCACTGCAACTAAGTCAAGATCTCCCATTTCCATTTGACCTTGAGCCAAACGAACGGCTTTCAAACTAGAGCCACATACTTCATTGATAGTAACTGCCACAGATTCTTGCTTCATTCCTGAATGAAGTGCAACCTGTCTAGCCATATTTTCACCTAGACCAGTAGATAAAACATTACCCATAAATAAAGCTTGGATGTCTTTTGGATTAATTCCACCAGTCTTCAAAGTACCTTTTAATGCTATTACTCCCAAATCAACTGCAAAAACATCTTTAAAAAAGCCACGATACTTTCCAAAAGGCGTTCTTTTAGCAGCAACAATATAAATATCTTTCATTAAATTCTCTCCATTTTGTAATTGTAACAAACAAAATAATAGCAAAAAATTATTAAGAATACGTAAAAAGACTACGCAAAATACGTAGCCTTCTACAATATTAATTAAGAATTTATTTTTTAGCTTTATCTTCAGCTTCAAACTTTTTATCTAAACGTTGAATATATGCACGAAGCTGTTCCTTGATTTCAGGGTGCTTTAAACCATATTCAATTGAAGTTTCAAGATAACCTTCCTTGTTACCAACATCATGACGTTCACCCTTGAACACATGAGCAAAAACCCTTTGAGTTTTGTTCATTGTATCAATGGCATCAGTCAATTGAATTTCACCACCACGACCTGGTTTTTGATGAGCTAAAATATCAAAAATTTCTGGCGTAAGCAAGTAACGGCCAATAATTGCATAATCACTTGGAGCCTTATCAATATCTGGCTTTTCCACAAATGACTTAACATTGATTAAACCAGGCATGATTTCATTCTCTGGTTCAATGACACCGTACTTAGAAACTTCTTTATGAGGTACTTGCATTACGGCAATTGTTGAAGCATGAGTCTTGTTATAACGCTCAATCAATTGCTTAGTTAATGGAACCTTATCATCCATTAAATCATCGCCCAACATAACTACAAATGGTTCATCACCAACGAAGCTACGGGCACGGAAAATTGCATCCCCTAAACCAGCTGGGTGTGGTTGTCTAGTGTAATACAAATTGACGCCCAGGTGAGTAATACTTTGAGTTAATTTCAAAAGGTCATTCTTACCCTTTTCTTTTAGATCTTGTTCCAATTCAGGATTAGAATCAAAGTGATCTTCAATTGGACGCTTATTTTTACCAATTACGATCAAAATATCTTCGATGCCAGACTTCTTAGCTTCTTCTACAATAAATTGAATTGTTGGCTTATCAACAATTGGCAACATTTCTTTAGGTAAAGCTTTAGTAGCGGGTAAGAATCTAGTACCCAAGCCGGCTGCTGGAATAACAGCTTTTCTTACTTTCATATAAACACACTTTCCATATCAAATTTATAAAATAATCATAGCAAATTTCTAAATTATCAGCTACTTTGTTTTCGTCTTTTATCTTGAATATAACTTGCAATCCTACCAGCCGAATATTCTAATTCTCCTACACGATTATGAATAATCGCTGCATTGACAGCAACCCCAACTAAAAACAAAACAGCTGCTATATTTAGCCACAACATAAAAATAATAAAGGTACCTACAATACCATAATTTTCCCATGTAATCGGAAAATTATGTAAGTAAAAACTAAATAAAAATGAAAGTCCTAACCAACCAATTACTGTAGTAATTACACCTGGCCAAATTACGCGCTTTTTTAATTTAATGTTGGGCAAAACATAGTTCAAATATGATACCGCTAAAACCATAACTAATATAACCACAGGATAGCGGTAGCTAAATATCTTATTAATTTCATTCACCGGTAAATGAAAAATCGGTTGCAGTACATTAAGCAACTGTTGACCAAAAACTAACACAATACTGACAGCCGTAAAAATGATAATCATTAAAGCCGTAAAAGCAATAGTGATCATTCGTGTCCAAATAAAATTAACAATTGAAAGTTTTAATTCAACTTGGTGTACGCCATAAAGCCGATTTTCACCTAAACGAATAGCATTAACTAAATTAGAAAATGACCACACGGCTAAGATAATACCGAACGACATATATCCTGTTGAAGTTGTCTTAAGTAACGAATTAACAATCGGCATAATAAACTCTGACACTTGATCCGGAAAAACGACGTTTAAATACTTCGCAATCGGTGCCGTATCAATATGAAACAAGGGTAAAACATTTCCGATAATAATGATGATCGGAAAAATCGAAAATAAAATATAATAGGCAATTACAATCGAACTATCAAATATTTCACCCTGAGACAGAGTTGTACGCAAAGTAAGAATAAACTTACCAAATTTGGAATCGAGTCGACTCTTTTTGTTCATTAAAAAACCTAGTCATCCATCTCATCAAAATGAGGGATATACTTTTCTAAACCATCATAAGGATGTTGTAAAGTCAAAATCTTAGGACCATCCTTGGTAATAGCAAAGGTGTGTTCAAATTGAGCAGCATTTGAGCCATCTGGAGTTGCATAGTATACCCAATCATCATTTGGATCATCTACAGTTCTTTGGTCAATGTGCCAATCGCCACCAGCTTCAACCATTGGTTCACAAGTAATGGTCATTCCTTCACGTAAGCGAATGCCGTGACCAGCTTTACCCCAGTGTGGAACTTCTGGATCTTCATGAATTGATGGTTGAATACCGTGACCAATTAATTCACGAACATCACCATAATGGTTCTCATCTTCTACCCAATGTTGAATAGCAGCACCAATATCACCAATACGGTTACCTAAAACAGCTTGATCAATACCCAGATACATAGCTTTCTTAGTTACTTCTATTAGCTTTTTATCAGCATCTGAAATTTTGCCAACTGGGAAAGTAGTACATGAATCTGATTCATAACCGTTCAAATTGCAGGTAACATCAACCTTAACAATGTCGCCTTCCTTTAAAATACGATCCTTTCTTGGAGTTTGGTGAGCAATTTCATCATTAACTGAAATACAAGTACCATATTTATAACCTTCAAAACCTTGTTCTGAAAGACGTCCACCACGACTCTTAACAAATTTTTGACAAAACTCTTCAATTTCCCAGGTTGAAATTCCTGGCTTAATAACGTCACGCAAGCCTTCAAACATAGTAGCTAAAAGGTGGCCTGAAGCTTGCATACCTTTAAGTTCACGAATTGATTTAATTGTAATCAAAATTTTTTCTCCTTTTAAAATGTATTCCTTATCATTATAACGTTTTAACGAATATTTTTAAAAGTTTATCAAAACGAAACAAAATTCTCCGGGTTTTCATGTATAATAAGGTGTCGTACAATGCATTGAAAGGTATGAAAAATCATGAAAGCAAGAATTGTCTATGCCAGCATGACTGGTAATGATGAAGACATGGCAGATATTTTAGAAGAAGATCTTCAAGATTATGGTTTCGACGTTGAAACAAGCGACGTTGGCTTTACCGATGCTAGTGATTATTTAGAAAGTGATCTTTGCATTTTTATAACTTATACCTATGGTGAAGGTGTAATGACTGATGAACTTGCAGACTTCTATGAGGAATTAAAAGGGCTTGACCTTACTGGTAAGTATTTTGCTGTAATGGGCTCCGGTGACAAGACTTACGGCAAACATTATTGTGAAAATGTTTTTGATTATGAAAAAGCATTTAAAGATTGTCACGCCACAGAAATTACTAAGCCAGTTACTATCGAAAATGCTCCTGATGACGATGCAATTGCATTAATTGATCAAGCTGCAAAGGAAATGGCTGATAAATTAAATGACTAAAAATAAAAAAGAGGCCACTATTGCTGATCAGGCTCAGATTCACAAGCTAGGTCAAAAGCTCATTAAACGCCATCGTAATCTGTGGGTCTATATGATCTTTGGTTTTGTAGCCGCACTTATCAATACGATCGTTTTTATGATTTTACACTCATGGTGGCATAGCGTAATGGTGATTTCCAACACAATTGCCTTTATCGTGTCCAACTTAGCTTCGTTTTATTTCAATCAAAAGGCCGTCTTCATTAATAATGTAGATCATGATCATTCTACGTGGCATAAACTAATTGTTTTCTTTACTTATCGTGTCATCAGCTTAATCCCTGATACATTAATCATGCTTGTAGGTTTATCATGGCTTCACTTGAACGCCTTGCTCGTCAAGATCATCGACCAAGTTTTAGTTGGTGTCTTCAACTACCTGACTACAAGATCTGTCTTTCAAAAACAAGAACATACCATGATTGAACGTGCTAAGATGCGCATTCAAGAACAGAAGAACAAAAGAAGCAGCAAATAAAATTGCTGCTTCTTTTTTCTACTCAAAATCTTTTGGCTTAGCTACTTCATCTTTATGGAAGTAGTAATAAATATCATCCATGATACGATCGCTGGCATGACCATCACCATATGGATTCTTGGCATTAGCCATTTTATCGTAAGCTGATTTATCTTCTAATAGCTTGAGCATCTCATTATGAACCTTATCTACTTGAGTACCAACCAACTTTAAAGTACCGGCCTTAACGCCTTCTGGTC